>NZ_JBEZKI010000004.1:119896-436252 GCF_040651615.1 Streptomyces sp. NPDC048417 | reverse complement strand
GCGGAGCGCCGGTAAGACCAGGAGCAATCCCGGCACAGCGCGAAGAAACAGGAAGCCACGGATTCCCGGCCCAAGCCCGTGCCGCGTAGCGGCACGGCAACAGGTCGAGAAGGCCAGAATCCTCGGGCTTCAGCCCGAGGAGCAAGTCAAGGGAAGACCAGGCCCACCCCATGGGCGAGCTGGGCGGCCGCATGCCGGAAGAACCGGTCACGGTCCTCCACCACGCCCTTGAACTGGCCGAACAGTTCGAACCCGACCAGCCCGAACAGCTGCGCCCACGCCGCGGCCATGGCGACGGCCACCTCCGGCGGGAGGCCCGGCATGAGCTCGTCAGACATCCGGCGGGCCTCGGGCGCGAGCTCGGCCGGTACGGGGGTACGCGCCAGCCCCCGCTGCTCGAACGCGTCACGCAGGATGCCGATCAGGACCAGGGCGACCCGGGCGGCCGGCTGGATGGTCGTGTCCGGGGCCGAGTAGCCGGGCACCGGCGAGCCGTAGATCAGCGCGTACTCGTGCGGGTGCGCCAGCGCCCAGCCGCGCACCGCCTCGCACACGGTGACCCAGCGCCGCGCCGGGACGGCGTCGGCGTCGGCGTCGGCGGCAACAGCAGTGGCGTGCGCGGCTTCGGCGGCCTCGCCGAGGGAGTCGTAGGCGTCGATGATCAGCGCGGTGAGCAGCTCGTCCCGGCTGGGGAAGTAGCGGTAGAGCGCCGAGGAGACCATGCCGAGTTCGCGTGCGACGGCCCGCAGGGACAGCTTGGCCGCGCCCTCGGCCGCGAGCTGTCTGCGTGCCTCGTCCTTGATGGCCGCGGTGACTTCCATCCTGGCTCGCGCGCGGGCGCCCTGTGCGGTGGTCATGGGGAGCAGTCTGCCACGCGTGCGGAGCGGTGCACACAATGTGGAGCAGCGCACTCGAACTAGAACACCGAACTCCTTTCGGTGCACCGATCTCAAGCAAGCGCACCGCACAAAAAAGAGAGCACTGCTCTTGCTTTGGATCGTCGATCTCCCCCACACTGGGGTCAAGCGAGAGCACCGCTCTCCCAAACTGTGGGGGTCACCGTGTCGACACACGTCCAGAAGCCCGGCTGGTTCACCGTCAAGATCTTCAACCGGGCCGTGTCCTGGCTCACCGGACGCGGTATCAGCATCTGGGGCTCCCGCGTCCTCGCCGTCCGCGGACGCAAGAGCGGCGAGTGGCGCACCACCCCCGTGAACCTGCTGACGGTGGACGGGCAGCAGTATCTGCTCGCGCCGCGCGGCCACGTCCAGTGGACTCACAACATGCGCGCCGCCGGGGGCGGCGAACTGCGGCTCGGCAAGAACGTGGACGTCTTCACCGCCACCGAGGTCGCCGACGACGACAAGGTCGAGTTGCTGCGGGCCTACCTCAAGCGCTGGAAGGCCGAGGTCGGCGTCTTCTTCAACGGGGTCGGCCCCGACTCGCCCGACGCCGACCTGCGCCGCATCGCCCCCGACCACCCGGTCTTCCGGATCGCCGTCACGAAGTGACCGAGTCCTCCGTGTCCGCGTCGTCCGCGTCGTCCGCGTCCGCCTCGGCGGCCTTCACCGAGGCCGCCGGCTCCGGAGCCATTGTGGTGAGGGCGCGTTGGGCGAGCGGGTGGGAGCGGACGAGTTCGCCGAGCGAGGTCCGGCCCTGGGTGATCTCCTTGAACGCGCGCCAGGCGGGGCGGAAGCCGGTCAGGGCCGCGTGGAACAGGCCGGGCCTGCGCTCGAAGACCGCGAGCATCCGCTTGCCGATGCTCATCTCCACGCCGAGGCCCGCCTTGACGGCGAAGGCGTAGTTCAGCGCCTGGCGGCGGGTGTCCACCGCGTCATGCGCCTCGGCGATCCGCACCGCCCACTCCCCCGCGAGCCGCCCCGAGCGCAGTGCGAAGGAGATGCCCTCGCGGGTCCACGGCTCAAGGAGGCCGGCCGCGTCACCGCACACGAGCACCCGGCCCCGGGACAGCGGCGAATCGTCGGCGCGGCAGCGGGTCAGGTGGCCGGAGGAGATGCTCGGTTCGAAGCCGGCGAGGCCGAGCCGGGCGATGAAGTCCTCCAAGTACCGCTTGGTGGCGGCGCCTTCGCCGCGCGCGGAGATCACGCCGACGGTCAGGGTGTCGCCCTTGGGGAAGACCCAGCCGTAGCTGCCGGGCATCGGGCCCCAGTCGATGAGGACCCGCCCCTTCCAGTCCTCGGCGACGGTCTCCGGCACCGGGATCTCCGCCTCCAGGCCGAGGTCCACCTGGTCGACCTTCACCCCGACGTGGGCGCCTATCCGGCTGGCGCTGCCGTCGGCGCCGATCACCGCGCGGGCCAGCAGGGTCTCGCCGCCCTGCAGGACGACGGCGACCGTGCGCCGGTCGGGGACGGCCGAACCGTGCTGTTCGACGCGCTGCACGGCGGCGCCCGTGCGCAGTTCGGCGCCCGCCTTCTGGGCGTGCTCGACCAGCTGCTGGTCGAACTCGGGCCGGTTGATCAGCCCGAACATCATCTGCTTGGAGCGCCGGGTGCGGGTGAACCGTCCGTTGTTGGAGAAGGTGACCGCGTGCACCCGGTCCTTGAGGGGCAGCTCGAAGCCGGGCGGCAGCGCGTCGCGCGAGGGTCCGATGATGCCGCCGCCGCAGGTCTTGTAGCGGGGCAGCTCGGCTTTCTCCAGCAACAGCACGCGCCGTCCCGCGACCGCCGCCGCGTAGGCCGCCGAGGCCCCCGCGGGCCCCGCGCCCACCACGACGACGTCCCACACCCGCTGCACGTCGTCCGCCGAAGAATTCTCACCGCTCACGATGGTCCGCTGCTCCGATCAAGCCGTAGAAGCCGTAAGTGCCGTATGCCGTATCAAGCCGTAGGTGCTGAATCAAGCCGTAGGTGCCGTGTCAACCCGTGGGTCAGGGCGTGTCCGTCCGCAGGCGGGCACCTGCCACCTGTCCCCCCGCATCCTACGGCGGAGATCGCCGCAGGCCGCTGTGGGAGGATCGGTGTACTCACCAGTTCAACGTCGCACCCACGAGGAGCGTGCCCATGTCGTCCAATCCGGTCGCCGATACCGTCGCCGCCCTGCTGCCCAGGGCGAGGGCGGAGCTCGCCGAGCTGGTGGCGTTCAAGTCGGTGGCGGACTTCGCCCAGTTCCCGAGGAGCGAGAGCGAGGGCGCCGCGAACTGGGTCGCCGACGCGCTGCGCGCCGAGGACTTCGTGGACGTCGCCGTGCTGGACACCCCGGACGGCACGCAGTCGGTGTACGGCTATCTGCCTGGGCCGGAAGGTGCCAAAACGGTCCTGCTGTACGCGCACTACGATGTGCAGCCGCCGCTGGACGAGGCCGCCTGGACCTCCCCGCCGTTCGAGCTGACCGAGCGGGACGGCCGCTGGTACGGGCGCGGCGCCGCCGACTGCAAGGGCGGCGTGATCATGCACCTGCTGGCGCTGCGTGCGCTGAGGGCGAACGGCGGCGTCCCCGTCAACGTCAAGGTGATCGCCGAGGGCTCGGAGGAGATGGGCACCGGCGGCCTGGAGCGGTACGCCGAGCATCATCCCGAACTGCTGGTGGCGGACACGATCGTCATCGGCGATACGGGCAACTTCCGGGTTGGCCTGCCGACAGTGACCACGACCCTGCGCGGCATGACCATGGTCCGGGTCCAGATCGACACGCTTCAGGGCAATCTGCACTCCGGGCAGTTCGGCGGTGCCGCCCCGGACGCGCTGGCCGCGCTGATCCGGATGCTGGACTCGCTGCGCGCCGAGGACGGCTCGACGACGGTCGACGGGCTCGCGCCGGAGTCGGGCTGGGCGGGGCTGGAGTACGAGGAGGAGCAGTTCCGCAAGGACGCCAAGGTGCTGGACGGCGTCGGGCTGATAGGTGACGGCTCGGTCGCGGACCGCATCTGGGCGCGTCCGGCGGTCACGGTGCTCGGCATCGACTGCCCGCCCGTGGTCGGCGCCACCCCGTCGGTGCAGGCGAGCGCCCGTGCCCTGGTCAGCCTGCGGGTGCCGCCGGGCGTGGACGCGGCCGAGGCGAGCAAGCTGCTCCAGGCCCATCTGGAGGCGCACACGCCGTGGGGTGCCCGGGTGCGGACGGAGGCGGTCGGCCAGGGCCAGCCGTTCCGCGCCGACACCACCAGCCCGGCGTACCAGGCGATGGCCGACGCGATGGCGGTCGCCTACCCGGGCGAGACGATGCAGTACGCAGGCCAGGGCGGCTCCATCCCGCTGTGCAACACCTTGGCGAGCCTCTACCCGCACGCCGAGATCCTGCTGATCGGTCTGAGCGAGCCGGAGGCGCAGATCCACGCGGTCAACGAGAGCGTGTCTCCCGAGGAACTGGAGCGCCTGTCGGTGGCCGAGGCGCTGTTCCTGCGGAACTACGCGGCGGGCTGAACCGCTCTGCCCACGGCAGAGGGCTCTCGTCTGCGGACGGGGGCCCTCCTACGGTCGGGGCATGGACGTCATCGAGCTGCTCCCCCGGTTGCACCTGCTGCGCTTCCCGGTCGGCCAGGCCTACCTCTGGCACGACCCGGACGCCGGCGCCTCGACGCTGATCGACGCCGGCCCGCTGGGCTCGGGCCGGCCGGTCGCCGACGCGCTGACCGCGCTGGACCGGTCCCCTTCGTCGGTACGCCGGATCGTCCTCACGCATTTCCACGAGGATCACGTCGGCGGGGCGGCGGAGTTCGCCGCCCTGAGCGGAGCCGAAGTACTGGCCCACCGCCTGGACGCACCGGTGATCCGCGGTGAGATCCCGGGCCCGCCGCCGGTGTTCGAGGAGTGGGAGCTGCCGATCCATGCCGAGGTCGCGAAACTGCTGCCGGTCGGCGATCCGGTCCACCCGGTCGAGGTGACGGAGGTGTCCGACGGTGACGTCCTGGACTTCGGCGGCGGCGCCCGGGTCGTCCACGTCCCAGGTCACACCGACGGCAGCATCGCGCTCCATCTCCCGGCGCACGGCGTGCTGTTCACCGGGGATGCGGTGGCGGTGTCCCCGGTCACCGGTTCGGTGATCCTCGGGGTGTTCAACATCGACCGGTCCCGGGCCGTCGCGTCCTTCGGGCGGCTGGCCGATCTGAACGCGGAGGTGGCCTGTTTCGGCCATGGTGATCCAGTGACCGCGCAGGCATCCCGGGTGTTGCGGAAATCCGCGGACGCCTACGGGCCGCCGCACTGACCATGGGGGCATGACCGACACCGCGCGCCGTATCGCCGCCCACACCGACATCGCGACCTCGCTGGCCCTGCTGAGCGATGTCGAGCTGGCCGGGCTGGTCGCGGCGGGTGAGCCGCTCGGCACCGGGATCGGCGGCAGAGCGGTGCGGATCACGGTGGACGGCAGGCCGGTGTTCGTGAAGCGGATCCCGCTGACCGACCGGGAGCGGGAACCGCGCCACGCCCGCTCCACCGCGAACCTCTTCGGCCTGCCGCCGTACTGCCATTACGGCATCGGCGCCATCGGCGGACCGGGGTTCGGCGCCTGGCGGGAGCTGGGCGCACACGTGGCCACGACGAACTGGGTGCTGGCGGGCCGGTTCCCCGGCTTCCCGCTGCTCCACCACGGACGGGTGCTGCCCGACACACCCGCCCCGCTGCCCGGCGAACTCGCGGACATCGAGAGGGCGGTGGCCTACTGGGGCGGCTCCACGGGCGTACGGGACCGGATCGAGGGTCTGCGGGACGCCTCCGCGAGCCTGACCCTGTTCCTGGAGCACTTCCCGTACACCCTGCACGACTGGCTGGACGCCGAACTGCGCACGGACCGCGCGGACTCGGCGTGCACATCCACAGCCCGGGGCCTGGCGGAGCTGACGGCCTTCCTCGCGAGCGGCCGGCTGCTCCACCTGGACGCCCACTTCCGCAACATCCTCACCGACGGCCGGCAGCTGTACCTCACCGACTTCGGGCTCTCGCTCAGCCACCGCTTCGAACTGACCCCGGAGGAGCGGGACTTCCTCGACCGGCATCGGCACTACGACCGCGCCTACACCACCTACTACCTGGTCATCTGGCTGGTCACCGCGCTGTACGGGTACCGGGGCGAGGAACGTGCGGAGTTCGTGCGGGACTGTGCCGGCGGGCGGCGGCCCGAGGGCATTCCCCGGGCCGCCGCCGAGTTGCTGGTCCGGCACGCACCCGTCGCCGTGACCATGGAGGTCTTCTGCCGGGGGCTGGAGCGGGAGAGCCGGCTGACGCCGTTTCCGTACCGGGACGGCTACAGCAGCCGGACGTTCTCCGCGTAGTGGCAGGCGACCGGGTTCCCGCCACCCCGGTCCACCAGGTCCGGCACCTGTTCGACGCAGGCGGTGCGTTCGCTGTCGGTGAGCTGGTTCGCGAACTTGGGGCAACGGGTACGGAATCGGCAGCCGCTGGGCGGGCGTACCGGGCTGGGGACGTCGCCCTGGACGGTGATCCGTTTGCGGGCCCGTTCCTTGCGCGGGTCGGGCAGCGGGATCGCGGAGACGAGCGCCTGGGTGTAGGGGTGTGCGGGGTGGGCGAAGAGCTGCCGGGCGGGGGCGATCTCCACCAGGCGGCCAGGCGCTGCGGTGGGCGTCGGATCCGACCGGCCGCAGGGCGGGTTCCGTGCTGTCGCAGGGCTCCCGGCGCATCGGGCAGCGCGGGGCGAAGGGGCAGCCCGGGGGCAGGTTGAGCAGGGAGGGCGGGGAGCCGGTGATGGGGGTCAGGCGGTCCTCCTCGCGGTCCAGGCGGGGCAGGGAGCCGAGCAGGCCCAGGGTGTAGGGCATGCGCGGGGTGTAGAAGATGTCCCTCGGAACCTTCCACCCCGCGCAAAGTCCCCTACACAAGCCCAGGAAATGCCAAAGTCACCGTCAACCTCACCAAGATTGCGGTGACTTGACACCTGGTCAGGAAATGTCAACCGATCGGGACGCCGGCCTCCAGGTAGAGCGCGGCACCGCGCTCGCGGGCCCGCAGCGCCCAGCGCAGCCGTTCGTAGCGCACCGGGGGCAGCATCTCGGCGGCCTCCTGTTCGGTGACGAAGCGCCAGCCGCGCAGCTCGGGTCCCGGCAGCACCAGCCGCCCGGCCTCGGCGGAGTCCAGCCGGCCGCCGTCGAAGAGCAGCCGCAGCCCTCCGTAGCGGGGCCGTACGGGCTGCTCCCAGTCGACGACCAGCAGCCTCGGCAGCTTCTCCAGCCGGATCCCGGTCTCCTCCTCGACCTCACGCACACCCGCCCGCGCGGGGGCCTCGCCGGGCTCGACGACACCGCCGGGGAACTCCCAGCCGGCCTTGTAGGTGGGGTCGACCAGCAGGACGCGGTCCTCCTCGTCGAAGAGGAGCACCCCGGCCGCGAGGGTCTCGGCGGTGGGCTCCGGGGTCTGCACGATGTCGCAGACGGGCGCGGTACCGGTGCCGACGGCCTCGGCGATGTACACGGCCGTCTCGTAGGGGGTGAGGGCGCTGGTGTCGACGAGATGGGCGTCGGCGCCGATCCAGGAGGCCAGGGCGGCGCGGTAGGGCTCGATCTGGTCGTACGACCACTGCCGGACGCGCATCTCCCCGTCGGGCAGGTCGGGCGGGATCTCCCGCCCGGCTATTCGCTCGCGCAGGATCGTTTCGGCCGGGGTGAGGCACAGATGCCGGACAACGATCCGGCGGGCGGCGAGGCCCCCGAAGATCTCGTCGCGGTACTCCTGGCGCAGCAACGTCATGGGAACCACCAGGGTCCCGCCCAGCTCGGCCAGCATCGCGGCCGCCGTGTCGATCACCAGGCGTCGCCAGATCGGCAGATCCTGGAAGTCGCCGACCTCGGTGAGGTGCTTGGCCGGTAGCAGGTGTGTCAGTGCCCCGCCGATGATCTCGGGGTCGAAGAGCGTGCTGTTCGGGATCAGTTCGATCAGTTCACGTGCGGTGGTGCTCTTACCCGCACCGAACGCGCCGTTGACCCAGACGATCACGGACTCCCCCTCTTCTGTTGGCCCCCTGAGGCTTGCCCGCTCCACACTGCCACGGAAACCAGTTCCCGTTGAGGGCGCGCAAAACGGAGTGCCGGTGCTCCCTCCGCGGAACACCGGCACCCTCGTTCGCTCCCGCCCCGCCGGGCTACTCCTGGCCCAGGAAATCCCGATCGGTCTGGAAGCTGTCCTCGCCCACGAGGTGGCCTACGTGCTCCAGGGTGTCCGAGACGTGCAGGTCGTCGAGCGGTCCGTCGTCGGCGGCGTGCGACGGGGTGATGGCGGCTACGACGAATCCGGTGGCCAGGCTGGCGATGGCGAGCATGCTGCGCTTCTTCATGCCCGTCTCAACTGTGCGGGCGGCCCACGGTCACGGGCGGACCCACGAGGGGAGCAACGCGGCACGTCGGCACGGAAACCGGGTGGCCCGGACGATCACGGCGCGGCTACCGTCTGGGAGCCCGAACGCCGCCCGCGCAGGAAGCCGTACGTCATGACCAGCCCACGACCGACCACGACCCTCTGGCGCCCCACCGGCCCCGTGGAGCTCGAACTGGTCCGGGAGCTGGCGTGGCGCGGCTGGCCGCCCCGGCTGCCCGAGCAGCCGATCTTCTACCCGGTGCTCGACGAGGACTACGCGATCAGGATCGCCCGGGACTGGAACGTCAGGCACGACGGCGCCGGTTTCGTGACCCGCTTCGAGGTCGACACGGCCTTCGTCCGCCGCTACCCCGTCCAGCAGGTCGGCGGCAGCACGATCCTGGAGCTGTGGGTGCCGGCCGAGGAGCTGGACGAGTTCAACGCGCACATCGTCGGCACGATCGACGTGGTGCACGAGTTCCGGTGAGGCCCGGCGCCATCGCCGCGACAGGACATCGGATGTCCGGGCCAAGTCACCCACAGCTCAGGCCCAGGCATCTCATAGCCTTACTCGACGTCACCATTCAACACAACCCAACGGACAGGACAGCTCTTCCGTCCCGACCAGCCTCGCAACCAGGCCAATAGGGAAGCTGGGGCAACCTTCACCGCTTCCCTTCCAACACAGCCCAACAGCTCCTACCATAAGCGCGCACCGATGACGCCCACTTGCCGTCATCCCACCTTTCGCGAGTCGGAGGAGCGTAACGATGCGTCACCCTCACACCCGCACAACCCGCCGAAGAGTGGTCGGAGCACTGACCGCGGCGCTGCTGTCCACAGCGGGCCTCGCCGCACCCGCCGCCGCCGACGGGACAACCGGCTCGCCCGCCCCCGCCGACGGTCTCGCCCTCACCCCGCCGATGGGCTTCAACAACTGGAACTCCACGCACTGCGGCACGGACTTCGACGAGGCCATGGTCGAGGGCATCGCGGACCTCTTCGTGGCCAAGGGCCTGAAGGACGCCGGCTACCGGTACGTCAACCTCGACGACTGCTGGGCTCTGCCGAGCCGCGACGCGGACGGCAAGCTGGTCCCGGACCCGGTGCGGTTCCCCCACGGCATCAAGGCGGTCGCCGACTACGTGCACGCCAAGGGCCTCAAGCTCGGCATCTACACCAGCGCGGGCACCAAGACCTGCAACGACGCGGGCTTCCCGGGCGCCCTCGGCCACGAGTACAGCGACGCCCAGCAGTTCGCCGACTGGGGTGTCGACTATCTCAAGTACGACAACTGCAACAACCAGGGCGTGGACGCCAAGCAGCGCTACCTCACCATGCGGGACGCGCTGAAGGCAACCGGGCGGCCCATCGTCTACAGCATCTGCGAATGGGGCGAGAACAAGCCCTGGGAGTGGGCGTCGGACGTGGGCCAGCTCTGGCGCACCACCGGGGACATCAGCGACAGCTGGGGCTCGATGGTGTCGATCCTGAAGCAGAACCTGCCGCTCGCGCCCTATGCGGGCCCCGGGCACTGGAACGACCCGGACATGCTGGAGGTCGGCAACGGCGGCATGACCGACACCGAGTACCGCTCGCACTTCTCGATGTGGTCGATGATGGCCGCCCCGCTGCTCATCGGCACCGACCTGCGCAAGGCCTCCCCGGCGACCTTCGACATCCTGGACAACAAGGAGGTCATCGCCGTCGACCAGGACCCGCTCGGCAAGCAGGGCACGGTGCTCTCCTCGGCCGGCGGACGCTGGGTCGTCACCAAGGAGATGACGGACGGCAGCCGCGCGGTCGCCCTCTTCAACGAGTCCAGCTCCCCCCAGCGCATCGCGACCACCGCGCAGGCGGCCGGCCTCCCGGACGCGCCCGCCTACACCCTGCGCGACCTGTGGCAGCACCGGAGCTACAACACCGCCGGCACCCTCTCCGCGTTCGTCCCGGCGCACGGCACCGTCCTGGTCCGGGTCGCCGCCGACCGGCGCTGGGCGGCCAACCCGCCGGCCGTCGAACTCGGCCTGAACGGAAGCCGGTTCATCGAACCGGGCAGCACAGCCGCGCTCACCACGTCCGTCACCGACCTCGGCCGCACGACGGCCCGCAAGGTCTCCGTGTCGCTCACCGGACCGCGCGGCTGGACCGTCACCCCGACCTCATCGACCAGGACCACGGCACTGCCGACGGGCCGTGCCCTGCGCACCGGCTGGAAGGTGACCGCTCCCGCGGGGACGCCGAAGGGGTCGTACGACCTCGGGCTCAGGGCGAGCTACCGGTCACCGGCCCGCGTGCGCGCCGAGAGCACGATGACGATCACGATGACCGTCGCGGACCCGCCGCCCGCAGGAAGCTCCTATCTCAGCGACCTTCCCTGGCTGTCGGCCGGCAACGGCTGGGGACCCGTGGAGCGCGACACCAGCAACGGGGAGACCGCCGCGGGCGACGGGCACCCGATCACCGTCGGCGGGGTGGTGTATGCCAAGGGGCTCGGCACCCACGCCCAGAGCCAGATCGACTACTACACCGGCAAGGCGTGCGAGAAGGTCACCGCCGACGTCGGCGTGGACGACGAGGAGGCCGCCGACGGAAGCGTCTCCTTCGAGGTCTGGGCGGACGGCACGAAGGTCGCCTCGACCGGCGTGCTGACCACGGACCTGCCCGCCCAGCCGCTCACCGCCGACGTCACCGGCGCCGAGGTGGTCAGCCTCGTCGTCACGGACGGCGGGAACGGCGTCACTTCCGACCACGGCGACTGGGCGGACGCGCGGATCACCTGCTGACGTACCGCGCCTCGCACGTTCCCGCCCAGCCGTTCCCGACCAGCCGTTCCCGACCGGCCCGGTCGGCCGGACCTGAACCCCGGCCGACCGGGCCTGAACGTTCCTGCCGAGTTCCGCGGCTGCCTCAGACCCCCGCGGCCGTCGCGTCCGTGCCCATCCGGGCCAGCGCGGCCGCCGCGGCGCCCACCAGTCCCGCGTCCGTGCCCATCTGGGCCGGCACGATCGTCAGACGCTGCACGAAGGAGAGGGTCGCGTAGTCGGTGAGGGCCTTGCGCAACGGCGTGAAGAGGATGTCCCCCGCCTTGCCCACCCCGCCGCCGATCACCGCGATGTCGATCTCGACCAGGGTCGCGGTGGCCGCGATCCCGGCCGCCAGCGCCTGCGCGGCCCGCTCGAAGGACGCCACCGCGACCGGGTCGCCGGTCCGGGCCGCGGCCGCGACCGCCGCCGCCGAGGTGTCGCCGTCCGGACCCGGCTGCCAGCCGCCCTCCAGCGCGCGCCGGGCGATGTTGGGCCCGCTCGCGATGCGTTCCACGCAGCCGCGCGATCCGCAGGGGCAGGGGTCCCCGTCGAGGTCGACGCTGATGTGCCCGATGTGGCCCGCGTTGCCGGTCGGCCCGGGGTGCAGCTTGCCGCCGAGCACCAGGCCGCCGCCGACACCCGTCGACACCACCATGCACAGCGCGTTGTCGTGGCCGCGGGCCGCGCCCTGCCAGTGTTCGGCGGCCGTGATGGCGACGCCGTCGCCGATCAGCTCGACCGGCAGCCCGCCGGCGGCCGCACGCACCCGTTCCACGAGCGGGAAGTCCCGCCAGCCCGGCACGTTGACCGGGCTCACGGTGCCGGCGGAGGCGTCCACCGGGCCCGCGCTGCCGATCCCGAGCGAGCCGGCTCGCCCCCACAGGGGCGAAGCGGCGAGTTCGCCGACCACCTCCTCGACGGCCCCCATGACCGTCTCGCCGTCCTGCTGGGCGGGCGTCGCGCGCTGGGCGCGCGCCTGGATCCGTCCGTGACCGTCCACCAGAGCGCCGGCGATCTTGGTGCCGCCGATGTCGAGGGCCGCCACGAGGTCGGTGTGCATCAGAGTCAGATCTCCCCGTCAACCATGAGTAACCGAGTGAAAGGCAGCCGTCCAGCGGTGGGGGCGCGGGCCGGAGATTGCGGTGGACAGTCTCCCTCGCATCTGACAACGTTGTCCAGGCTCTATGCTCGACGCCACATCCTCATACAAACCCATGGACCTGTGCATCCCCCGTGGACAACAGGAATCCCACCGTGGACGACAGGACAGGACGCCGCATCGTGCCCGAGACCTCCCGCCGCGCAGACCGTCTTCCCGGCTCCCGTTACGGGACCCGGCCGACGATGAAGGACGTGGCTGCGCGCGCCGGTGTAGGTCTCAAGACGGTGTCCCGGGTGGTCAACGGCGAGGCCGGGGTGACCCCGGACACCGAGCGCCGGGTCCAGGAGGCGATCGACGCGCTCGGCTTCCGCCGCAACGACAGCGCGCGGGTACTGCGCAAGGGCCGTACCGCGAGCATCGGTCTCGTCCTGGAGGACCTCGCCGACCCGTTCTACGGCCCGCTCAGCCGTGCGGTCGAGGAGGTGGCCCGGGCCCACGGCGCGCTGCTGATCAACGGCTCCAGCGCCGAGGACCCGGACCGGGAGCAGGAGTTGGCGCTGGCGCTGTGCGCGCGGCGGGTGGACGGGCTGGTGGTGATCCCGGCCGGGGACGACCACCGTTATCTGGAGCCGGAGATCAGGGCGGGCGTGGCCACGGTGTTCGTGGACCGTCCGGCCGGGAGGATCGACGCCGACGTGGTGCTGTCCGACAACTACGGCGGGGCCCGCGACGGGGTCACCCATCTGATCGCGCACGGCCACCACCGGATCGGCTTCATCGGTGACATGCCCCGCATCCATACGGCGGCCGAGCGGCTGCGCGGTTACCGGGCCGCGATGGAGGACGCCGGGATATCCGTCGAGCCGGCGTGGACCTCCCTCGGCATGACGGACCCGGAGCGGGTGCGCCGGGCCGCCGAGGAGATGCTGTCCGGGCCCGCTCCGGTCACCGCGATCTTCACGGGCAACAACCGGGTGACCGTCACCGTGATCCGGGTCCTCGCCGAACAGCCCCGCCCGGTCGCGCTCGTCGGCTTCGACGACATCGAGCTGGCCGATCTGCTGCATCCGGGCCTCACGGTCGTCGCCCAGGACGCGGCCCTGCTCGGCCGTACGGCCGCCGAGCGGCTCTTCCGCCAGCTGGACGGCAGCCTCCTGGCGCCGGAGCGGATCGAGCTGCCGACCCGGCTGGTCACCCGCGGCTCGGGCGAGCTGCCGCCCTCGGAGTGAGCCGCGCATGACCGGCCGTACGCTCAAGGAACTGGGCCTGGACCAGGCACCGCGTGACCATCCGCTGACCTACCCCGGCGTCTGGCCGGCCGAATCCGGACTCCTCGACGGCGACCGGCTGGTGCCGCTGGACCGGCTGGTGCACGACGACGGCCGGGTACCAGTGCTCGCGGTCGGCTCCAACGCCTCTCCCGCCCAACTCCAGCACAAGATGGCCGAGTCCGGGGTGACCGGGCCGATCCCCATGGTGCGCTCCCGGGTGACCGGGCTCGACGTGGGCGTCTCCGCGCACGTCAGCCGGCTCGGCTATGTCTCGGCGTCCCCGGTCCACTCCCCTACGACGGTAAGGGAGTTGTTCGTCGTCTGGCTGGACGGGCCGCAGCTGGAGGTGATCGACGCGAGTGAGGGCGTACCGCTGCCGGGCGGCAACTTCGGCCGGGCCTGGCTGCCCGCCCCTCAGGTGTGTGTCGACCTGGCGGACGGCACGACGCTGTCCGGCGTCCACGCCTACGTCAACCGGCACGGCGTCCTGCACGACGGCACCGGAACCCCTCGACGTCACCCCGGCGAGCGCGCCCTCCTCGCCCGACTCCTCGCGGAATCAGGCGAGTTGAGAAGACTGTTCGGCGCCACACCCGAGGAGTTCGCCGCCCGTGCGCGGGCCGACGCCGAACTGTGCCGGCGGGGCACCCGGCTGTTCGCCGAGCGGAAGTGGGCGGTCGCGTCGGGCCTGGAGCGGTACCTCCGCGCTCGGCGGACGGGAAGTCCGGGAGACGGCTCGTCGTTGTCTCCGCCCTTGACGTAGACGTCGCTGACGTCGGTCCACCTGCCGTAGGACTCCTGTCGGGCCCGGTTCGCCGAACCCGAGGACGCCTCACGTCGCCCGGGGCCGCGTGCCAGGGCCGCTACTTGCCGGAGGCCGTCAGATCGCCGCGCCGGGGTGCCGCGAACCCCTCCAGATCGGTGCGGGTCAGCCCGGTCAGCCGGGCCACCTCGGCGATGTCGAGGGCGCCGCAGTCCAGGCCGCGCAGCAGATACCCGCTGAGGGCCTTGGCGGTGGCGGGCTCGTCCATGACGTCACCGCCGGCGCGGTTGGCGTACCGGGCGAGCCGGGCGGCGGCCTGCTCGAAACCCTCGCGGTAGAAGGCGAACACGGCCGCGTACCGGGTCGGGATGTGGCCGGGGTGCATGTCCCAGCCCTGGTAGTAGGCGCGGGACAGGGCGCGCCGGGTGAGTCCGTAGTGCAGCCGCCAGGCGTCGTGCACCTTCGCGGTGGGGCCGACCGGCAGCACGTTGGTGGAACCGTCCGACACCCGTACGCCCGTGCCGGCGGCGGCCACCTGCATGATCGCCTTGGCGTGGTCGGCGGCCGGGTGGTCGCTGGCCTGGTAGGCGGCGGAGACGCCGAGGCAGGCGCTGTAGTCGAAGGTGCCGTAGTGCAGTCCGGTGGCGCGGCCCTCGGCGGCCTGGATCATCCGGGCGACGGTGGCGGTGCCGTCGGTGGCGAGGATGGACTGGCTGGTCTCGATCTGGATCTCGAAGCCGATCCGGCCGGGCTCCAGGCCATGCGCCTTCTCGAAGGCCTGCAGCAGCCGGACCATCGCGGTGACCTGCTCGGCGTAGGTCACCTTCGGCAGGGTCAGCACCAGACCGTCGGGCAGCCCGCCGGCCGCCATCAGCCCGGTGAGGAAGATGTCGAGGGTGCGGATGCCCCGGTCGCGCACCGCGGCCTCCATGCACTTCATCCGGATGCCCATGTACGGCGCCGCCGTCCCCCCGGCATACGCCTCGGCGATCAGCCGCGCCGCCCGGGCCGCCGTCTCGTCCTCCTCGGCGTCGGGGCGGGGGCCGTAGCCGTCCTCGAAGTCGACGCGCAGGTCTTCGATCGGCTCGCGCTCCAGCTTGGCGCGGACCCGGGAGTAGACGGGCTCGGCGAGTTCGTCGGACAGACCGAGGACGGCGGCGAAGGAGGCGGCGTCGGGGGCGTGTTCGTCGAGGGCGGCGAGGGCCCGGTCGCCCCAGGAGCGGACGGTGTCCGCGGCGAAGGCGTCACCGGGGACGTACACGGTGTGGACGGGCTGGCGGGTGCCGGGGTCGCCCGGGTAGCGGCGCTCCAGTTCGGCGTCGACCGGCGCGAGGGAGGCGCTGATCTCCTCGCTGACGGCGCCCGCGAGACTCGTCGCCACCTTCTGCTGCTGGCCCTGGCCCATCCCACACCCTCCTGTTTTCCACTGCACGGAATCAACAATCCGTTGAATGAAGTTATCCGGGCGCCTTCGGGATGGTCAACACCATGTCCACCGTGCGACACGCCCCCATCTGGGCATGTTCACGCTCGACTCACACCTGGGTAGCACACTCTCTGCGCAGGACTCGCCTCACGCACGCCTCGTCCGGCCGTCGCCACCGAAGGAGCCCCCGTGCCGAACCAGCGCCGAGTCACCCGCCGCCTGGGCCTGAAGGTCCTGTTGGCCGCGGCGGTCACCGTGCCCCTGTCCAGTGCGGCGATCTCCGCCTCGTCCGCCTCCTCCACACCGTCCGGCACCCTGCGGGCCGGGCGGGCGATCCCTTCGGCTCCGCCGCGGCGCGCGCACCGCCTCGACGTCATGACCTTCAACCTGCGGTACGCCGGCGCCGCCGAGCCCAACAGCTGGGCCGACCGCCGGCCCGTGATGCGCGAACTGCTGCACCGCGCGCACCCCCAGGTCATCGGCACCCAGGAAGGCCTCTACCAGCAGCTGCGCGACATCGACACCGACCTCGGACCGCACTACGACTGGATCGGCACCGGCCGCGAGGGCGGCAGCCGGGACGAGTCCACGGCGATCTACTACGACATCCGGCGCCTGGCCCCCGTGGAGCACTACACCTTCTGGCTGTCCGACACTCCGGAGGTCATCCGCTCCAACACCTGGAACGCCGCCTTCCCCCGCATCGTCACCTGGATCCGCTTCCGCGATCTCGCCGACGACGGCCGGGAGTTCTACGTCGCCAACACCCACTTCGACCAGAAGAGCCAGTACGCCCGCGAGCGCAGTGCGACCCTGCTCACCCAGCGGATCGCGGAGTTCGACCCCACGCTGCCGGTCGTGGTGACCGGCGACTTCAACGCCGCCGCGCACGAGAACCCGGCCTACGACACCCTGGTGGACTCCGGGCTCGTGGACGCCTGGGACGCGGCGGAGCGGCGCAGCACCCTGTTCGGCACCTTCCACGGCTACCACCGGCTCAAGCGGGACGGCGACCGCATCGACTGGATCCTGACCTCGCCGGGTGTGGCCACGCATCAGGCGACGATCGACACCTTCTCGATGCACGGCCAGTTCCCCAGCGACCATCTGCCCGTGCAGGCCTCGCTGAGTCTGCGCTGACACCACGAGGCCCCCGTGACCGGTGTCGGTCACGGGGGCCTCGGACAGCCGGCGGTGATCAGCCCTTGCGGGTGTTGATCTCCTCGGTGAGCTGCGGGACGACGTCGAAGAGGTCGCCGACCACGCCGAAGTCGACCAGTTCGAAGATCGGGGCCTCGGCGTCCTTGTTGACCGCGACGATCGTCTTCGAGGTCTGCATGCCCGCGCGGTGCTGGATGGCGCCGGAGATGCCGTTGGCGATGTACAGCTGCGGGGACACGCTCTTGCCGGTCTGGCCGACCTGGTTGGTGTGCGGGTACCAGCCGGCGTCGACGGCGGCACGCGAGGCACCCACGGCCGCGCCGAGGGAGTCGGCGAGCGCCTCGATGATCGCGAAGTTCTCGGCGCCGTTGACGCCGCGGCCGCCGGAGACCACGATCGCGGCCTCGGTCAGCTCCGGACGCCCGGTCGACTCACGCAGGGTCCGGCCGGTCACCTTGGTGCCGGTGGCCTTGTCGGAGAAGGTCACCGCGAGGGCCTCGACCGCACCGGCGGCCGGGGCGGCCTCCACGGCGGCGCTGTTGGGCTTGACCGTGATGACCGGGGTGCCCTTGGAGACCTGGGACTTGGTGGTGAAGGACGCGGCGAACACCGACTGGGTGGCCACCGGGCCCTTGTCGCCGGCCTCCAGGTCGACGGCGTCGGTGATGATGCCCGAGCCGATGCGCAGCGCGAGACGCGCGGCGATCTCCTTGCCCTCGGCGGAGGAGGGGACCAGGACGGCGGCCGGGGACACGGCGTCGTAGGCGGCCTGCAGCGCGTCCACCTTCGGCACGACCAGGTAGTCGGCGTACTCGGACGCGTCGTGGGTGAGGACCTTCACCGCGCCGTGCTCGGCGAGGGCGGCGGCGGTGTCGGCGGCGCCGTTGCCGAGGGCTACGGCGACGGGCTCGCCGATCCGGCGGGCCAGGGTCAGAAGCTCCAGGGTGGGCTTGCGGACGGCACCGTCCACGTGGTCGACGTAGACGAGGACTTCAGCCATGGGAATGCTCTCCTGCTTGGATCAGTTGAGGGGCGGTCGGCGACTGCGGAGCTCAGATGAACTTCTGGCCCGCGAGGAACTCGGCGAGCTGCTTGCCGCCCTCGCCCTCGTCCTTGACGATCGTGCCGGCCGTGCGGGCCGGACGCTCGGTGGCGGTCTCGACCGCGCTCCAGGCACCCTCCAGACCGACTTCCTCGGCCTCGATGTCCAGGTCGGACAGGTCCCAGGACTCCACCGGCTTCTTCTTCGCGGCCATGATGCCCTTGAAGGACGGGTAACGCGCCTCACCCGACTGGTCGGTGACGGACACGACCGCCGGCAGGGAGGCCTCCAGCTGCTCGCTGGCGGCGTCGCCGTCACGACGGCCCTTCACGACACCGTCCTCGACCAAGACCTCGGAGAGCAGGGTGACCTGCGGGACACCCAGCCGCTCGGCCAGCAGGGCCGGGACCACACCGGCGGTGCCGTCGGTGGAGGCCATACCGGAGACCACCAGGTCGAAGCCGGCCTTCTCGATCGCCTTGGCCAGCACCAGCGAGGTGCCGATCACGTCGCTACCGTGCAGGTCGTCGTCCTCGACGTGGATCGCCTTGTCCGCACCCATCGACAGCGCCTTGCGCAGCGCGTCCTTGGCGTCTTCCGGGCCGACGGTCAGGACGGTGACCTCGACGTCGTCGTCGGAGTTCTCGGAGATCTGCAGCGCCTGTTCGACCGCGTACTCGTCCAGTTCGGAGAGCAGACCGTCCACGTCGTCACGGTCGACGGTCAGGTCATCGGCGAAGTGCCGGTCGCCAGTGGCGTCGGGCACGTACTTCACAGTGACAACGATCCTCAGGCTCACGCCGGCTCTCCTACTGCATCGTCTCTTCTGGGCTGCCTCTTGAAGGCAGCATAGGCGCCTCAAGCGGCTCGTCCCGGTCGGGGCGGCCGCGCGCTCCGAACGGAATATTACTCGTCAGTACACCCAGTTCATTCCCGCTAAGCAAGCGCTTTGAACTGTGACCTTCGCAACGCAGCGTAACCGGAATTCGCCCCCTTCGCAGAACGAGGGGTGCGTGATCAATCGCGCAGTCCGTTGAAACCGCCCTGGTGGTACAGGAGCGGCCGGCCGACACGGGAGGGGTCTCCGACGACCACCTCGGCCAGCACGATGCGATGGTCACCGGCCGGTACACGTGCCACGACCCGGCACACCAGCCAGACCAGCACGTCGTCGAGGACCGGAACCCCCTCATGTCCCTCGCGCCAACTGGTGGGCGCCCCGAACCGGTCGGCGCCGCTGCGCGCGAAGGTGGCCGCGAGCTCGGCCTGGTGTTCGCCGAGGATATGGACGCCGATGTGCTCGGCGGTGGATATCGCGGGCCAGCTGGAGGCGCCCGTGCCGACGCCGAAGGAGAGCATCGGCGGCTCGGCGGAGACGGAGGTGAGGGAGGTGGCGGTGAAGCCGACCGGGCCGCCGGCCCCGCGCGCGGTGATCACCGCGACTCCGGCGGCGTGCCGCCGGAAGGCGGAGCGGAGCAGGTCGGGAGAGGCGAGCCGGGAGGTGCCGAGGTCGGGCGTGGCCGTCATGGAGTTTTCCTTCTGGGGGAGGCGGCGTTCGGGTCCGGGGTTTTTCAGCGACCCGGACAGCGCGCGCTCGCGGTGCGGGCCAGGTCGACGTGGACCCGCCCGAAGAGAAGGAGTTCATGGGACATACGGTCAGGCTGACGATAGGTGGTACGCCCAGTCAAGTACGTTCCGCGATATGGGAGCTGCCTCACCGTCATCGGCACGTCCGTCAGACCGCCTCTCCCAGCGCGGCGATGACGTCCGCCTTCCGGGGCTGTCCGGTGGCCCGGCGCACCACCCGGCCGGACGCGTCGAGCACCAGCACGGTGGGCGTCTTGAGGACCTCCAGTTCGCGCACCAGGTCCAGGCGGGCCTCGGCGTCGATCTCGACATGGGTGACCCCGGGGACCATCGCGGCGACCTCGCCGAGCACCCGCCGGGTGGCCCTGCAGGGGGCGCAGAAGGCGCTGGAGAACTGCACCAGCGTTGCGCGTCCGCCGAGTTCGGCACCGAGTTCGGCCGCTCCGAGCCGCTTGCCGTCGTCCCGCCCGCGCACCCGTACCCTCCCGCTCCGCCGCTTGTGCAGCACTCCGTAGACACTCGCCGCCGCGAGCACCGCCACGCACACCATCAGTCCGGTCATCACGTGCTCCAGCTTTCACGACGCTGCCGGCCATATGGACCAGCGTTCACGAGACTGCAAAGATTCCCGGCTCCCCGATCGGCCTTCGGGGCGGAATCCTTGGTTCATGGACATCGACGCACGTGGGCCGCGATTCGCGGCGGCCGTGACGACGGTCGTACTGGCCGCCGCGCTCATCACCCGGAGCCCCTGGATCCTCGCCTGGCAGACGCTGGTGTTCGCGCTCGGCGCGGCCGCGGGCGTGAGCCGTTCGCCGTACGGCTGGGCGTTCCGGACGGCTGTACGACCCCGGCTCGCTCCCCCTACGGAGTTCGAACCACCGCAACCCCCGCGATTCGCGCAGGCGGTGGGACTGGTGTTCGCGGGACTCGGTCTGGTCGGCTTCGCGCTGGGCCCCGGCTGGCTGGGACTCGCGGCGACCGGGATCGCGCTCGCCGCGGCCTTCCTGAACGCGGCGTTCGGATACTGCCTGGGGTGCGAGATGTTCCTTCTCATCCGCCGAGTCGCGGTACGCGCGGAGTAAAGGCAGGTTAAAAATCCGAGGTGGATCATAGGCCGACGTGACGAGGATCTCGCCACTCCGGGGCACCAGGGCTGGCTCCCCGTCCGTTCTTCGGGCACGATCTGCGATACGTCGTAAACCTACGGCTCCGTAACTTTCCCGCCGGGAGCCCCTTTCCCAGGCAGAGCAGAAAGGGTCCGCCCCGCCCATGGCCGAGCTGGTCTACCGTCCCGTCATCGGTTTCGCCAAGACGCTGTTCAAGGTCTGGGACCTCAAGATCGACTGCCAGGGTTCCGAGAACATCCCGCGCTCCGGCGGTGCCGTGCTGGTGAGCAATCACATCAGCTACCTGGACTTCGTCTTCGACGGACTGGCGGCCATCCCGCAGAAGCGCCTGGTGCGTTTCATGGCGAAGGAGTCGGTCTTCCGGCACCGGATCTCCGGTCCGCTGATGCGCGGGATGAAGCACATCCCGGTGGACCGCAAACAGGGTGAGACGGCGTACCGGCACGCGCTGGACTCGCTCAAGTCCGGTGAGATCGTGGGGGTCTTCCCGGAGGCCACGATCTCCCAGTCGTTCACGCTGAAGAGCTTCAAGTCGGGCGCGGCGCGCATGGCCCAGGAGGCCGGCGTCCCGCTGATCCCGATGGCACTGTGGGGCACGCAGCGGCTGTGGACCAAGGGGCAGCCACGCAACTTCAAGCGCAACCACCTCCCCGTCACCATCCGGGTGGGCGAGCCGGTCGAAGCCCCGCGCGACCAGTACGCGGGCGCCATCACCCGCCGCCTGCGCGACCGCGTCCAGGAACTGCTGGACGCGGCCCAGCGGGCCTACCCGGCCCGCCCGAAGGACACGACCGACACCTGGTGGCTCCCGACCCACCTGGGCGGCACGGCGCCCACGCAGGAGCAGTTGAAGGCGGCCGAGGCGGTCTGAGCCTCAGCCCGCCGACTCGGGCGCCCGCACCTCGATACGCGCCCCGGGGCTGAACTTCTCCAACAGCTCGGCGAGTTCGGCGCCCGCCGACTCGACCTCGGCCACCGTCATCGGGGCGAGGCTCTCCAGCAGGAAGACGGCCGAGGTCGTCCGCTCGGTCAGGCGGGTGCGGGGACCCTGGCGCCAGTTCCAGCGGCGGCAGGTGACGCCCGCCGCGTCGCACCACACGACCTCGCCGGCGTCCGGGCGCTCGACGACCTCCTCGCCGCCCGCGACCGTCACGAAGTCCTCGTCGCCCGTGGCGCGCACGAGCCGCATCCCGCCCTGGATGAGGCCGAGGTCCTCGCCGCCGACGGGGATCAGGTGGGCGACGCTGATGGCGTTGTAGAGGTCCACCAGCAGGTTGATGCGGGGCAGACCGCCGTCCGCGAGGGCCCGCTTGGCCAGTGCCTCGGCGGAGTTCCGGGTACGGGACGGCTTGGAACCGAACGCCGTGTAGGCCGTGCGCCAGGCCGCCATGTGCGGATCCTCGTGCGGGGCGCGCCCGTCGAGGCGTACCGCGAGCCGCCGGGCCGCGTCGTCGAGGAGGGCCGAACTCGCCTCGGTGCTGGGCCCGTTGACCAGTCCGTGGGCCTCGATCGCGAGGTGCGTGAAGCCGGGCGCGAGGGCGCGCACCTCGTCGGACACGGTGAGCGTGAGAGTCATCTGCCTTGCCTCAGAGTGCGGTGGGGAGCGTCTTCCACAGGTACGGGCGGTCGGGCGCCGCTTTCAGCGCGCCGAGCACGGCCGGGTGAGGTTCAGCGTACAGGACTGGATAGTCCACCTCATTGCACTCCGGGTTCGGAGTCCAGGCCAGCCGCTCGCCGTCGAGGGAGAACCGGGCGTCGACACCGGGCTTGTTGCCGCGCGGATCCTGCCGGTGCCAGGCCCCGTTGAAGCGGACGGCGACCAGTCCGTGCACGACGTGGCCGGTTCCGTCGTCGTCCGCCAGCCGCTGGTAGCACAGGGCGGTGGGGATGTCCTCGGCGCGCAGCAGGGCGGCGAGGGCGTGGGCCTTGGCGTAGCAGATGCCGGTGCGCCGCTCCAGCACGTCCGAGGCCCGCCAGGTGACCCGGGGATCACCGGCATCGGCGGAGTGCGGGATGGCGTCCCGCACGAATGCGTATGCGGCCCGCGCATAGGCATACGAGTCCTCGGCCCCCGCCGCCAGCCGGGCGGCCGCCTCCCGGACCACGGGATGGTGATGGTCGATGACCTCGTCAGCGGCCAAGTACGCGGACAGGTCGGCGGTTTTCTGGATCAGCTCCATGGGCACAGAGCATAGAAATGCGATCACCCGAGCGTCAATGACTTTTCAGGTGACCGCATATCTATGCAACAGATCAATGGCTCCGGCTAGCGCGCCATCTCCTCCTTGAGCGCCGCCACGAACGCGTCCACGTCCTCCTCGGTCGTGTCGAAGGCGCACATCCAGCGCACGTCCCCGGCCGCCTCGTCCCAGAAGTAGAACCGGAACCGCTTCTGCAGCCGCAGGCTCACATCGTGCGGGAGCCTCGCGAAGACCCCGTTGGCCTGCACCGGGTGGAGGATCTCCACGCCGTGCACGGCCCGGACGCCCTCGGCGAGGCGCTGCGCCATCTCGTTGGCGTGCCGGGCGTTGCGCAGCCACAGGTCCTTGGCGAGCAGCGCCTCCAGCTGCACCGACACGAAGCGCATCTTCGAGGCGAGCTGCATGGACAGCTTGCGCAGGTGCTTCATGTGGCTGACGGCGTCCTGGTTGATCACCACGACCGCCTCGCCGAACACGGCACCGTTCTTGGTACCGCCCAGGGAGAGGATGTCGACGCCGACGGCGTTGGTGAACGTGCGCATCGGGACGTCCAGGGAGGCCGCCGCGTTCGCTATCCGGGAGCCGTCCAGGTGCACCTTCATGCCGTGCCCGTGGGCGTGCTCGCAGATCGCGCGGATCTCGTCCGGCGTGTAGAGGGTGCCCAGTTCGGTGCTCTGGGTGATCGAGACGACCTGCGGCATCGCGCGGTGCTCGTCCTCCCAGCCGTACGCCTGCCGGTCGATGAGCTCCGGGGTGAGCTTGCCGTCGGGGGTGGGCACGGTGAGCAGTTTGAGGCCGCCCATGCGCTCGGGGGCACCGCCCTCGTCGACGTTGATGTGCGCGCTCTCGGCGCAGATCACCGCACCCCAGCGGTCGGTGACCGCCTGGAGCGCGACGACGTTCGCGCCGGTGCCGTTGAAGACCGGGAAGGCCTCCGCGGTCGCGCCGAAGTGGCCGCGAACGATCCGCTGGAGGTTCTCGGTGTACTCGTCCTCGCCGTACGCCACCTGGTGGCCGCCGTTGGCGAGGGCCAGGGCGGCCAGCACCTCGGGGTGGGCTCCGGCGTAGTTGTCACTGGCGAAACCGCGGACCTGCGGGTCGTGGTGGCGACGCGCGTCGGTCTTGGGAGGGTTCACGGCTTCTCGGTCAGCCACAGACGGTTTCCGTTCACTTCGGCGGCGGACTTGCTCCAGACGCCCTCGACGGCCTCGGCCAGATCCTTGACGTCCGTGAAGCCCGCGAACTTCGCGTTGGGCCGCTCGGCGCGCATCGCGTCGTGCACCAACGCCTTCACCACCAGGATGGCAGCCGCGGAGGTCGGGCCCGCCTCGCCCCCGGCCTTGCGGAAGCCGTCGGCCATGGCGAGCGTCCACGCCTCGGCGGCGGCCTTGGCCGCGGAGTACGCGGCGTTCCCGGCGGTGGGCTTCGACGCGCCGGCGGCGCTGATCAGCACGTACCGCCCGCGGTCGCTGCGCTGCAGGCCGTCGTAGAAGGCCAGGGAGGTGTGCTGGACCGTGCGGATCAGCAGCTTCTCCAGCAGGTCCCAGTCGGCCAGGTCGGTCTCGGTGAAGTTCGCGCTGCCGCGCCAGCCGCCGACCAGGTGGACGAGGCCGTCGATCCGGTCGTGGTCCTTCTCGATACGGTCGGCCCAGGCCCGGGTCGAGTCCAGGTTGAGCAGGTCGACCGTCTCGCCGGTGACCACGGCGCCGCCGCCCGCGTAGCGGGCCGCGTCCACGGCCTCCGCCAGGCGCTCGGGATTGTTGTCGGCGCCGACGACGGTCGCGCCCGCCTCCGCGAGCCTGACCAGGGTCGCGTGCCCGGCGGGTCCACCCGCCCCGGCCACCGCGATCACCGCACCACTGAGAGACCCGTTGCCCGCCATGTGCTTCCCCTCTTGAGCAGTGTTCCGGAGACGGCCGCTCACGCGGCGACCGGCTCGGCGCTGTCCGCCGTGATGCCCTTGGTCTCGGCGATCACGTTCTTCAGTTTCTTGGACAGGGCCTCATAGAACATGCTCAGCGGAAACTCGTCCGGAAGCACGTCGTCCACGAGCTTGCGCGGCGGCAGCGTCAGGTCGAGGGCGTCCGGGCCCTTGGCCCACTTGGAGCCGGGGTGCGGGGCGAGGTACGTGGCGACCAGCTCGTAGCCGGCGAACCAGTGGACGAGCTTCGGGCGGTCGATGCCGTCCCGGTAGAGCTTCTCGATCTCGGCGCACAGCTGGTTGGTGACCTGCGGGGCGCGCTCCCAGTCGATGGAGAGCCGGTTGTCGGTCCAGCGGACCACGTCGTGCTTGTGCAGGTAGGCGAAGAGCAGCTGGCCGCCGAGCCCGTCGTAGTTGCGGACGCGGTCGCCGGTGACCGGGAAGCGGAACATGCGGTCGAAGAGCACCGCGTACTGCACGTCACGGGCCTGCGGGACGCCGTCGGCCGCCAGCTTCACGGCCTCCTTGAAGGCGGTGAGGTCGCAGCGCAGCTCCTCCAGGCCGTACATCCAGAACGGCTGGCGCTGCTTGATCATGAACGGGTCGAACGGCAGGTCGCCGTGGCTGTGGGTGCGGTCGTGGACCATGTCCCAGAGCACGAAGGCCTCTTCGCAGCGCTTCTGGTCGTGGACCATGGCGGCGATGTCCTCGGGGAGTTCCAGGCCGAGGAGGTCGACGGCCGCGTCGGTGACCCGGCGGAAGCGGGCGGCCTCGCGGTCGCAGAAGATACCGCCCCAGGAGAATCGTTCCGGCGCCTGACGCACGGCGATGGTCTCGGGGAAGAGAACGGCGGAGTTGGTGTCGTAGCCGGCCGTGAAGTCCTCGAACGTGATGCCGCAGAACAGCGGGTTGTCGTAGCGGGTGCGCTCCAACTCGGCCAGCCAGTCGGGCCAGACCATGCGCAGGACGACCGCCTCCAGGTTGCGGTCCGGGTTGCCGTTCTGGGTGTACATCGGGAAGACGACCAGGTGCTGGAGGCCGTGTGCGCGGCTCGCGGCGGGCTGGAAGGCCAGCAGCGAGTCGAGGAAGTCGGGCACCTGGAAACCGCCGACCGCCCAGCGCCGCAGGTCGGTCACCAGGGCGCGGTGGTAGTCGGCGTCGTGCGGGAGCAGCGCGGACAGCTCCTCGACGGCCGCGATCACCTGGTCGACGGCCCGCTCGGCGTCGGCGCGGGCCGGGGCGTCCTCGGCGTCGAAGTCGATCGACCCATCCTTGGACTGCCATGGCCGGATCCGCTCCACGCCATCCTTGAGCACGGGCCACGCCGGGTGCTCGACCACCCTGGTCACGGGAGAAACCTGCTCCTCCGAACCCACCTGCACAAGAATTTCCGTCATGACCCATCCTCCACGGGAGCACCTCACGTAAGGACACCGTATGCATACGGGCTTTCTCCCAGCAAGGGGGCCCTCAGGAAATTATCCTGCGACGCTGCACCTTCACCGCGCTTTTTCCTGTCCGAAACCGTGAAGGCGCTCACATTCACTGCGGCCGATGACGAGGCGTCAGCTCCGGGGCGACGTATGGATCCGGCCGGTCAATACAGGGCGGGACGCGCCCACCCCCGGGTGACCGCCGACAGGGGTACGAGCCAGACACCGCGCGCCCTGCGCACCAATCCCCCGTGTACGTACGGGTTCATCGTGACGGGCGGCCATTAGGCTGCGCCCAGCCGCACGGACAGCGACGTCCCGTCGTACGGTCCGCGCGCGTGCATCCCCGCCGCCGTCGACGGAAGCGAGTTGAATCTTGAACTTCCTTACCATCGGTCACCGCGGAGTCATGGGCGTCGAGCCCGAGAACACCCTCCGTTCCTTCGTCGCCGCCCAGCAGGCCGGCCTCGACCTGATCGAACTCGATCTGCACCTCAGCAAGGACGGCGCCCTGGTCGTCATGCACGACGCGGAGGTGGACCGCACGACCGACGGCACCGGCCCGATCGCCGAGAAGACCCTGGAGGAGCTGCGCACCCTGGACGCGGGCCGCGGTGAGCGGGTGCCGGTGTTCGAGGAAGTCCTGGACGCGGTACGGACGCCGTTGCAGGCCGAGATCAAGGACGTGGCGGCGGCCCGCGCACTGGCCGAGCTGATGCGGCGACGGGACCTGGTGTCCCGGGTGGAGGTGTCCTCGTTCCATGACGAGGCCGTCGCCGAGATCGCCCGGCTGGTGCCGGGCGTGCGCACCGCGCTGATCGCCAGCCGCTACGGCCCCGACGTGGTGGAGCGGGCCCGGGAGGCGGGGGCGGCGACCCTCTGCCTCAACATCCGGCGGCTGACGCTGGAGGTCGTCGAGCACGCCCGCAAGGCGGACCTCAGGGTGATCGGCTGGGTGGTGAACACCCAGGACGACCTGCGGCTGGTGCGCGCCCTCCAGCTGGACGGCGCGACGACCGACTACCCGGAGATCAAACGCACCGCCCGCTTCACCGCGTGAGCCGTCACACCAGTGGCTTGACCAGCAGCTCGAACTGCAGGTCGGAGCGTTGCGGGATACCGAAGCGCTCGTCGCCGTACGGGAACGGCGTCATCTTTCCCGTACGGCGGTAGCCGCGCCGCTCGTACCAGGCGATCAGGTCGTCGCGCACGGAGATCACCGTCATGTGCATCTCCGTGACGCCCCAGTCCTGCCGGGCCCGGCGCTCCGCCTCGGCGATGACGACCTTGCCGAGGCCGGCGCCCTGGAGATCGGGGCTGACCGCGAACATGCCGAAGTAGGCGTGGGTGCCCCGGTGTTCCAGCTGGCAGCAGGCGACGACCCGGCCCTCCCGCTCGACGACGAGGAGGTTGCCGTCCGGGCCCTTGATGACGTCGAGGACGCCGGCCGGGTCGGTGCGCTGCCCCTCCAGGATGTCCGCCTCGGTGGTCCAGCCGGCCCGGCTGGCGTCACCCCGGTACGCCGACTCGATCAGCGCGACCAGCACGTCCACGTCGGCGTCGGTGGAGTCGCGGAAGGTCAGTCCGGCGGCGGCGTTCACCATGGGCGGGTTCTCCGATCTCGTGCAGGCTGAACCGGCAACGAGCCTAACGCCGCCGGTCGGCCGCCGGTGAACCGGTGGTCCCGGGTGCGGAGTGCGGGTGCGGAGTGCCGGGTGCCGGGTGCCGGGTGCGGAGTGCCAGGTGCCGGGCTCCGGGCTCCGGGCTCCGGGTGCGGAGTGTTGGGTGCGGAGGGCCGGGTGCCAGGTGCCGGGCTCCGGGTGCGGGGCGCAGGGCGCAAGGTCCCGGGTGCCGGATCCCGGGCTCCGGGCTCCGGGTGCGGGGTGTTGGGTGCGGAAGGCCTTGGTGCCAGGTGCCGGGCTCCGGGTGCGGGGCGCAGGGCGCAAGGTCCCGGGTGCCGGATCCCGGGCCCAGGGCGCAGGATCCCGGGCGCAAGGCGCAGGGTCGCGAGTGCCGATCCCGGGCGCGGGGCGCGGGGCGCGGGGCGCGGGGCGCGGGGTGCCGGGCCGGGTGCGGGGGTGCCGGGTGTGGGTGGCGCTACGCTCCGGTCGCATGGTGCACGTACTGAGCAGTCGTACCCTTGTCCACCCCACCGACCCCGAGCGCTCCCGTGCCTTCTACGGCGACCAGTTGGGCCTCGCCGTCTACCGCGAGTTCGGCACCGGTCCCGAGCGCGGCACGGTGTACTTCCTGGGCGGCGGTTTCCTGGAGGTCTCCGGGCGCGCGGACGCCCCCGCCTCCCCCGCCGTCCAGCTGTGGATGCAGGTCGCGGATGCCGGCGCGGCGCACAAAGAGCTGGCGGCGAAGGGTGTCGAGATCGTGCGTGCGCCGGTGAAGGAGCCGTGGGGCCTGGTCGAGATGTGGATCGCGGATCCGGACGGCATCAGGATCGTGCTGGTGGAGGTGCCGGCCGACCATCCGATGCGGTACCGGCCGGGGATCTGAGGGCGCGCCCGGGTCCGATGGCCGCTGTCAGTGGCGGGGTCTAGCGTTCGGAGGAGAGATCCCCCTGGAGGAGTGGCCATGGAGTTCGACAAGCCGGTGACGGGCGGCCCCTGCTGGACGGAGCTGGGTACCGACGACCTGGAGGGCGCCAAGCGGTTCTACGCGGAGCTGTTCGGCTGGCGTCCGGAGACGGATCCCCGGCAGGAGGCGGGCGGCTACACCGTGGCGCATCTCGGGGACGCGGCGGTCGCGGCCGTCACCCCGCTGTACCAGGAGTCCCAACCGGTCGCGTGGAACGTGTCGTTCGCGGTGACCGACGCGGACGCGACCGCGCGGCTGGTGGAGGAGGCCGGCGGCACGGTGGTCGTCGGCCCGATGGACATCTTCGACGTGGGCCGCTTCTCGGTCGCCCTCGACCCGACCGGCGCGGCCTTCCAGCTGTGGGAGGCGCGGGCCTTCCCCGGCGCCGGGCTGCTCAACGCGCCCGGTGCGCTGGGCTGGGTGGAGCTGGCGACCCGGGACACCGGCCGGGCCGGGAACTTCTACCGCACCGTCTTCGGCTGGAGCGCCGAGTCCTCCGAGTGGTACACGGAGTTCGCCGTCGGCGGCCGGCAGTTCGGCGGGATGGCCGACATGGGCGACCGGTTCCCGCCCGAGGTGCCGCCGCACTGGCTGCCGTACTTCGCGGTCGAGGACGTGGACGCCACGGCCGAGGCGGCGGCCGCGGCGGGCGGTACCGTGCGGGCGGAGCCGATGACGGTGCCGGACGGCCCGCGGATCGCCGTACTGACCGATCCGCGGGGCGCGGTGTTCGGCGTCTTCCGGGCGGAGGAGAAGCGCTGAGCGGAGGACCGCCCCTGCGGTGTGCGGCGGCCGCCAACAGCGGATCGACGGCCGGCGCGGCAGCCGGCGCCGTGCCCTCCGGCACATCCCGCGGTCAGGCTCGCAACGCGCCCATCCTGCCCTCCAGTCGCCCGAGCAACTCGGCCAGCAGACCGGCCAGTTCGCCCTGCCCGTCGGGGGCGAGGACGGACAGCACGGCCGTCTCGTAGGCGAGTTGCTCGGGCAGGATGCCGTCGACCAGGTCACGGCCCGCGTCGGTGAGGCGGAGGTGGGCGACCCGCCGGTCCCGGGCGTCGCCGCGCCGCTCGACCAGGCCCCGCTCGGTGAGCTGCTTGAGGCGTTTGGTGACGGCGGCGCCGGAGGAGAAGGTCTCCTTGGCCAGCTCGCTCGGGGTCAGTTCGTGGCCGGTGCGGCGCAGCGCGCCGAGCAGGTCGAACTCGGGGCGGCTGAGACCCGCGCGGCGCAGCGGGGCGTCCTCGGCCTGCTGGAGCAGGGCGGCGCAGCGGTTGATACGGCCGATGACCTCCATGGGCCCGGTGTCCAGCTGGGGATGGACGGCCTGCCACTGCCGGACGACGGCGGCGACCGTGTCGTCTCTGCCCGTACCCCCGTCCGCGTCGCCGTCGGCCGCCGGTCGTCCGTTGGTCGCCGTCATGGCCGTGCGTCCTCCGTAGTCCTCGTGCCGTCCCAGGAGTGCGGTCCCTGGCGTCGTACCGTCGCGGCGAGCGTACGGTGTCCGGACTGCTCGGCGAGCACGACCCGCTCCTGGGGCAGTGCGCGTTGCCACCACTCGCCGGACGCGGCGTCGGCCGTGGCGCGCAGCTCGGCGAGGGCGGCGGACAGGGTGCGGCGGGCGGTCTCCACGGCGCGCGGGGCGGGGTGCGGCTCGGCGAGCAGCCGGGCGGCCTCCTCCCGGGCCCGCTCGACGGCGGTCAGGGCGTGTTCGATGCGGTCGCCGGCCCGGCGGTCGGTGACCACGACGGCGGCGGCGAAGCCGACGAGCGCGCCGACCAGGGTGTCCAGGACCCGCTCCGTGATCAACTGCCCGGAGTCCTGGGTGCGGGCGAACTCGGTGATGAGCAGCGCCATCGGGGTGACGCAGACGCTGCCGAGCCAGTAGTTGCGGCCGATCAGCGCCTCGGCGCCGAAGTTGAAGACGAGGCAGCTCAGTACCAGGACGGCCGGGTGCAGATGGGCGAGGGGCACGACGGCGGCGAAGACCAGGACGCCGAGGAGATTACCGACGACGCGCTGGACGCCCCGGCTCCAGGTGAGGGTGGTGTTGGCCTGGTAGAGGGAGGCGGCGGTGACCAGCGCCCAGTAGGGGCGGCCGACACCGAGGGCCAGGGAGGCGTATCCGGCGAGGGCGCAGCCGAGCGCGGTGCGGGCGGCGAGCGGGGCGAGCGGGCCGAGTCGGTGCCACAGCGGGCGGTGCGGTACGGCGCGTTCGGCGTCGATGCCGAGGAGTTCGTCGTCGGCGCCGGCCACCCGCGGGACGCGTCCGGTGCCGCGCAGCGAGCGTGCCCAGCCGCGCAGCCGCTCGGGGTCGGCGTCGGCGGGGGCGGCGAGGGCGACCTCGGCGCGGACGACGAGGTGTTCGAGGGCGCGGCGGGTGCGGTCGGTGCGGGCGCCGGTGGCGAGCAGGGACTGCCAGGCGGCCTGTACGGCGGCGGCCGCGCCGGTCCGGGCGCGGGCGTGGCCCTGCCCGGCACCGCGGGTGTCGGCGTAGGCGGCGGTGGCGTTCAGGGCCTGGGCGGTGGCCCGGCGCTCCGGGCCGTACGGGCGCAGCAGCCCGGGTGCCATGCCGACCAGCCAGGCCCAGGCGCCCGCGAGCAGGGTCAGTCCGACATGACCGGGCACCTGGCCGAGGGCCTGCGGGGCGAACAGGGAGGCGGAGCTGATGAAGGTGAGGACCACGTTCCCGGGCGGGCCGACCCGGGTGGCGTCGCACAGCACCTTCTGCACGGCGGCCATCAGGGCGCCGACGGTGACCAGGGCGACCGCGTTCGTGGTGAGCGAGGCGGCGAGCAGGGCGACGGCGAGGCCGCCGGTCATGCCGAGGACGACCCGGACCAGGGTGCGGGCGCGGGCGGGGTAGGGGCGGTTGTGGCCGTAGAGGGCGCACAGCGATCCGGCCATCGTGTACATCGCCAGGTCGAGGCGGCCGAGGGCCAGCAGGGTCAGGTTGGGCGGGGCGACCGCGGCGACCGCGCTGAGGGCGGGCTTGAACCAGATGTCGGAGGGTCGGCCGAGGCGCAGCGCACCGGCGAGGGGTAGACGGCGGATGGTCGGGGTCGCAGTACTCATACTCATCAATTTAGCATGTGTTTTACTCGTAAAGCACTCTCGAACGTGCCACACGGACAACCGTCCGCTACGGTCGAACAGAATCCCCTCACCTGCTGTGCTCCACCGAGTGCTCCCCGTGTACACCCTTGCGCTCGCGTGCGCGCCGTGCGGGCGGGGCATCGCATCCATCGATGCGACGTCGAGCGGGGAGGTGCGCGTGCACGGACCGGCTTCGCCCGGCTGGCTGCTGGTCGCGCTGTGCGCGGCGACCGGTACCTACTGTCTGCTGCGGATGCGCAGCAGTGTCGAGGAACAGCGGCGCGCCGCGGGCGACGAGGCACTGATGGGGTTCGGCATGGCCGCGATGGCCGTGCCCGCGACCGTCTTCACCCCACCGGTCTGGACATGGCCGCTGTACGCGGCGGTGTTCGGCGCGGCCGCGCTGCGCGCCCTGTGGAGCGCCCGCGGCAGCATGCACCATCTGCACCACCTGGTGGGAGCCGCGGCGATGGTCTACATGGCGGTGGCGATGGCGGCCTCCCCCGGCGGCCACCACCACGGCGGCGCCGGAGTCCCGGCGGTGACCGGGCTGCTGCTCCTCTACTTCACCGGCTACGTCCTGCTGTCCGGTGCACGGCTGGTGCCGGTCGCGGTGACGGCGGCCGGGACCGGGACGGCCGGATGGGGCGACCGGCCCGAGCTGGCACGGGCGTGCCGGCTGTCGATGGGAATCGGGATGGTGGCCATGCTCCTGGCACTGTGAGCGGGTGACGGCACGCGCGGCGCACACGTTGCTTGCGTCACTTTGGCGCAACGGGCTGTACCCCCGGGCGGTCCGCCGCTCATAGGGTGCTGGCCATGATGGTCCCCGTGGCACTGCTGCTGCTCGGCATCCTGACGGCCGTGGCCGGTCCCCGGCTGCTCGCCCGGGCCGACTGGACGGACCGGGAGCCGGTGGTCGCCCTGTGGGCGTGGCAGTGTGTGGTGGCGGCCGTGCTGCTGTGCTGTGCGCTGTCCATGACGCTGAGCGCGGCGGCGGCCTGGCAGGCGGCGCGGGGGCAGCTGTTCGCGACCGCCCCGAGCAGGGTCGCGGACGCCTATCCGCTCGCCGCGACCGGTCCTTGGGCGGCGACGACGGCGGTGACGCTCGCCTGCGCCGGGCTGTGGAGCGGGGCGATGCTGGTGCGCGAGATCGCCGGGGCCAGGGCCCGCCGCCGGCAGCGTCGGGCCGAACTCCTGCTCCGCGCACCGCTGTTGCCCGGCGAGGAGCGGTCCGCCGACCGCCTCGTGGTACTCGAGGGTGAGCGCCCGGACGCCTGGTGGCTGCCCGGCACGACGCCCCAACTCGTGGTGACCACGGCCGCGTTGCGACGGCTGAAAGGGCGTCAGCTAAACGCGGTCCTCGCCCATGAACGGGGGCACGCCCAGGCCCGGCACGACTGGCTGCTGCACTGTTCGGCGGCGCTGGCGGGCGGGTTTCCGCAGATCCCGGTGTTCGCCGCGTTCCGCGACGAGATGCACCGGCTGGTCGAACTGGCCGCGGACGACATGGCGTCCCGGCGCCACGGCCGTCTCACCACCGCGCTCGCCCTGGTCGAACTCAACGAGGACCGGGGCGTGTTCGGCCCCGGGCCGGCCCCGCACGCCCATGTCCCGCAGCGCGTGAACCGGTTGCTCACCGCCCCGGACCGCCTCCCCGCCCGGCACCGGCTGCGGCTGACCGCGACCGCCGCCCTGGTCCCCGTGATCCCGGTGCTGGTGGCGCTCGTGCCGGGACTGCGCGCGCTCGGGTAAAGCCGTATCCATCAGGGAATTGCCCTTCGGGCAATGATTCGGCAAAGATCACGTCATGCGCCCCCCGCCCAGCGACCGTCCTGCCCCGCTTCTCGCGACCGCCGTCCTCGCCCTCTCCTCGGCGCTGCTGCTCGCCCTCGTCGCCGGCGAGTGGCCTCCCCTGGTCGCCCTGGACAAGGACGTCGCCGACGCCACCCATCGCTGGGCCGTCGCGGACCACGGCACCACCCATGTGCTGCGCGTCCTGACGGACTGGGTCTGGGACCCGCTGACCATGCGGCTGGTGTGCGCGGGGGCCGCGGTCTGGCTGGTGTGGCGGCACTCGGCGTGGTGGACCGCCCTGTGGCTGGCCCTGACCTGCGCGCTCGGCACGGTCGCCCAGCAGTCGCTGAAGGCCGCCGTCGGCCGCCCGCGCCCACAGTGGGCCGACCCGGTCGACTCCGCCCACTACGCGGCCTTCCCCTCCGGGCACACCATGACGGCCACCGTGGTCTGCGGCCTGCTGCTGTGGCTGCTGCACCGCTGCGGCGCCGGCCGCGCACTGTGGCGTACGGCCCTGATCGCGGCCGGGGTCTCGGTCGTCGGCGTCGGCCTGACCCGGGTGTGGCTCGGCGTGCACTGGCCCTCGGACGTCCTGGGCGGCTGGCTGCTCGGGGCTCTGGTGGTGGCGCTCGCGGTGGTGGCGTACGAGTGGGAGCGCGAGGGCCGGGGACATCCTCACTAGTGGACGATCTCGTTCAGGACCGGACGTCGGGCCGCGGTGCCTACGATCACGTGGCGGCCTCGGGAGACGCCCGCGCAGCCGCCGAAGGAGGGGTACTTTGTCCAGCATTTCCAGACGATCCCTGCTCGGATACTCGGGAACGGCCGCCGCCGGCGCGGTGGTCGGCACAGCGGCACCGGCACAGCAGGCGGAGGCGGCGGACACCACGACCTCGCAGTTCGGTGAGGGGACACTCTTCAGCGGAACCACCAGCCTCGGTGACGCCGACTACTACCTGGAGATCAAGTTCAGCGTCAGCACGGCCGAGGCGCCGTCGGCGAACCAGATCAGTTCCCTGGAGATCGCCGATCTGCTCAACGAGTTCGCCGCCACGCGAGGCTGGCCGCCCGTCACGTTCTGGGGCACACCGCCGCCGGCCAAGCTGAACTGACCTGCCACGACGGCGGCCATACGCCGGACAGCACCCGGGATAGGGTCCTCCGTATGGCTGCCGTGCTCTTCGACTTCTCCGGGACCCTCTTCCGTATCGAGTCCACCGAATCCTGGCTGCGGGCGGTGCTCGCCGAGTCCGAAGCGGGGCTCTCCGAGGCGGAGTTGACCGCCGCCGCGCGGGCGCTCGAGGTGGCCGGAGCACAGCCCGGCGGGGCGAACCCGGTGGAACTGCCCGAGGAGCTGGCCGGGGTGTGGGCGGTACGCGACGAGAGCGCGGAGCAGCACCGGGCCGCCTACACCGGGCTGTCCCGCCGGGTGCCGCTGCCGGACCCGGCGCTGCACGACGCGCTGTACGAACGGCACATGACCCCGGACGCCTGGACGCCGTACCCGGACGCCGCCGAGGTGCTGCGGACGCTGCGCGCGCACGGGATCGGGGTCGGTGTGGTCAGCAACATCGGCTGGGACCTGCGCCCGGTCTTCCGCGCCCACGGGCTCGACGCGTATGTGGACGCGTACGTCCTGTCGTACGAGCACGGTGTCCAAAAGCCCGACCCACGGCTCTTCACGGTCGCCCTGGAGGCGCTCGGGGCCGCGCCCTCCGAGACGCTGATGGTCGGGGACAGCAGGCCCGCCGACGGCGGGGCGGCGGCACTGGGCTGTCGGGTGCACTTCGTGGACCATCTGCCGGTGACCCGACGGCCGGACGCGCTGCTGCCGGTGCTCGGCCTGGCAGGCCCGGCCACGCCCACGCAGGCCTGACCCGTTCGCGCCGTCCGTCCGAGACGCTCCCCCGTGTCGCCCCGGACGAACGGCAGCCCTGAACAGGCCCCGCACAGAGCGGTGCCCACTGCGTCGATTATAGTTGGCTGGCAGCCAGTCAACGCAGGAGTTCCAGGATGTCCCCTCGCAGCGCCTCGGTCAATGAAGAGTTGCGGAGGCGTTCTCGGGAGCGGCTTCTGCAGGCCGCGGTCGAGCTGGTCGACGAGCACGGTTTCGAGGCCACCACCCTCGGTGCCATCGCCGATCGGGCCGGGTCGGCGCGCGGACTGGTGTCGTACTACTTCCCCGGCAAGCGCCAGCTGGTCCAGTCCGCCGTGCACCGGCTGATGCACCGCACACTGGAGGAGGGGCTGGAGCGCGAGCCTCGCACGGACGACGGCCGGGAGCGGCTGGCCCGTGCCATCGACGCCATCCTGGGTCTCACGCGCGACCGGCCGGTGCTGATGCGCCAGCACATGGCCGGCCTGCTCCAGGCGGAGGGCTTCGTGCAGTGCCCGGAGCAGCGCCGGCTGTCGGAGCTGCTGGGCGACACCGTCGCCCGCTACGGCTCGCAGAACGTCCCGGCCGACTACCCGATGCTGCGCGCCCTGCTCATGGGGGCGGTGTACGCGGCGCTGGTGCCGGGGGTGCCGATGCCGATCCCGGTGCTGCGGGCGGAGCTGTTCGAGCGCTACGGGCTGGACTGGGAGCTGGGCGTGCCCCCGGAGTCCGCGCCCGCGGCGGAGCCGCAGGACCTGTCCCGGTTCTTCGCCACGGAGGACCGGACCGGGTCCGAGTGACCGGCCTGGTCAGCGGCGCGCATGCCGCGGTGTCAGAAAGCCCGCGTCGCGCGCCTGCGCGATGAGCCGGAGCGACCGCCGGCGGCCGTGCCCGGTCGCCCACATCACGGCGAGGACGGGGTCGACGCCTTTCTCCTGCGCGGCCCGGTACTCCTGGGCGACCAGCCACCGCCCCTCGATACCCCGCGGCCAGGCGGGCCGGGCGCGCCGCGGACCGACGGCGCCCGCCGCACCTTCCACGCCCACCGCGCCTTCCGCGACTTCCGCGCCGTCTTCGAGATCCTCCCCGGCGGGCCCCTCGTCCGCGTACGACTCCATCCCGCACGCCCTGAACAGCGGTTCCTCGATCCAGTCGGCGAGCACCGTCAGATCGGCCAGCGACAGTGCGGGCCGCGCCTTGACGTCCTCGATCGACACCCGCCCCCCGGCCACCACGGCGAGCGCGTCGACCTGGGCGCCGTCCCCGAAGGCCAGCCTGACCTGCAACCACGACGTGGCCCCCGTGTGCTCCTGCACCTCCCAGGCGGGCGACACCGACACCGTGCCGTCCTCCGCACGCCGATCAGACAGATTAAGAAAGGATGCTTCTAGCACACACGAAACGTAACCGCATGATCACACTCCATACGACCGGACACGCGTCCGCTTCACCCCAGCGGCCCCTGTCGAGGCGGCCACGCCGGTGGGATGCTGGAGGCACCAGCCCCTCGGGCAAGGAGTCCCCCGTGTTGCGTGTCGCCGTCGTCGGCTCCGGGCCGAGCGGGTGCTACACCGCCCAGAACCTGGTCCAGCTCGACCCCACGGTGGTCGTGGACGTCCTGGACCGGCTGCCGTGCCCGTACGGACTGGTGCGGTACGGAGTCGCCCCTGACCACGAGAAGATCAAGTCGCTGCAGGGCAATCTGCGCACGGTCCTCGAACACGAGCGGGTGCGGTTCCTCGGCGGGGTCCGGATCGGCGGCGGTCCGGGCGAACTCCCGGTGGCGCGGCTGCGCGAGCTGTACCACGCGGTGGTGTACTGCGTGGGCGCCGCCGGCGACCGGCGGCTCGGCATCCCGGGCGAGGAGTTGCCGGGCAGCTGGTCGGCGACCGAGTTCGTGTCCTGGTACAGCGCGCATCCGGACGCCATCGACGCCGGTTTCGTGCGCGACGCCCGCTCGGCGGTGGTCATCGGCGTCGGCAATGTCGCGGTGGACGTGGCCCGGATGCTGGCCCGGGGCATGGCGGAGCTGAGCCCGACCGACATGCCGCAGGCGGCGCTGACCGCACTGGCGGCGAGCCGGATAAGAGAGGTCCACGTGGTGGGCCGACGCGGCCCGTCGCAGGCCCGCTTCACCACCAAGGAACTGCGCGAGCTGGGCGCCCTGCCGGACACCGAAATCCGCGTCGATCCGCACGAGTTGGCACTCGACCCGGCCTACGCCGACCCGTCCGCGCTGCCCGCCGCGCAGCGCCGCAACGTGGAGGTGCTGCGGGGCTGGGACGCGGCCGGCACCCGGGGTGCGGAGCGCCGTATCTGGGTGCGGTTCTTCCTGCGCCCGGTCGAACTGCTCGCGGACGGCGGGCGGGTGAGCGCGGTGCGCTTCGAGCGGACGGAGCCGGACGAGCACGGCGGGGTGCGGGGCACTGGGCGGTACGAGACCGTCGACGCGCAGTTGGTGCTGCGTTCGGTGGGCTATCGCGGAGTACAGCTGGCCGGTCTCCCGTTCGACCCGGCCACCGGTACCGTGCCGCACGCGGCGGGCCGGGTCCTGCACGATCCGGCCGGCGCGCCGGGCACTTACGTGGCCGGCTGGATCAAACGCGGCCCGACCGGCGTCATCGGCACCAACCGGCCCGACGCCAAGGAGACGGTGACCTCTCTCCTGGCGGACGCGCCCGTGCTGCTCGGCAGGGCGGTGCCGGAGGATCCGGTCACGGCGCTGCGCGCGCTGGGCATCGAGCCGGTCGCGTGGTCGGGCTGGCAGGCGATCGAGCGGGCCGAGGCGGCGCTCGGCGCCCGGCTCGGCCGCGGCGTGGTCAAGCTGGCGGACTGGGACACGCTGCTGACGGCGGCGCGGTCGGGGGCGTAGCGGAGTCGACCGCGGCCAGGTGGGCAGGACACGTATCGGCAACACCGCGGAAATCAACAAACTGTTCAATCCGCTTACGGTCTGGTCCTGACCGGATGTCGTCCCCGCCGCCGCTCTGGAGTGCCCGTGTCCACCACCGCCGCCCCCGTCCCCTCCCCCGTCCATCCCGTCGACGAGGTCCCACCCGTACGGCAGCTGGCCGCCTTCGGCCTGCAGCATGTGCTCGCGATGTACGCGGGCGCCGTCGCCGTCCCGCTGATCGTGGGCGGTGCGATGAAGCTCTCGCCCTCCGACCTGGCATATCTGATCACCGCCGACCTGCTGGTGTGCGGGATCGCGACGCTCATCCAGTGCGTCGGCTTCTGGCGCTTCGGCGTCCGGCTGCCGATCATGCAGGGCTGCACGTTCGCGGCTGTGTCGCCGATGGTCCTCATCGGCACGACGGGCGGCGGACTGCCCGCGATCTACGGCTCGGTGATCGTCGCGGGTCTGGCGATCATGCTGCTGGCCCCGGTCTTCGGAAAGCTGCTGCGCTTCTTCCCGCCGCTGGTCACCGGTACGGTGATCCTGATCATCGGGGTCTCGCTGCTGCCGGTCGCGGGCAACTGGGCGGCGGGCGGCGCCGGTGCGAAGGACTTCGGGGAGCCGAAGAACCTGGCGCTGGCGGCCTTCGTGCTCGCGGTGGTGATAGGCGTGCAGCGGTTCGCCCCCGCCTACCTCGCCCGGATCTCGGTCCTCATCGGCATCGCGGTGGGCCTGGCCGTGGCGGTGCCCTTCGGGTTCACGGACTTCAGCGGGGTCGGCGACGCGAACTGGCTGGGCATCAGCACGCCGTTCCACTTCGGGACGCCGACGTTCAAGGCGTCCGCGATCGTCTCCATGCTGGTGGTGGCCCTGGTCACCATGACGGAGACGACGGGTGACCTGATCGCGGTGGGCGAGATGACCGGCCGCAAGGTCGAGCCGGGCTCCCTCTCCGACGGTCTGCGCGCCGACGGCCTCTCGACCGTCCTGGGCGGTGTCTTCAACACGTTCCCGTACACGGCGTTCGCCCAGAACGTGGGTCTGGTCGGCATGACCCGGGTGCGCAGCCGCTGGGTGGTCGCGGCGGCCGGCGGCATCCTGGTCCTGCTCGGCCTGCTGCCCAAGCTGGGCGCGGTGGTCGCGGCCGTACCGGCTCCGGTGCTCGGCGGCGCGGGCCTGGTGATGTTCGGGACAGTCGCGGCGAGCGGCCTGCGCACGCTCGCGACCATCGACTTCAAGGGCAACAACAACCTGACCGTGGTGGCCGTCTCGGTGGCGATCGGGGTGCTGCCGGTGGGGGTGCCGACGGTCTACGCGAAGTTCCCCGACTGGTTCCAGACGGTGATGAACAGCGGTATCAGCGCGGGCTGTCTGACGGCGATCGTCCTCAACCTGCTCTTCAACCACCTTCCGGTGAGGGCGGGTTCGGGCTCGCAGGCGGTGAAGGCGGCGTAAGGGATCGTCCGAGTCCGGGCCGATCGCTCACCGGCGCCGCGGACGGCCTCCCCGTCCGCGGCGCCGGTCGTGAGCGCCGCGCGGCCCGCGCCCGTCGATCCCTCGCGGGCCGCCGTACCTGTCGGGCTCGGTCAGCCCAGCTCGATCTTGGAGGCGTTCTCGGCCAGCCAGGCGTCGAAGCTCCTGAGCTCCGGGTTGATCTCGCGCAGCCTGTCCAGGTCCCGGGCTCCGGTGAACTCCCGGTCGAAGTCCCCGTAGTACTGGAACATGTTGGCGATCTCGTCGGCGGCCGGAACGTCGAGGGCGCGGAAGACGTCGTACGGCACGGACTGGAAGCGCACCGGCTCACCGATCACGGCCCCCAGTTTCTCCGCGTACTGCGCACCGGTCAGGTGGTCCCCGGCCAGGCTGACGGTCTTGCCGATGAACTGCTCGCCACCCTTGAGGAGAGCGTGTGCAGTGCGGCCGATGTCCGCCACATCCACCCCGGACAGGAGCTTGCCGTCCTCGAACGGCATGGTCACCGTGAGCACGCCGTCCTCACCGCGCTTGGGGAGGAAGACGTTCAGGAAGCCCTGGAAGAAGAAGGCGGTGTTCAGGAAGGTCACCGGGACGCCGGCCTCCGTGAACAGCCGATTGCCTTCACCCTTGGCGTCGAAGTGCGGCACGTTGTACTCGCCCTGGAGGACCGGCATCCGGTCGTCGTCCAGCGGCAGCAGCTCGCGGGTGTCCTCCAGGGTCGACCAGATCACATGCCGCAGGCCCGCCGCTTCGGCCGCCCGGACCAGGACACCGATCTCCTCCGTCTCCTTCGCCGCCAAGCCGTGCGCCCAGAAGTTCGTGACGAGGAAGGCGCCGTAGGCGCCCTCGAAGGCCTTGTGCACGGTCGGCTCGTCATGGAAGTCCGCCCGGACCACCTCGGCACCGAGCGCTGCGAGCTCCCGGGCGGCGGGCGAGGCGGGGTCCCGGGTGATCGCGCGCACCGCGAACTCCGCATCCTGGTCGGCGAGGATCGCCCGCGCGACACCGCCGCCCTGCGAGCCCGTGGCACCGGTCACGGCGATGATCTTCTGTGCACTCATGACATCAGTCCCTCTCCGAGAGGAAAGCATCTGGTTGATGCGTCAACGATCCGATTCTAGTCGAGGTACGGGTTGACGCATCAACTACATCGACGGGATTCGGCCACCTTCACTCGACGGCGGGACGCTCGATCAGGTCGGGTCCTCGTCCAGCTTCTCCACCACCCGGTCGGAGAGCTGAGCCAGCATCCGCAACTCCGCCGGCGTGACATGGTCGAGGAACAGTTCGCGCACCGCGTCCACATGCCGCGGCGCGGCCGCCTCGATCGCCGCGCGCCCCTCCTCCGTGATCACCACAAAGGCGCCGCGGCCGTCCTCGGCGCACTCGTCCCGAACCACCAGGCCGCGCTTCACCATGCGGGCGATGTGATGGGACATCCGGCTCTTCTCCCATTCCAGCGCCCGGGCGAGGTCCAGGATCCTCCGTCGCCCGTCCGGCGTGTCCGTCAGCTCGACCAGCACTCCGAAGTCCGCGGCCGACACATTCGACTCCGTCTGCATCAGGCGCGACAACTGGCCCCGCAGCCTGTCGTTCAGCCGGAGGAAGCTCCGCCACGCGTGCTGCTCGTCCGCCGTCAACCAACGCGTCCTCTCGCCCATGAGGCCGAGTGTAGGCGTGGTTGACATTTCATCGAAACCTTGCCCCGACGAGCTCGTCCCACGACTGACACCTCACATATGGTTGATTGGTCATCCAAATCGGGCAGGCATCGTCGCACTGCAAGCGGCATGGCGGGTTCCCACGCGCGGTGACGACGGTGTTCGGCAGGGCGGGGGCAGGAAGACGGCCGCCCGGGGGCAGCCCCCGACAGCCGTGCTTCCCCAGGCCAGGTGTCCACGTTGCTCACGGGGAAGCAACGCCCGCACACTTTGGTTGTCGTATCAACTACTATGCCATACGGACAGTCGGCGGGACATGCCGTGCGCCGTGCCACCGGCACGACACCCGCTGAACCGACCACTCACGAAGGAGTCCACTCATGTCTGATCTCGTCTTCGGCCTGGACACGTTCGGCGACGTGCCGGAAGACGACTCCGGGAAGCCGGTCTCCGACGCCCGCGCCATCCGGCAGGTCCTCGACGAGGCCGTACTCGCCGAGGAGACCGGCGTCGACGTCATCGCCCTCGGGGAACACCACCGCCCGGAGTTCGCGATCTCGACCCCGGAGACCGTCCTCGCCGGCATCGCGACCCGCACCAACCGCATCCGTCTGTCCTCCGGAGTGACCGTGCTGAGCTCCGACGACCCGGTCCGGGTGTTCCAGCGGTTCGCGACCGTGGACGCCCTCTCGAACGGCCGGGCCGAGGTCATCCTGGGCCGCGGCTCCTTCACCGAGTCGTTCCCGCTCTTCGGCTACGACCTCGCCGACTACGACGTGCTGTTCGAGGAGAAGATCGAGCTCTTCGCCAAGCTGCTGGAGGAGAAGCCGGTCACCTGGGGCGGCACCAAGCGGGCACCGCGCAAGGACGCCGACGTCTTCCCCAAGACCGAGTCCGGGCACCTGAGCACCTGGGTCGGTGTCGGAGGTTCGCCCCAGTCGGTCGTCCGCACCGCCCGCTACGGTTTCCCGCTGATGATCGCCATCATCGGCGGCGCCCCGGAACGCTTCGCGCCGTACATCGACCTCTACCAGCGCGCCACCGAGCAGTTCGGCACGACCGCTCACCCAGTCGGCATGCACTCGCCCGGCTTCATCGCCGACACGGACGAGGAGGCCAAAGAAGCGCACTGGCGGCACTACAAGGTCATCCGGGACCGTATCGGCAAACAGCGGGGCTGGCCGCCGGTCCGCAAGGAGGAGTACGAGGCCGAGATCGAGCGCGGCTCCCTCTACATCGGTTCGCCGGAGACGGTCGCCCGCAAGATGGCCCGCGCGATCGAAGCGCTCGGTGTCGGCCGTTTCGACCTCATCTACACCAACGGCGCGCAATCGATCAGCGCTCGCCTGCGCGCCGTCGAGTTGTACGGCACCAAGGTCATCCCCATGGTCCGCGACCTCCTCGCGGGCTGACACCAGGAACGGAGAAGAGATGTCCGCCACCGCCGTCCGCACCGTCGGCATCCTGGGTGCGGGAAAGGTCGGCACCGTGCTGGCCCGCCTGGCCCTGGCCGCCGGTTACCGCGTGTTCGTCGCGGGATCGGGCGACCCCGCCAAAATCGCCCTCACCGTCGAAGTCCTCACCCCCGGCGCGGTCCCGGTGACCGCGGCCGAGGCCGCGGCACAGGCGGATGTCGTCATCCTGGCCCTTCCGCTCGGCAAGTACCGCGGTGTGCCCGCCGACGCCCTGCGCGGCAAACTCGTCATCGACGCGATGAACTACTGGTGGGAGGTCGACGGCAGCCGCGAGGACCTCACCGACCCGCTCACCTCGTCGAGCGAGATCGTGCAGTTGTATCTGCCCGAAGCACGCGTGGTGAAGGCGTTCAACCACATGGGCTACCACGACCTGGAGGACGGGGCCCTGCCCGAGGGAACCCCGGGTCGCAAGGCGATCGCGATCGCCGGCGACGATCCGGACGGCCTCGCCACCGTGGCCGGCCTCGTCGACGCGTTCGGATTCACCCCCGTCATCGCAGGCCCGCTCGCCGAAGGAGTACGACTCGAACCGGGCACCGAGCCCTTCGGCGCCGACGTCGGCGCCGAAGAACTGCGCGCGATGCTCGACCGCTTCTCGGAGTCGGAGCGAGGACGGGCCGTGATCAGCGCGCGGACCGCGGCTTCGGCACGGGCTGAGGACGCGGCCTGACCACCGGCCGCGGTGACGAGGAGAGCACTGGTCGTCGGGGCTGGGCGGGCCCTGGTGGCGCGCCTCGGCAGCGGTGCCGGACGCCCGTGAATCGTCAGCCGCGGAGGAACAGTGCCGCCGGCACCGCCTCCGCCAGGACTCCGTACCCGGTCGGGTCGAGGTGCAGCCAGTCCCCCACCTGGAGATCGGCCCGCAGACGGCTCGGATCGGCCGGGTCCCGTACGACCCGGTCGAAGTCGATCACCGCGTCGAAGTGGCCGCGTCCGCGGATCCAGGCGTTGACCCGCTGCCGGGCCGCCTCGCGCACGCCCGCTCCGTCGTCGTACGCGTTGCCGCCGAAGGGCAGCAGGGTGGCGCCGTAGACCCGGATGCCCTGGGCGTGGGCGCGGACGACGATCTGCCGGTAGGCGGCGATCAGATCGTCGGCCACGGCGCGCTGTGCGTCCGGGGTGGCGGCGGCGGTGCCGATGTCGTTGACGCCCTCGAAGAGGATCAGCCAGGAGACTCCGCTGCGCGAGGACACGTCCCGGTCGAGGCGGGCCAGGACATTGAGGCCGAGACCGTCGTTGAGCACACGGTTGCCGCCGGCCGCCTGGTTGAGGACCGCGATGTCCGAGGTGGCGGAGCGGGCCTGGAGGCGGTCGAAGAACTGGTCGGGCCAGCGGTCGTTGGCGTTGGTCGTCGACCCCCGGCCGTCGGTGAGCGAGTCACCGAGCACCGCCACCGCCCGGGTCGCGGCCGGCGCCGCCACCTCGACGTCGCTCAGCAGATACCAGTGGTCGGCCGAGGCGGCGCCGCTCAGGTCCGTGTCCCGGGTGTGGTCGCCGTTGACGAGGTACGACGTGGTGCGCGAACCCGGGTGCGAGGTGAGCGCCAGATCGGGCTGGCCCTGCGCGGTGTAGGCGGTGACGGAGAGGTTGGATCCGGAGGCCAGCTCGAAGTCGACGGGATCGGATACGACCTGGGCGCCGACGGGGACGACGGTCGCGGTACGGCCCGAGAACGTCACCGGGTGGAGGCTGCCGGGCACGATCGCGCTGACCCCCGCCCGGCCGTCCCGCGGCAGCGCCACGGTCACCGAGGTGAGGGGGAGCCGGGTGTCGCCGTAGGCGTTGGAGAAGCGCAGCCGCAGCCGATGGCCACCGGTGGTGACGCGGACGGTCTGGCGCAGAGTGGTGTCGGCCAGCACCGACCTCTCCCCCGTGAACGGCGCGGGTGGCAGGTTGCCGGCCTCGGTGAGCTGGGGCATTCCGGTCCAGGTGTTCACCCAGTGGCTGCCCCGGTCCGTGTGCGCGGTGACCTGCCGGGGGCTGCGGACCAGCGCGGTGACGGCCGTGGCGGTCACGACCAGGGCGAGGGCGAGGACGCAGGCGCTGAGGAGCGTGGCGAGCGGCGTTCTGCCGGGCTGCGGCTTCACGGGGGCCTTCCTGACGAGGGGCGGCTGCGAGGCCGTCGTCAACTGACCGTGCAGGTGGTGCCGTTGAGGGTGTACGCGGTGGGAGCCGCGCTGTTGCCGGTGTGACCGGCCTGGTAGCCGATGCTCACGCTCGCGTTCGGCGCGATCGTGGCGTTGTACGACACGTTGGTCGCCGTCACCGCCCCGGACGCGGGGCTGTAGGTGGCGTTCCAGCCGTTGGTGATGGTCTGGCCGGTGGGGAGGGTGAAACCGAGCTGCCAGCCGTTGGCCGTCGTCGTACCGGTGTTGGTGAGGGTCACGGAGGCGGTGAGGCCGGTGTTCCAGGCGTTGGTGGTGACCGTCACCCGGCAGGCTCCGGCGGGCGGTTGGGGTGCGGTGCCGCCGCTGTCGAGTCCGAAGAAGGTGAGGGCGCGGGCGGCCATGCCGTAGGCGTAGAGGTTGTGGCCGACGCCCTGGAGGCTGATCGCCTCGACGGGGGCCTGGTCACCGGTGGCGCCGTAGCGGGTGCGGGTCCAGCCGCCGGCGGGACTGTCCGTGGCCGCCGGCGTCTGGCTCACGCCCAGGACGTTGGTCCACTGTTTGATCTCCTCGCCGAAGTTCGCGTAGGAGAGGGTGGTGTCCTCGGTGCCGTGCCAGAGCTGCATCCGTGGCCGGGGTCCGGTGTAGCCGGGGTACGCGGCGCGCACCAGGTCGCCCCATTCCTGCGGGGTGTGGCTGATGGTGCCGCCGGAGCAGGCGCTGTTCCACTCGGAGCCGTCGGTGGTCGCGAAGCAGGCGAACGGGACGCCGGAGAAGGCGGCGCCCGCCGCGAACACGTCCGGATAGTCTCCGAGCAGGATGTTGGTCATCATCGCGCCGGAGGAGATGCCGGTGGCGAAGACCTTGCCGGTGTCGGCGGCGTAGTGGGCGCTCACCCAGTCGACCATCGACCTGATGCCGACGGGATCGCTGCCGCCGCCGTGCTTCAGGGCCTGGGGCGAGGAGACGTCGAAGCACTTGCTGGCGCGGGTCACCGACGGGTACACGACGACGAAGCCGTAACTCTCGGCGAGTGAGGCCCATTCGGTCCCGGAGTACATGGCGGAGGCGGAACCGCCGCACCAGTGCACGGCGACCACGACGGCCGGGTACGCGGTCACGCTGTTCGGCACGTACACGTACATCTGCAGGTTGCTGGGGTTCTCGCCGAAGCCGGTGACCTCGGTGAGGGTGGCCGTGGGGACGGCGGCGGTGCGGGCCGAGGCGGCGGGCGCGAGGGCGGCCGTCAGCGCGAGCAGCGGCAGCACCAGCAGTGCGCTCAGCAGGGCGAGGAGGGCCGGACGCGGCCTGGTGCGCGGTGCGTCGAGGGTGGCGCCGGGGGTGGGGGGCACGTCGTTGTCCCTTTCTGATCGCGGCTCGGTGCGGCGTCGTGCGGGGATCCCCCGGCATCGTGGCATGGACATGGCCGCCATGGAAGCGCTCCCACGCGACTATGGGAGTCGAGGGCCGGTCAGGAACGGATATCGCGCGAAGCGTTGACTAGAAAGCGCTTGCATCCTACGTTCCGTTCAGCACCGTGACCATCGAGCCCGCGAGCGGGTTCATTCGGGCAGGTGTCTGTATTTGTAGTTCTGCCGGATGGACATCATTCATGTATACGTCCACCCGCCGAACCCCCAGGAAGACCCCCCACTCGACAGAAGGCATACGGGACATGACTTCACGAGCACGAACCAGTGCACGGGCACTGGCGGGCGGGCTGGCCGCTTTCGGACTCTCGCTTGGCATGATCATGACCGACGGAGCCCGAGCGAACGCGGCCACCTGGCCCACCGCGAGCGGCAGCCAGGCCGTCACCGCGACCATCAAGCTGTCGGGCACGAAGGACTACGGGATGCTGCGCCTGTACGGCAGCGGCGACCTGGGCAGCGGCGGCCAGAGCGAGGACCAGGACCCGATCCTCGACCTGGCGGCCGGCACGGTCCTGAAGAACGTCATCATCGGCGCGCCCGCCGCGGACGGTATCCACTGCGAGGGCGGTTGCACCCTGCAGAACGTGTGGTGGGAGGACGTCGGCGAGGACGCGGCGACCTTCCGCGGCTCCTCCTCGTCCAACGTCTACACCGTCTCCGGCGGCGGCGCGAAGGAGGCCAGCGACAAGGTCTTCCAGTTCAACGGTGCCGGGACGCTCAACGTGTCGGGCTTCGCCGTGCAGAACTTCGGCAAGCTGGTCCGCTCGTGCGGCAACTGCTCCACACAGTACAAGCGCACGATCAACCTCAACACCATCGAGGCGACGTACACGGGCAGCGCGCTCGTCGGGATCAACACCAACTACGGCGACAGCGCGACCCTGAAGAACATCACGATCGTCGGGGACAGCGGCAAGAAGATCGTGCCGTGCCAGAAGTACATCGGCAACAACACGGGCGCGGAGCCGCCCACGAACGGAAGCGGGCCGGACGGGACGTACTGCAGGTACGCGAGTTCGGACATCACCTACAAGTGAGCCCGAGCGGTGGGGTCGTCGCCCATTACCGGGCGGCGGCTCCACCGCACAGGGTTCGTGCCTGCTCCGGGGCGGAGACCCTCGCCGGCGCGCGGGCCGAACGAGGGGACCTGGAGAGGGACCGAGAGCGCCGATGTCCCGGGCGTCATCACACATCTGGACAACGCCGTGGAGCAGGCCGCCGCCCGGCAGAAGTCGGGGTGAGCCCCGGCGGGGCACACAGACGGGTCGGCCCCGCGCACCGGATCGACCCGACACGCTGCGCGCCCTGCCGGACGAAGAACCGTCAGCCGGCCGGCTCCCCCAGTTCCGCCCGGTAGGCCGCGTAGGCGGTGCGCAGTTCGTCGCCCGGCCAGTCGGCGGGCAGGAGTTCCGGCGGCAGGACCGGGTCGGTCAGCAGGTGGCGTACGGCCGCCGCGAAGAGCGTGAAGCGGTCGGGTGGGCGGGGGGATTCGGCCGCGTGGGCCAGCAGGGCGCGGGCGGTGGTGGCCCAGGTGGTCAACGGCCAGAGGTGGGCGGCCAGTTCGGGGGCGGGACGGGACGGGCGGGCCGTGCAGGGCTCGGCGATCTCCAGCACGTCGTCGGGGACGGGTCTGGCGAGGTTCGCCGGGCGGAGCCAGACGCCCTCGCGGAGTTCGGCCAGGCGCAGGGAGGTCAGGCGGGTGCGCAGGTCCGCGCGTTGGGCGGGGCCGCGGCCCGTGGTCGTGATGATCAGCATCTCCCAGTCGCCGTGCCACGCGCGCGTGCGGGGCCGTACCGCCTCGTCCTGGCGGCGCTGGCGGGCCAGGAGCCGGTCGCTGAGGCCGTAGACGGCGTCGTCGGTGCGGCGCAGGTCGCCGGCCGCCGTCATCCGGCTGAGCGCGGCCCGGAGCGCGGAGCCGCCGACCCCGAACGGCTCCACGAGGCGGATCAGGTCCTTCACCGGCAGCTGCGGCGGATGCGTGCCCAGCAACACGCTCAGCACGACCGACCGGGCGGACAGCGGCCGCAGGTCGACGTCGGCGGGCTCGGCGGACACGTTCATGCGCATGGTCACGTACTGTACGTGCGGCTTGGTATTGCAACATTGCTACAGCCGCACGAAGAGTGCAACATGAGGGTATGGACTCGACCGCCACGCTTTTGCAGCCGCAGTACGCCACTCACGACGTCACCAATCAAGCGCCGCCGCTCGCCCCGTACGACGCCTCCGACGACCCGGCCCTCCTCGAGGGGCTGCGCCGGGAGGGCGCCGAGTGGGCCGAGGAGGGGATCCTGCGGCTCGGAGCGCGGGCCGGGAGCGTGGAGGCGCAGGAGTGGGGCGAGCTGGCCAACCGGCACGAGCCGGAGCTGCGCAGCCACGACCGGTACGGCAACCGGATCGACGAGGTCGACTTCCACCCCAGCTGGCACCACCTGATGCGGACGGCGGTGGCCGAGGGGCTGGCGGGGGCGGCCTGGGCGGACGACCGGCCCGGCGCCCATGTCGCGCGGACGGCCGGCGGGCTGGTGTGGGGGCACACCGAATCCGGCCACGGCTGCCCCACCTCGATGACCTATGCGGCCGTCCCGGCGCTGCGCGCCACCCCGGAGCTGGCCAAGGTGTACGAACCGCTGCTGACCAGCCGGGAGTACGACCCGGAGCTGCGCGTGCCGACCGAGAAGCCGGGGCTGCTCGCCGGGATGGGGATGACCGAGAAGCAGGGCGGTTCGGACGTACGGACCAACACCACGGCGGCCACGCCCACCGCCGAGCCGGGCGTCTACACCCTGCGCGGGCACAAGTGGTTCACGTCGGCGCCGATGTGCGACGTCTTCCTGGTGCTGGCGCAGGCACCGGGCGGCCTTTCGTGCTTCCTCGTGCCGCGCGTGCTGCCGGACGGCAGCCGTAACGCGTTTCGCATCCAGCGGCTCAAGGACAAGCTCGGCAACCGGTCGAACGCGTCCTCCGAGCCGGAGTTCGACGGAACGGTGGCCTGGCTCGTCGGGGCCGAGGGGCGGGGTGTGAAGACCATCATCGAGATGGTCAACTGCACCCGGCTGGACTGTGTGATGAACTCGGCGACCCTGATGCGCAAGACGCTCGTGGAGGCCGGTCACCATGTGCGCCACCGCAGCGCGTTCGGCGCGCGGCTCGTCGACCAGCCGCTGATGCGCAACGTTCTGGCCGACCTGGCGCTGGAGTCGGAGGCCGCGACCACGCTCACGCTGCGGCTGGCCGGAGCCGCCGACCGCGCGGTGCGCGGGGACGAACAGGAGCGGGCCTTCCGGCGGATCGCGACCGCCGTCGGCAAGTACTGGGTCACCAAGCGCGGCCCGGCCTTCACGGCCGAGGCCCTGGAGTGCCTGGGCGGCAACGGCTACGTCGAGGACTCCGGTATGCCCCGCCACTACCGCGAGGCGCCTCTGCTGTCGATCTGGGAGGGCTCCGGCAACGTCAACGCGCTCGACGTACTGCGGGCGCTCGCCCGTGAACCCGGCGCCGCCGAGGCCCTGTTCGGGGAATTCGCCCACGCGCGCGGGGCGGACGCCCGGCTGGACGCCACCGTGACCCGCCTGAAGACCGAATGGGCGGAAACCGATCAGGTGGGTGCCCGTAGGCTGGTCGAGCGGATGGCGCTCGCCCTCCAGGCCTCCCTGCTGGTCCGGTACGCCCCGACCGCCGTCGCGGACGCCTTCTGCGCGACCCGGCTCGGCGGCGACTGGGGGCACGCGTTCGGCACGCTGCCCGCCGGGGCCGGGCTCGACGCGATCCTGGAACGGGCGCTGCCTGGCGGGAACTGATCCCTCCACGGGGCGTCGTCGGCCGGTGACCGTCGACGGTTCGCACACAGTCGTCGTCCGATTCCGCATTGTTGTCAGTGTCGTGGTGCAGACTCCTGATCAGGTGGTACTCGCCCGGGGAGGACAACGTGTTCACGGGGATCGACAAGGTCGACTGGACCTCGCTGCGGCACGCGTACGGCAGCGCGGAGGACGTGCCCGGTCTGCTGCGCGGACTGGCCTCGGCGGACGCGGCCGAACGGGAGGTCGCGCTCGACGGGATGTACGGCTCGGTGCACCACCAGGGGAACGTGTACGACTCGACGCTCGCCTGCGTCCCGTTCCTCTTCGCGCTCGCTTCCCGCGCGGAGGTACCGGACCGGGGCGCCATAGTCGAACTGCTGGTCAGCATCGGGGCGGAGAGCGCCGGTCCGCCCGCCCAGGCCGCGGTGCGCGCGGGTGCCGAGGCCTTCGTGCCGCTGGCCGACGACCCGTGCCCCGGGGTGCGGCGGGCGGCCACGGGGGCGCTGGTGCGTTTCCTCGACGAACCCGCGCGGGTGCTGGAGCTGCTGCGCCGGCGGCTCACGGTGGAGCGCGACGAGCAGGTGCTGCCGACCCTGGCCGCGGCCCTCGGCCTGTTCGTACGGCGCCATCCCGCCGACGCGGCCGGGGCGGTGGAGCTGCTGGCCGCGCAGAGCGGACCGCCGCACTCCCCGGGGATGCGGCTCGCCGCACTCGGTCAGCTGGCCCTCGGCGCGCCGGAGCGGCTGCCCGCCGACCTGGTGCCGGCGGCGGTCCGGTTGCTCCGGGAGCGGTCCGAGCGGCGCGCCATGGGTCCCGACCGGGTGGCCCCGGACACGCTCGTCGGCCGGATACGGCGGCTGCGGCCGTCGGACGAGGAGGGCGCGTATCTGCTGCGCACCCTCCACCGCGCGCTGGACGACCGGGTGGCCGACCGGATCGCCCTGCTCGTGGGCCAGTTGAGCAGTCCGGACGCGATGGACCGGTGCAACGCGGTGCGGATGTCGGCCGGGCTGTTCCGGGAGTGGCGGGCGGACTTCAGCGCGCCCGTCTCGCTGATCGGCGCCCAACTGGGGCAGCTGGAGGACCAGTTGCGCGACGCGGCCGTCTCGGTGCTCGCGGAGCTGTTCGGACTGGCCGCACCCGCCGCCGAGGAGATGCACGCGCTGGTGACCGCGCGGCCCGACCTGTGGGTGCACACCTGGGAGCGCGGCAGACCCTCGCTGGGCGGCCCGCTCAAGGGGCTGGCCAGAAGCGGTGACCCGCGCGCGGTCCAGCCCCTGGGGCAGTTGCTGGCGGGCCCGGTGATGCCCGCCGGCCTGGGCTTCGAGGTGGTCCATCTGGGCCCGGCTGCGGCTCCGCTCGCCCCCGCGCTGCGGCACCGGCTCGGCCAGGTCCCGCTGGACTCCCCCGGGGCCGCCGAGCTGGCCGCTCCGCTGCTGGCGGCGCTCACCGCCCTGAAGGACCCGGCGGCGGTGCCGGAGGTGCTGCGGCTGCTGCGCGGCGCACCGGACGGGCTCGGGGCGCGGGAGGCCCTCGTCGGGCAGGCGGTGCGGGCGCTCGACGCCCTGGGTACGGCGGCACGGGCGGCGGCGCCGGTCCTGCGCGGGCTCCTCGACACCCGGCACGCGGCGCCGGCGGCGGGGGCCCTGTGGGCGGCGGAGGGCGACGTGGATGCCGTACTCCCCACGCTGCTGAGGGAGTTGACGCACGGTCGCGGCCGCAGTGCCCGGACGGCGGCCGAGCGGCTGGGGCGGCTCGGGCCCGCCGCCCGGGACGCGCTGCCCGGGCTCCGCGCACTGGCCGGATCCGGCCGGGTGTGGGAACGGACCGCGGCGGCGCAGGCGTGCTGGCGGATCGACGGGGATCCGGATCCCGTGCTGCCGGTGCTGCGGGCCGCCTGGTCGGAGAATCCGTACGCCCGCGGCGCGATCGCCGAGTGCCTGGCCGCGATGGGCCCGGCGGCCGCACCGCTGCGCGACCTGCTCACGGCCGAACTCGCCACCGCCCGGCGGCACACGGCACGGCCGGGCGGGTACGGCAGCCACGACATCGCCCAGGACGAGCGGCTGCTCGCCAACTGCCGGAGGGCGCTGGCGAGTCAGTGACCTCGGGAAGCCGTGGTGCTGCGACCGGAGAGGTTCACCGGCTCGCGACGCCCGGCACGGCACTCCCCCGGCCTTCGGCCGGGAGGTGCCCCCACGCCGCGTTGTATCAGCACCCGAGGACATCCAGTACGCGGGCGATGCTCCGCCCTGCGATGCACCGCACCGGACGCCGCGAGCCTCCGGCAGACCTTTCCGGTCACAGCACTAGCCGGTCGTCCGGCCCCACTGCGGCCCGAGCCGCGACCACTCCGCGTCCCAGCGGTCCATACGGCGCCGCTCCAGCCGGCCGCGCACCACGAGCCCGGCGACGAAGGGGACGGCGGCGGTGCTCAGCCCGACCAGACCGCCGATCAGCGCGGAGCGGAAGTGGGCCTCGGACGCGGTGGCGGGTCGGGTGACGAGATGCCCCTGGGGGTCCGTCCAGACGGTGACCGGAGCGCCTGCCCTGCTGCCGGCCGCGACCCGGGCCTGGCCGGTGTGCGCGGAGCCGTCGGCGACGGTCCAGCCCACCCTCGCCCAGACCCGTTCGCGGCCGGCGGACTCGGACTTCGGCCCCGACTCTCCTGGGGCCTTGTCCATGACATGGGCCACGACCGGGTGCCATTCGGCGCGCTCGCGGGCCAGACCGTCCTCGACCGACCGGCCCGCCGCGAGCCCGCCGAGCACCCCGGCCAGCAAGGTGAACAGCCAGGCGCCGAGCAGCACCCAGGCCTCCACCGTGTCGGCGCGACGCTTCAGCGGGTTGCGCCGCCAGCGCCACAACCAGACCTTCGGACCACGGAACGCCTTCAAAGGCATCCTCCTCACGCGCGCACGGACAGCCCGGACCGCCCTCCCATACGGGAGAGGCCGCCCCGTTGCTCACGGCGAACCTCCAAGTCGACGGTCGCACGACTGACCCCGCTCGCGCAGGCGTCTTCCGGAACGAGTCCCGTCACCCTGTTCGACCGGGCCGACACCACCGCTCCGACCTGCGCACACGAACGGTCCACAGGCCGCTGTCAGTGGTGGGTTGCAGACTGGTCGATATCCGAGGGACGGCTGCACGGTCGCCGACCCGGATAACGTTGTCGGCCGGTCACGACGCGGCGTTGAGCAGGTCGAGGGCGCTCTGCTGACGGGCGGCGTCCACCTGGTCGAGCGGGCCGTACCAGCGCAGCCCGTACTGGTCGAGGGCGTTGCGGTCGCTCCCGTGGGCGCGGTCCGCCTGGCGTTTGAGGTAGGCGGTGTACGGGTGGTCCGGGAGCACGGAGTTGAGCTTGGCGAGGCCGCGGACGTGGGCGCCCTTGAAGGAAGGGCCGTCGCCTCCGCAGTCGCCGCTCTCGCACGGATCGCGCAGGATGCCGTCGGAGGTGTGGAGCGGGGAGGTCGTGGTGGCGGCGTCGGCGATCTGCCGTGCGCTGGTGAGCAGTCCGCCGTCGCCGGTGGCCTGGTACAGCTCGGCCAGGGCGCCGAGGAGGACGCCCTGGTTGTACGACCAGACGGCCTGGCCGTTGTTGCCGCAGGTGGACAGGTCGATGCCGTCGTTGACCAGGTGCGAGCCGTTGATCATGCCGCTGCCCTGGAACCAGGTCCAGCCGGCCCGGGCCCGGCCGAGGTACGTCGTGTCGCCCGGGACGCGGTTGTGCAGGGCGGCGTTGAGCTGGATGTAGAGGGAGTTGGCGATCGCGTTCTTGTAGGTCTTCGCCGTGCTCCACCACACTCCGCCGCCGCAGGTGCCGTCCCAGTAGGCGGCCATGTGGTCGGCGTCCGCGCGGGCGGTGTTCAGATAGCGGCTGTCGCCGGTCAGGTCGTACGCGGCCACCCAGGCCAGGCCCCACCAGCCGGTGTCATCGATGTAGTCGTTGCGAAACTGCCCGCCCTGCGCGTTGATGTTCAGGTCGTAGGTGCGGGCGACGGCGTACCGGTAACTGTCCATGCCCGTCACGCGGATGTTGTCGATGACCGCGGTCAGGGCGTTCGCGGAGTTCCACCAGCCGGTGGTGTCGAACAGGCCGGTTCCGTAGTCGTAGAAGGTCATCAGGCCGGTGGCCGCCGCGGTACGCGGCTCGCCCGCGTTCCAGGTGGTGCGGGCCCAGGGAGTGCAGGCGATCTCGGCACGGTCCCCGGCCTTGCCGCAGGCGCGCAGGGCGCCGACGCCGAGGTTGTTCCAGTCGTCGACGTTGTACATGAGGGTGCGCCAGCCGCGCCGGCCCGTGGGCACGCTGGTGTCGCCGAGTCTGCTGCCCGAACTCCAGGTGCGGCCGCCGTCGAAGGAGCGGTCGAGCCACACCTCGTCGCCCGGGCTGCCGTTGTCGATGGACGCCCAGCCCATGGCGTCGGCGTCGTCGAAGTGCAGGACGACGGACCGTGAGTAGATGCTCGCCGTGACCGGTGTGCGGTCGCCCGGGGAGAGGGCGGGGTCACGGGTGTCGCAGTACTTGTTGCAGATGTTGACGGCGGCGGACGCCGGGGGTGCGAGGGGGACGAGGACGGCGAGCAGTGCCGGGGCGAGTGCGGCCGCGGCTCGGGGAAGACGGCGGCTACTTGGTCTCTGTTGGGGGGTCATGGGACCTGCCTGCTCTGGCGATGGATGTGAGAGCGCTCTCAGAAGGTAGGAAAGAGCCGCGGGTCCGTCAACGTCGCGTGCGGGTGAGGACGTTGGATCCCCCCGGGCGCTAGCGGACCCCCGCCAGGACTTCCGCGGCGGCCACTCCGGAGGCGGCGGTGGCGCCGTGGGTGAAGATCTGGGCGGCCGCGGGGACAGGGGCGCCCGGCAGGCCCATCTCCACGACGATCGCGTCGGGACGAGCGGCGACGATCTCGGCGAGGGCGCGCGCCATCCACTCGTGCCGGGAGGCGTCCCTGACGACCACGACCAGTGGGCGGCCCGCGGCGGGTGTCAGGGCATGCGTCTTGAGGGTGGCGGTATGTGACCGCAGGTCCTCGTGGCGCACCCGGACGGACGTCGTTCCGGGCAGTCGCTCGAGCAGCGGGGCAGCCACGCCCCAGGGGGTCTCCTTGCCGATGGCCAGGTTGGTGGTGGGCACCAGCTCCACCACGTGCGGTGCGGCGGACAGGGGCACCGTGTCCTGCACGGCTCCGGTCAGCCGGATGGCCCGGCGGGCGGCCGCGAAGCCGATGCGGCTGCCGTTCGTGTCGGCGGGACCGGCCGGACTCAGGCCTGCCGACCAGGCCGCGAACTCCCGCACGCGACCGCTCGCCTCGGCGAGCCGCGCCTCGGTGAGGTCCCCGGAGGCGACGGCGTCGACCAGGGCGTCGGCGAGCAGGCCGGCGGTGGCCTCCTCGGCGTTCTCGCCGCCGACACAGACGGCGTCGGCTCCGGCGGCGACGGCTCGCACCGTGGCCCCGCCGATGCCGTAGCGGTCGGCGACGGCACCCATCTCGATGGCGTCGGTGACGACCATGCCGTCGAACCCGAGCTCCTGACGGAGCAGTCCGTCCAGGATGCGCCGACTGAGCGTGGCGGGCAGCTCGGTGTCGTAGGCGGGGACCAGCAGGTGACCGGTCATCACCGCGCGCACACCGGCGTCCAGGGCGGCGCGGAACGGCGGCAGGGCCTGGGCGGCGATCTGTTCGCGGTCGGCACCGTAGGTGGGCAGGCCGTGGTGGGAGTCGACGGCTACGTCGCCGTGGCCGGGGAAGTGCTTGGCGCAGGCGGCGACCCCGGCCGACTGGAGCCCCCGGATCCACGCGCCGGTGTGACGGGACACCACCTTCGGGTCGACGCCGAAGGACCGGACCCCGATGATCGGGTTGTCGGGGTTGGAGTTGACGTCGGCGCTGGGCGCGTAGTCGAGGCTGATGCCGGCGGCGCGCAGCTGACGGCCCAGGTCGGCGGCGACGGCCTCGGTGAGGTCGGTGTCGTCGACGGTGCCGAGGGCGAAGTTGCCGGGCCGGGTGGAGCCGGTCGCGGACTCGATCCGGGTGACGTCGCCGGCTTCCTCGTCGATCGCGATGACCAACTCGGGGTTCTCCGCGCGTAGCCGAGCGGTCAGCCGGGCGACCTGGTCGATCGAGACGATGTTCCGGGCGAAGAGCACGACCGAGGCCAGCCCGTCACCGATGTCGCGCAGCACCCAGTCCGGCGCGTCGGTGCCCACGAACCCCGGCTGCAGAACGGAGAGCGCAAGTCGTCGCAAGTCCTTGCCGTGTGTGCTGGAGACCATCGAGCGTGCCCTTCTGTTGGTACAGACCAATGAGTCTCCGCTCAGGCTAACCATCCGTGTCAAGGGGGTCCGATTTCCGCCTTCTTGACGAAAACACGCCCTCAACTGCCATGTTTGACATGACGAGTTGGTCTAGTCCAAGTTAGGGCTGCGCGAGTTCGAACCGGGGCTGGTGTGTCACGTGGGGCAGTGATCCTGCGGGAACGGCCACCGCCCTCGCGCCACGCATCTGGCGACCCGGTCGGGGTCGCCGCCACCTGAGATCGAGGTCTGGAGCACCGCATGCCCACGACTGACCGTTATCTCCATCGAGCCCCGTCGAACCTCCCCTACTTCAGTTCGGACGGCGAGACCTATCTCGCCCAGACACCCCTGCGGGACCTGCAGAAGACCCGCCCCCTCCGCGTCCTCTCCGAGGAGGACTTCGCCTTCTGGCAGACCTACGGATACGTCGTGGTGAAGGAGGCGATCCCCGCCTCGTCGGCCCGCCGACTGCTGGACTTCGCCTGGGAGTTCCAGGGTCTCGACCCCGATCGTCCGGAGACCTGGTACGAGGACCGCGCCTACCGCTCGGACCTGGACCGGGAACTGCACATCTACGGCTTCGTCGAGGCCTACCACCACCAGCTCCTGTGGGACAGCCGCCAGACGCAGCGCGTCTACGACGCGTTCGTCGACGTGTGGGACTGCGAAGAGCTGTGGGTCACGCTCGACCGGCTCAACCTGAACCCGCCGAACATCAAGAACCGCGACCGGGCGCTGATCCCGAGCACACAGGAGGGGTTCGACATCGAGCTCCACTGGGATGTCGACACCACCCTCGGCGTGCTGCCGCAGCGGGTCCAGGGGATCATCGCCCTCACCGACACCCGGCCGGAACTCGGCGGATTCCAGTGCTGCCCCGAACTGTTCAAGCGGTTCGACCAGTGGAAGGCGTTCCAGTCCGACGACCGCGACCCGATCCGGCCCAGGATCGACCGTACGGAGTTCCCCGTGGTCCGGCCGGAGCTCGGGGCCGGCGATCTGCTGATCTTCAACGGCCTGCTGGCGCACGGCGTGGCGCCCAACACCTCCGACGGCGCGGTGCGGGCGGCCCAGTACCTCTCGATGATGCCGGCGCTGGAGTCCCACCAGACGCTCAGGCGCTCCCGGGTCGAGTCATGGCGCACGCTCGGTACGCCGGACTGGAACGGGACACTCCTCGGCGACGCCACCCGACACGAGTCCCTGCGGTACGGCAGGGCCGACCTCACCGACCTGGGGTCGAAGTTGCTGGGCCGCACGTCCTGGAGCGGAGCGGACACCCACGAGCCGGTCGAGCCGGTCGCAGGAGAGATACCGGCCGGAGAAGAGACATGCGCCGAATCTGTCTGACCCTGCCCACCAACCGACCGTGCTCCGCGACGATCGCCGCCGTCGCCGAGGAAGCGGCCTACGCGGCCGAGCACTTCGACACCGAGGTGCACCTGCTGATCCTGGACTCCTGCACGGCACCGGTCCGTGCGGAACACGCCGAGGCCGTACGCCGCATCCCGGGCGATCCGCGGATCGTCGTACACCATCTCGACGAGGACCGGCAGCGGGACTTTCTCCGGCGGGTGATCGACCGGGCCGCGGTCATGAAACCCGATCTGCTGCTGGACCTGATGCTCCCGGCCGGCGTCTCCTACGGAGCCTGCACCAACCGCGCGTTCCTCATCGCCGCCGCGCTCGGCTGCGAGTCCGTCCACCGCAGGGACTCCGACAGCCGCTACCAGGCCGTGGACGGAGACAACGTTTTCCCGGTCCATCACGAACTCCTCTCGCTCGGCAGGCGCGCGGCCGACGCCGCGCCCGAAGTCACCGAGAACGCCCTGGCCGTCGACCACATGAGCAAGCGGGTCGCGATGGTGGGCAGCTCGTTCGTGGGCGAACTGTCCGTGGACATCGGCGAGATACTCCGGATCGACCCCGCCGTCTACCACGACGTGGTCGGTCTGTGGGCGCCTGCCCACTGGTCCGACGAGCAGCGGGGACAACTCGTCGACGAGTCCTTCCGAGGCGCGGGCTCGGACGCGTTCACCGCGGATCACTCCATGCTGGCCCTGGTCGATCCCATGCGCGTGGACATGTGCAACATCAGCTTCCACGGAGTACACGAGCGTGTGCCGTTGCCGCCCGCGACCGACACGATCGGCAGCGACTACTTCCTGATCCACCTGGTGCACGACGCCGCGCTGCCGGGCGTCCTGCACAACCGGAACATCGTCAACTTCTACACCGGTGAGCGCAGGACCGACTCCGGCCTGATCGCGTACCAGCTGCGCTTCGTCAAGTTCCTGCTGTCCATGCTCTACTTCAACTTCATCTACGACGAGATGGCCCGCGCAGGTGGGCGGCTGCTCGACGACCAGGGGCAGGTGCGCGCGTCCGTCGTGGCCCGGCTGGCGCGGGAGAGCGCCCGGCTCGACCCGGGCGAGAACGTCCGGAGGCTGGACGTCCTCGACTCGGCCTACCGGAAACTGGGCGGTCGATACGCCGAGTTCGCCGACCTCCTGTGGCAGCGTCGCGAACGGCTCCTCGACGAAGCCCGCGGCGACATCGAGGACTTCGCCCTGCTGACGGAGGCGTGGGACCCGCTGGTGCGTGCGGCGAGGCTCACCTCCGTACCTGCGACGCCCGGGCAGCAGCGGTGAGACCACCCGTGATCACCGTACTGGAGGGCTCCACCGAGGACCGCATCGTCTTCGACCTGACCGGCATCGAGGACGGCTACGACCGGCTGCGGCGTGAACTGCCCGGCGTCGACCTCCGTTTCGCCATGAAGGCCTGCCCGGTGGACGAGGTGCTCGGGTGCCTCGCCGGGAAGGGCGCCGGAATCGACGCGGCAAGCCCCCGCGAACTGGAGCAGGCGCTGCGCGTGGGCGTGCCGGTCGGCCGGATGCACTACGGCAACACCGTCAAGTCGGACCGGGACATCGCCGACGCCCACCGGCTCGGGGTCCGGGACTTCGCCACCGACAGCCTGGAGGACATGGCGGCGATCGCGGTCCACGCTCCGGAAGCCCGGGTGTTCGCCAGGCTCGCGACCGGCGGCGAAGGGGCGCTGTGGGGACTCAGCGACAAGTTCGGCTGCACACCCGCGGACGCGGTGCGGATCCTGGCGGCGGCACGGGAGAAGGGGCTGACCCCTTCCGGGCTGTCCGTGCACGTCGGCTCCCAGCAGATGACGGCCGACGCCTGGCACAGTGCCGTCGAGCGCCTGGCGGACGTCCTGACCGCCCTCGGCCGGCGCGGGATCCTGCTGGACCATGTCAACCTCGGCGGCGGTCTGCCGGCCCTCGGATACCTCGACCGGTACGGCACTCCGCTGGACCCCCCGCTGGACAAGATCTTCGCTGTGATCCGCGAGGGCATGCGCCACCTCAGGAAAGTCCACGGCGAACACCTCGCGTTCGTCATGGAGCCGGGCCGCCACCTCGTCGCCGACCACGGGGTCATCCGGGCCCACGTGGCCAGGCTGTCCAAGCGGCGGCGGCCCGACGGCGAGCCCCAGTACTGGCTCTACCTGAGCTGCGGCAAGTTCAACGGCCTGTACGAGATGGACGCGTTGCAGTACCGGCTCGTCTTCCCCACGCATCGTGACGCCGAGTCCGTCCCGGCCGTCGTCGCGGGTCCCACCTGCGACAGCGACGACGCCTACCCCCATGAGCACGGTCTCGTGCAGGTCCCCGCGGATCTGAAGTCGGGCGATCCGGTCTGGGTGCTGTCCAGCGGCGCCTACGCGATCAGCTACACGACCCAGGGGTTCAACGGCTTCGACCCGCTCCCCTACGTCTGTACGGGCGGGGGGCGACCATGACCGGCGACCACGTACACATACGCCCCATCACCGACGCCGACTGGGACACCATCGTCGCGCTGGAGTCCCGCGCCTACACGGCCCTCGGCCTGTCGGAGGGGCGGGCGGCGCTGCGGTCCCGGGCGGAGGCCTCGCCGGACACCTGTTTCGTCCTGGACGTCGGCTCACGGTCGGCCGGATACCTGCTGGCACTGCCGTATCCGTCCTTCGGATATCCCGACCTCGCACGGACGGAGGCGCCTGCTCTCCCCGCGCGCTCCGCGCGCAATCTGCACCTGCACGACCTCGTGGTCACCGAGCGTCTGCGCGGCAGGGGACTGGGCCAGCGTCTCCTGAACCACCTGACCCTGACCGCCCGTTCGCGCGGGTTCGAGCGGATCTCGCTGATCGCCGTCGGCCGCAGCGAGCCGTTCTGGTCGGCGCGCGGATTCACCCCGCACCCGGGGATCTCCCCGGGCGGTTACGGCGCGAACGCCGTCTACATGTCCCGTCTCCATGCCCGAGGCGACGGCCGAGTCGACCAAGCGAGTTGATCTCCGTGTTCCGTGTCCATGATCCATTCCATCGCGCCCAGTTGGCCATCGCCGCGCTGTTCTGTTCGCTCGGTTTCCAGTACGCGACCTGGGCCTCGCGGATCCCCGCCCTCAAGGCGGACCTCGGTCTGACCGCGGCCGAGGTGGGGGTGCTGCTGATGGCCGCGGGCATAGGTGCCGTGGCGTCGTTCCCGCTGGTGCCGGTGCTCACGAGAAGGCTGGGCTCGGCGCGGCTGGCGCTGCTGTCGGCCCTCTGTCTGACCGTGCTGCTCCTCGCGCTGGCCGCGGCGCCGGACTATCCCGTCGCCCTGCTGGTGATGGTGGCCGACGGGGTGTTCGTGGGCTGCCTGAACGTGGCCATGAACGCGCAGGGAGCGGCCCTGGAGACCCGGTACGAGCGCAACGCCATGGCCAGACTGCACGCGACGTTCAGCGCCGGCTCCCTGCTCGCGGCCCTCCTGGCCTCCGGCATGAACGCGGCGACCTCGTCGGTGGCGGTGCACTTCGGTGTGGCCGCCGTGCTGCTCGTGCTGCTGGCCGCCGTGGCGCGCCCCGGTCTGCTCGACGAAGACGCGTCCGCCGCGTCCGCCTCCGACGCGTCCGCCTCAGACGCCTCAGCCGCCTCCGCCCACGAGAAGGCCGCCAAGGAGAGGAAGCGCGGCGGCACCTGGAGCCTGCCGTCCCGCATGACGCTCTGGATGTGCTGCGCCATGGCGTTCGGCACCGTGACCGAGGGCGCCATGAACGACTGGTCCGCCCTCTACCTGAGGGAAATCGCCCACGCCTCCGCGGAGTTGGCACCGGCGGGCATCGCCGTGGTGTCGGGCATGATGGTGGTGGCCCGCCTCTTCGCCGACGGCTGGCGCACCCGCTGGGGCGACGGGCGGGTCGTCCTGTCGGGCAGCGCGCTGGCCGCCGCCGGGCTGGTCTTCGCCCTGGTGGGCGGGGGCGTGACGGCGGCCCTCATCGGGTTCGCCTGCGTGGGGCTGGGCTGTGCGGCCGTGACCCCGTGTGTCTATGTGGCCGCGGCGAAACAGGGCTCGGAGGCGCTGGCCCTGGTCGCCGCGACGGGAACGACGGGCCTGCTGGCCGGGCCACCGCTCATCGGGTTCGTGGCGAACTCGAGCAGCCTGGTGTGGGGACTGGCGGTCGTCGCGGCAGCGGCGCTCGTGGTCACGCTGGCCAGTACGCAGATCCGCTGGACGCCGGCCGTCGGCCTGCCGGCAGCAGCTGACCAGGGGCTGACCGGCGGCAGCTGACCGGCGACAGCTGACCGGCGACAGCGTCATCGGGCACCGTCTTCCGGGCCTGCTCGGCTGCCCCGTCCACGGGCACCACGAGCCGGTCGCCCGCGTGGCGAGGTTCGGCATGCACGCGCACCGGCAGAGGGAGTGGGCGACATCGGCGGCCGGGGCGGCCCCGGGGACCACCGGCAACAGCCGTGGGCGGGGTTTCCCCGCTCGGTCACTGGGCCACTGCGGGCCGCAGGCCCGCCCGGTGCTTTCGGGCCGCGCTCATCAGCATGTCGAGTGTGTCCCGGGTACGTACGAGGTCGGTGATGTGCTCGGAGAGCCGGTCCCGTTCCCGTGCCATCCGCTCCAGCGCGGCATCGGAGTTCTCCTCGCTGGGCGAGTCCACGCACGGCAGCAGGTCGGCGATGGTACGGCTGGACAGACCCGCGGCGTACAACCGCTGGATGAACGCCACCCGCTCGACCTCCTCCTCCCGGTAGTGCCGCTGCCCACTGGCACTGCGGGAACTGGTGAGCAGCCCCTGGTCCTCGTAGTAACGCAGGGATCTGATGCTGACTCCCGTGCGCGACGCGAGTTCCCCGATGCGCATACCGCCCCCTCCGTGACCTGTGACACAGGCCTTGCCTCTGACATCGATGTGAGGTTTTAGCGTAACTGCCGTGCCCGAGAGCCGGGCACGGTGGATCGCGATGGAGTCCTGACGTGACGACCCTTTTCGACAGCTATCGGCTCGGCGACATGGCGCTGCCCAACCGGGTGGTGATGGCCCCGATGACGCGGGTCCGGGCCGCCGCCGGCGGACTGGCCACGCCGTCGATGGCGACGTACTACGCCCAGCGGGCGACGGCCGGGCTGATCGTGACCGAGGGGGTGCAGCCGAGTGTGGTCGGGCAGTCGAATCCGGGTACGCCAGGACTGCACAGCGAGGCGCACGTCGCCTCGTGGCGCCCCGTGACGGCCGCCGTACACGCCAACGGTGGCCGGATCTTCGCCCAGATCATGCACAGCGGCCGGGTCTCACATCCCGACACGACGGGAACGCGGCCGGTCGGTCCCTCGGCGGTCCCCGCCGTCGGCGAGGTGTTCACCCCGACGGGGCCCCGGCCCGCGCCGACGCCCCGCGCCCTGGACACCGCCGAAGTGCCCTCGCACGCCCGGTCGTACGCCGAGGCGGCCCGGTACGCCGTCGACGCCGGATTCGACGGCGTGGAACTGCACGGCGCCAACGGCTACCTGATCTCGCAGTTCCTCTCCTCCAACGCCAACCTCCGCACGGACCGTTACGGCGGTTCGGTGGCCAACCGGATCCGGTTCGCCGTCGAAGCCGTGGCCGCCACCGTCGAGGCGGTCGGCGGGGCCAGGACCGGCATCCGTCTCTCCCCGGGCGGAACCTTCTGGGGCGTGGCGGAAGCCGATGTCCCCGAGCTCTACACCGCGCTCCTGACCGAGCTGGCCCGCCTCGACGTGGCCTACGTCCACCTGACGGCCACCGCCCCCGAAGACGTACTCGTCGGCCTGCGCCGTACCTGGCCGGGCACTCTCGTCATGAACCCGGTGCTTCCCATGGGCCCCAAGCAGGCCGGCCGGGCCGACGCCGACCACTGGCTCGGGCTGGGCGCCGAACTCATCAGCTTCGGCCGCGGCTTCATCGCCAACCCCGACCTGGTCGAGCGCCTGCGCACCGGTGTCCCGATCGCTCCCGTCGACGAGACCACGTACTACCAGGGGGGTGACGCCGGATACCTGACCTACCCGGCGTATCAGGTCACGGCCTGATGTCTCCCGCTCGTCGGCGGGCGCCGTGCCCGTCGGCAGCACGCACGTCATCGGCCTGCCGGCCGTCAGAACGAACGCGGGGCAGGCGTCGGGACATCACCCGCGACGCGCGTACCGCAACCGCCCTCCGAGCCGTCGCACGCGCCACGGCTCACGGCAGACGCCACTCCACGGGCTGACCCCCTTGCCGCACCAGCAGGTCGTTGGCCCGGCTGAAGGGGCGCGAGCCGAAGAACCCGCGGTCCGCCGACATCGGCGAGGGATGAGCGGACTCGATCGCCGGCAGGTCCCCGAGCAACGGCCGCAGATTGCGCGCGTCACGTCCCCAGAGGATGGACACCAGCGGCTTGCCACGCGCCGCCAGCGCCCGGATGGCCTGCTCGGTGACCTCCTCCCAGCCCTTGCCTCGGTGCGCCGCCGGACTGCGCGGGGCGGTGGTGAGCGCCCTGTTCAGCAGGAGCACCCCCTGCTGGGTCCAAGGGGTGAGGTCGCCGTTGGACGGCCTGGGCAGCCCCAGGTCGGTGTTCAGCTCCCGGAAGATGTTCTCCAGGCTGCCCGGCAACGAACGCACCTCGGGTGAGACCGCGAAACTCAGTCCGATGGCCATTCCCGGCGTGGGATACGGATCCTGGCCGACGATCAGGACACGAACGTCGTCGAAGGGCTGCTGGAAGGCCCGCAGGACATTCGCTCCGGACGGCAGGTAGGTCCGTCCGGCCGCTATCTCGGCCCGCAGGAAGTCCCCCATCGCGGCGATACGTTCGGCCGCAGGTTCAAGAGCCTTCGCCCAGCCTGCTTCAACAAGTTCATGCAAGGGTCGTGGTGCCACAGCGCGTCACCCTACTGGCACACACCGGGGTTCCGCACAGTCAGGGAAGCCCGCACGCACGGACGCCGCCCGCGGCGCTACTCTTCGTCCTCGTCAAGGTCATCGAGCCGGTCCAGCGGACCGCGCCGTCGGTCAGCGGGGAGGAGGGGAGCCCGTTGCGTCCAGCGACCGAACCGCCGCGCCATGGTCGTCGCGCCTTACCGGCCGCTCGTCGCCGACGTCCGGATCCGGAGACTCCCGCACCCGACATCCTCCGGGAGCCGAACATCGACCAAGGCCTGCCCCGGCCCTCCGACGGCGGCCTCACCCCCCGGACCCGGCAGAGCTTCCTGCGTCCGCGACGCCCGCAACCTCCGTCCGTTCCGCGGCCGGTTGCCGACGGTGACGTCCGCGCGGCCCTCGCCCATGCCTGCGGACCGGCGTCCGCCATGAGGTGTCCGCGATGAGCGGACGGGGCGGCGAGTCGCACGGCCTGGAGGATCTCGCCGCCGACCCCCGCGACTCCGGGGGCTCCAGGGGCCTCGGGTCCGGGTTTCTCGCCGTCGACTCCGGTGGCTCCGGGCTGCGGGCCGTCGTAGGCGTGCCGGGGCGGGAGCCGTCGGTGCCGCGGGAGTCCCGGGAGCCGGTGCGCACAGGGGCGCGGGGCATCGACCCCGGGCATCTGCTGGAGCAACTCCTGCCCATGGCACGGGCGCTGATCGGCGAATACGGGCTGGCCGGGGTGCCGACGGTCGTCGTCGGCGCCGCCGGGCTGGCCAGCCTCGGCGACGCCCTGCGGGCCGAACTGCCGGACGCGCTGGCCCGCGAGCTCGGCGTGCGGACGGTCGCCCTGGCCGCCGACGCCGTGACGGCATACGTCGGCGCCCTGGGCCCGCGCCCGGGCGCGGTGATCGCCGCCGGTACGGGGCTGATCGCGATCGGCACCGATCTGACGGGGTGGCGGCGGGCGGACGGCTGGGGGCATCTGCTGGGTGACTGCGGCGGTGGCGCCTGGATCGGCCGGGCGGGCCTGGAGGCGGCACTGCGCGCCTTCGACGGACGCGACGGCGGCTCGGCCGCGCTGCTGGCGTGCGCCGAGGAGCGGTTCGGGCCGCCGGCCGGGCTGCCCGGGCAGCTCTATCCACGCGCCGACCGGCCCGCCGTACTGGCCTCCTTCGCCCCGCAGGTCGCGGACTGCGCCGCACACGACCCGGTCGCGGCCGGGATCCTGCGCGCGGCGGCCCGGCACATGGCCGAGTCGGCCGTCGCCGTCTGCCCCACGGCCGGTGAGCCCCGAGTCGCCCTCACCGGCGGCCTGTCCAAGCTGGGCGACCCGCTTCTGGGACCGCTGGCCGAGGAGTTGTCCACTCGGCTGCCGCGGGCACGGCAGGTCCCGGCGGAGGGCGATCCGCTGCACGGAGCGGTACGCGTCGCGAGTGACCTGGCCGTCGGGCGGCTCACTCTGCCGAGTGATGAAAAGCTGCTCTCCGTAGTACATACAAAAGGCGATTGATCCCATTGGGACACAAAGTGTCCGACAGGTGACGGGATCACCTCCGAATCATGTGTAACTCATCAGACAAAACCGGACGGATACCGCTCACCTGCACCCTCCCCGAACAGGGGAGCCCAATAAGCCAGTAACATGCGTCGCCATGAGCTCCCCCACTGGGCCCGCGTCCGGCCTGCCAGTACGAATGCCGCGACCTCGCCAGCCCGGGCGGCACCGCCGACCCGAGCCGCTGGTGGCTCCCGAGGACGCGCCCGCGCTCGTCCTCGCCGTGCCGGGTACGCCCAGCGCGGCCACGCGCGGCCTCGCCGAGGAGGTCGTGAGCATCGCCCGCTCCGAGCTGCCCGGCCTGGACGCCCGGATCGGGTACCTCGACGGGGACGACGCGGAGTTCCCCACCCTCCAGTCGGTCCTCGCCCGTGCCGCCGAGGAGCGCGCCGTCCGCTACGAGCAGGCCGTCGCCGCCGGCGTCGAGGGCGTCAAGATGCCCGACGGCCCGGTCGCGGTCGTCGTGCCGCTGCTGGCCGGCCCGGACAGCGCGCTGCTGCGCCAGGTCCGCCAGGCCGTCATGGAGAGCCGGGTCGCCGCCGACCTGACCGACGTCCTCGGCCCGCACCCGCTGCTCGCCGAGGCGCTGCACGTGCGTCTCTCGGAGGCCGGTCTGGCCCGCGCCGACCGTGCCCGTCTGTTCACCGTGGCGACCGCCGCCGACGGCATCATCCTCGCCTCCGTGGGCGGCGAGGAGGCCGTGCAGGCCGCCGGGATCACCGGCATGCTGCTCGCCGCGCGCCTGGCCGTGCCGGTGATGGCCGCGGCGCTGGACCAGGAGGGTTCGATCTCCTCCGTCGCGGAGCAGCTGCGGGGCTCGGGGTCGCAGCAGCTGGCGCTGGCGCCGTATCTGATCGGTCCCGAGATCGACGGGGGCCTGCTGACGGCGGCCGCCGAGGAGGCGGGGTGCGCCACGGCCGATCCGCTGGGGCCGTATCCGGCGATCGGCAAGCTGGCGCTGGCCAAGTACACGACCGCGCTCGGGATCGCTCCCCAGCAGGCCCAGGGTGCGCCGGTCCGCTGAGGTCGGCGTGTGTGCCTTGACGGGTCCCTTCTCGGAAGGGGCCCGTCGGCCGTTTTCGGGGTGGTGCGGAGGTTCTTCGACCGGCCGTCCGGTGGGGGCCAGGCGCGCCCCCGCGGCGGAGCCGCACATTGGCACAGCCCCGCGCCCCGCACGGGACGCTTCCGTACGGGGCGCCGCCTGGTCGGGCTCAGTCGAAGACGACGCAGGACGCTGCCGGGATCTCCACCGAGCCGTCGTAGCGCGGTACGCCCGTCTCCTGGTCGACGGTGAACCAGGTGATGTCCCCGGAGCGTTCGTTCGCCGAGTACAGGAAGCCCTCGGACTCCGCGAGGGCCCGGGGCCAGTGGCCTCCGCACGGGACGGTGGCCGTCAGGTGCAGTTGGTCCCCGTCGACCGCGAACGTCGTCAGGACGTCCTCGCCCCGGGTCGCCGTCCAGACGAAGCGGCCGTCGGGTGACACGACGATGCCGGACGGGTAGGCGTCGCCGGCCGGGGCGCCGGGCAGTACCGGGGTCTCGGCCAGTGGCTTCAGGGCGCCGGTGTCGGCGTCCCAGCGGCAGACCGTGACGGTCGGGGTGAGTTCGTTGACCACGTAGGCGTACCGGCCGCCGGGGTGGAAGGCCAGGTGGCGGGGGCCGGAGCCGGGGCGCAGCGCGAACTCGCGGCGGACGGCGAGGGTGCCCTCGTTCAGCGTGCAGACCCGTACCGAGTCGGTGCCGAGGTCGACGCTGACCGCCCAGCGGCCGGTGGGGTCCGGCTGCACCTGGTGGGCGTGCGGGCCGCGCTGACGACGCTCGTGCGGGCCCGAGCCGCTGTGCCGCAGCACCCCGGAGGCGGTGCCGGCGAGGGTGCCGTCGGGGCGGACGGGGACGGCGCTGATGCTGCCGGAGCCGTAGTTGGCGGTCAGGACGTGACCGTCGAAGACGCTGAGGTGGGTGGGGCCACTGGCGTCGACCGGGACCGGAGGTCCGGCGAGGCGCGGCTTGTCGTCGTGAACGTGGTAGGCGGCCACCGCGCCGTCGGCGGTCTCGCTGACCGCGTACAGGGTGCGCCCGCCGGGGGCGAGCGCGAGATACGACGGGTCGGGTACGCCGTCGACGCTCTCCAGAAGGGCGAGGGCGCCGCTGTGCGGCTGGACCGCCGCCGTGACGACCCCGGGTCCGCCCGCCGCCGTGAACGACCCGATGAACGCCCTCCGTCGCCTGCCGCCGTCTGTCACCGGTGTCCCCTCTCGATACGAGCCGGTACGAGTCAGGCCAGCACGAGTCAGTGCGAGTCAGTACGAGCCGGTCCGGGGCCGACGGTAGCAGTTTGCGGTCTAGACCAAGACGTCCGGGGCGGCGCGTCTCAGGCGCCGACCAGGGGTGAGCCCGAGGGGGTGCGCAGCGGTTCGGCGAGTTCGGCGAGGGCGCGCTCCAGCCCGTGCAGATGGGCGAGGGCGGGCTCGGCGGGCGGTTCGGCGGGGCCGGCGATGTGTACGGAGCCCCGGGTGAGCGCCTCCACGGCCGCCTCGACGCGCCAGCAGGCGGCGGCCAGCCGGGCGTCGTGGGAGGCCTCGGGGTCGGCTGCGACGGCGACCAGGCCGCGGATCTCCCGGGCGCAGTCGTCCAGCAGGGCGAGGACCCGGCGGGCGCGGCGCTTGCGGCCGGGCATCGGGGTGAGCGGGTGGACGAGGGGGGCGACCGAGAGCCGTACCCGGCCGATCAGCTGCTCCAGTTCGGCCACCCGGGGTGCCGGGTCGGCGGTGGTGGATCCGGCGAGCCGGGCGGCGGCCTCGGCCGTGCAGGCGTGGACGCCGCGCAGGGCGCGCTGGATCCAGGCGTCGGTGGTGAGGTGGGTGGTGACCGGCAGCACGAACAGCACGGCGAGTCCGGCGCCGAGCGCGCCCACCGCGGTCTCGGTGAGCCGGAGCGCCAGCAGGCCGGGGGTGAGGACGCCGAGGAGGCCGTAGAGCAGTTCCGCGAGCAGGGTCACCCAGAGCATCATCCAGGTGTAGGAGACGGCTGCCGAGTAGAAGATGCCGAAGACGGCGGCCGCGACCAGGACGGCGGTGGGGACGGGAGCGCCGTGCACGGGGACGGCGACGAGCAGGCCGAGCGCGATGCCGATGACCGTGCCGAGGACCCGGCGGAAGCCCCGGACCAGGGTCTCGCCGCGCGAGGCGGTGTTGACGAAGACCCACCAGGTGGCGCCGACCGCCCAGTACCAGCGCTGGCCCGACACTGCCTGGCCGACGACGAGCGCGAAACCCCCGCCCGCGGTCGCCTGGACCGCCTGCCGGGTGGTCACCCGGGCCAGGCCGGTGCCGGCGGCGGGGGCGGGTACCGGCGCCGGGGGCAGATGGCGCTCGTAGCACCACAGGCCGAAGCGGACGGCGGCCGCGCCGAGCACGGAGAGCAGTACGGCCGCGTACAGCTCGGGCAGCTGTCCGGGCGTGGCGTGCAGGAACTGGGCGACGAAGTAGGTCATGAAGGCGAACACGCCGAGGCTGTGGCCGCGCGGCCCCCAGCGGCGCGCGTAGACGCCCGCGCCGACCACGGCCAGGAAGACCAGGTCCCGTGCGACGGGTATGTCGTGCAGCTCGGCCGCGGCGGCGAGGACGGGAAGGCCCGCGGCGGGCAGCAGCGCGGTGGTGACGGCCTGCCCGCGTACGGTGGCGTCGGCGACGGTGAACAGGGCGAGCAGCGCGGTGAGCCCGCCGGTGACGGCGCCCGCGAGGGAGTGCCCGGCCAGCCCGCAGAGTACGACGGCGAGGCCGATGCCCAGCACGGCCCGCGCGGCGAAGCGCAGCCGCACCCGCCCCGGGTCCGGAGCCGTGAACACCCTCTTCAGCACTGCTTCCCCTCCCATGGGACGGCACAGACGGACGGCCCGGACGGACCGGCCGGACGGACGGCCCAGTTGGACGACACAGAAATGGCGCCGCGGGGATCCGCAGCGCCATCGACACCCCCATGAGACCATCGCCGTGCGACTGGCTCAAGTCCCTGCGATTTCACTGAGCCATTGGCCCACTCCTCCCGCTCGGCGCTGTCCGCGGGGAACGCCAATGGCCCAGCTCGGCGGGGAACGGCCGTGAGCCATTGGTACAGTCGCCCACCATGACCGTGGACGAACTCGACACCCGCATCCTGCGGCTGCTGCTGGAGCAGCCGCGCACCAGCGTGCGGGAGTACGCCCGGATCCTCGGTGTCGCCCGGGGCACCCTGCAGGCCCGCCTGGACCGGCTGGAGCGGGACGGCGTGATCACCGGCGGCGGCCCCTCCCTCTCCCCCGCCGCACTCGGCCACCCGGTGCTGGCCTTCGTGCACATCGAGGTCACTCAGGGCCATCTCGACGACGTGGGGGACGCCCTCGCCGCCGTGCCGGAGATCGTGGAGGCGTTCTCGATCACGGGCGGCGGGGATCTGCTGACCCGGGTGGTGGCGCGGGACAACGCGCACCTGGAGGACGTGATCCAGAAGCTGATCAGCCTGCCGGGCGTGGTACGCACCCGCACGGAGGTGGCCCTGCGCGAACGCGTCCCGCACCGACTGCTGCCACTGGTGGAGTCGATCGGCCGGACCGCACGCGCGTAACGGCATCCGCGGCCCGAACTCCTCATACCTGTCAGTACCGTTGACGCTTCCGCGCCTCTTCTCTATCTTCTGGAATCTTCTGGACGGATTTCCGAACATCGTTCGAAATATCAAACATCCTATGAGGTGCACATGGCGCAGCCCCTCTCCCGAAGGACCCTCCTCCAGGTGACGGCTCTGGTCGCCGCGGCCGGCGGGACCGGCGTCGCGGTCGGTGGTCGGGCGGCCGCGGCGCAAGCGACCTGGACGGTACGGCCGTTCGGGCTGGCGGATGTGGCGCTGGAGCCCGGGCTGTTCGCAAAGAAGCGGGCGTTGATGCTCGATCACGCGCGGGGCTATGACGTGAACCGGCTGGTGCAGGTGTTCCGGGCCAACGCGGGGCTGGACACGGGCGGTGCGGTCGCCCCCGGTGGCTGGGAGGGGCTGGACGGGGAGGCCAACGGCAATCTGCGCGGGCACTACACCGGCCATTTCCTGACCATGCTGGCCCAGGCGTACGCGAGCACCGGTGAGGAGGTGTTCGGGACGAAGATCCGCACCATGGTGGGGGCGTTGGGCGAGGTGCGCGAGGCCCTGCGGCACGAGCCCTCCGCGCTGAGCGTGGCCGGGGTGCTCGGTGGGACCGCCGTGGCCAACCAGCGCGGGTCCTACCAGTACGTCGAGTTGCCGGCCGGTGCGCTCGGGAACGCCTCCGCCGTCACCCTGTCCGCCTGGGTGAGACCCGCCCACGAGGACGCCTGGGCCCGGGTGCTGGACTTCGGCAACGACACCACCCGGTACCTCTACCTCGCCGCCCGCAACGCGAACGGGCTGCCCCGGTTCGCGATCACCACCGGCGGGGCGGGCGCCGAGCAGGGGATCGACGGCACCGCCGCGCTGCCTCTCGACCGGTGGAGCCACCTCGCGGTGACGATCGCCGACGGCACCGGCACGCTGTACGTCAACGGCACGGCCGTGGCCCGCAACACGGCCATGTCCCTCACCCCGGCCGCCCTCGGCACCCTCGCCGACCACTGGCTCGGCCGCTCCCACTACCCCGCCGACCCCGTCTTCGCGGGTGCCTTCGGCGGCTTCGACGTGTGGTCACGGGCGTTGAGCGCCGACGAGATAGCCGGGTTGCAGAGCGCACGGACGAGCGGTGACCTGGTCTCGTACGCCTTCGGCGAGACGTCGGGTGCGGTGTTCGCGGACGCCTCGGGACGCGGCCTCGACGCCGCCCTGCGCCGGACCTGGGGCGGGCCCAGCCACCCCGGGTTCCTCGCGGCCTACCCGGAGACGCAGTTCATCCTGCTGGAGTCGATGACCGGCAGCGACTACACGAAGGTGTGGGCGCCGTACTACACCGCGCACAAGATCCTGCGCGGCCTGCTGGAGGCGTACACCGCGACCGGTGACGACCAGGCGCTCGATCTCGCGTCCGGCATGGGCGACTGGATGTACGCACGGCTGTCCGTGCTGCCCGCCGCCACGCTCCAGCGGATGTGGGGGATCTTCTCCAGCGGCGAGTTCGGCGGGATCGTCGAGGCGATCTGTGACCTGCACGAGTTCACCGGCAGGGCCGAACACCTCGCGCTGGCCCGGCTGTTCGACCTGGACAGCCTCATCGACGCCTGCGCCGCGAACACCGACACGCTGAACGGCCTGCACGCCAACCAGCACATCCCGATCTTCACCGGCCTGGTCCGGCTGTACGACGCCACCGGCGAGGAGCGTTACCTGGCCGCCGCGAAGAACTTCTGGGGCATGGTCGTACCGCACCGCATGTACGGCATCGGCGGTACCAGTACGAGCGAGTTCTGGAAGGCGCGGGACGTCATCGCGGGGACCCTCGGCGCGACCACCGCCGAGACCTGCTGCGCGTACAACATGCTGAAGCTCAGCCGGGCGCTGTTCTTCCACGAGCAGGATCCGGCGTACCTGGACTACTACGAACGGGCCCTGTACAACCAGGTGCTCGGCTCGAAACAGGACCGGGCCGATGCCGGGAAACCGCTGGTCACGTACTTCATCGGGCTGACGCCCGGGCAGGTGCGGGACTACACGCCCAAGCAGGGCACGACCTGCTGCGAGGGCACGGGCATGGAGTCCGCCACCAAGTACCAGGACTCGGTGTACTTCGCGGCGGCCGACGGCAGCGCCCTGTACGTCAACCTCTACAGCCCGTCGACACTGACCTGGGCCGAGAAGGGAATCACCGTCGGCCAGACCACCCGCTACCCGCGGGAGCAGGGCAGCACGCTCACCGTCGGCGGGAGCGGGCGGGCCTCCTTCGAACTGCGGCTGCGGGTGCCGGTGTGGGCGACGGCCGGGTTCCGGGTGACGGTCAACGGGCGTGCGGTGCCGGGCACTGTGGTACCGGGCAGCTACTTCGCGGTGCCCCGGCGGACCTGGCGGGCCGGGGACACCGTGCGGGTGTCGGTCCCGTTCCGGCTGCGGGTGGAGAAGGCCCTCGACGACCCGTCGTTGCAGACCCTGTTCTACGGTCCCGTCAACCTGGTCGGCCGCAACGCGGCCAAGGAGTACCTGGAGTTGGGGCTGTACCGGAACGCGGGGCTCTCCGGGGACCTGCTGCCGTCCCTGACCCCGGTGGCCGGCGCTCCGCTCCACTTCGCCCTGGACGGGACCGCCGGTACCGAGTTCGCCCCCTTCTACGAGGGCACCGAGGACCCCACCCACGCCTACTTCCGGCGCTCGGAGCCCACAGTGGTGTTCGGCGGCCTCGACTCGGGGGTCGCCAACCCGGCGCGGCCGGACGGCGGCTCGCTGCTGGACGAGGTCTGGGCCGGGGCGCCGTTCCACGGCAAGGAGGCGCTGGTGGCGCGGGTGCGGTCGGTCGTGACCGGGTGGGTGGCGGCCGGGCTGCTGGCCGGGGCGGACGGGGACCGGGTCGTGGCTACGGCACGGGCGGCGTCGTACGCGCACTGAACCTCACCCGGAAGGACCAGCACCGCCAGCCGTTCGCTCCGCCGGTCGTGCGACATCCGTGATGACTGCATAGCGTGGCGGCATGACCACGACCTGGGCAAAGCCGCAGCGACCGGCCACCGAGGACCGGCGGTGGCGGGCGCTCGGGGTGTGTCTGGCGGCCGGCTTCATCTCGCTGCTCGACACCTCCATCGTGAACGTGGCACTGCCCTCGATCGAGCACGGGCTCGGCGCGTCGGAGGCAGCCCAGTCCTGGGTGGTCTCCGGCTACGCACTGACCTTCGGACTGGCCCTCGTGCCGGCCGGCCGGCTCGGTGACATGCGCGGCCGGCGTCAGGCCTTCCTCTTCGGGCTGGCCGCGTTCACAGTGGCGTCGGCGGCCTGCGGGCTCGCCGCGAGCCCCGACTGGCTGGTGGTGTTCCGGCTGATCCAGGGCACGGCGGCAGGCATGGTCGCCCCGCAGACCTCGGGACTGATCCAGCAGATGTTCCAGGGCGCCGAGCGGGCCAAGGCCTTCGGTCTGCTCGGCAGTGTCATCGGCGTCTCGACGGCGGTGGGCCCGCTGGCGGGTGGTCTGATCATCGACGCGGTCGGCACCGGCGACGGCTGGCGCTGGGTGTTCTTCGTCAACCTGCCCATCGGAGTGGCCGCGTTCGCCGCGGGGCTGCGGCTGCTGCCCCGGTTCCCCGCGTCGCCGGGCCGGCGGGAGGAGTTCGACCCCGTGGGGGTGGTGCTCCTCGGTGCCGGGGTACTCGCACTGATGCTGCCGCTGGTGCAGGAGCAGCAGTGGACCGGGCGGCTGAAGTGGGCGTTGCTGCCGGTGGGCGGAGTGCTGCTGGGCCTGTTCTGGGTGTGGGAGCGGCGGCAGGGACGGCTCGGACGCGCACCCCTGGTGGATCTGGACCTGTTCTCACTGCGGTCCTTCACCCTCGGCGCGCTGATCAGCCTGACCTACTTCGCGGGCTTCACCACGGTCTTCTTCGTCCTCGCCCTGTTCCTGCAGAATGCGGCCGGATACAGCGCGCTGGCCTCCGGTCTCACGGTGCTGCCGTTCGCGATCGCCTCGGCGGTCGGTGCCGCCCTCGGGGGCCGGCTGGTGGTGCGCCACGGGCGCAAGCTGGTCGTCATCGGCCTCAGCGGGGTGGCGCTGGGGCTGCTCGGGATCGCCGCGGTGGTGTGGCTGGTGCCGTTGGAGAGCCTGGGGTGGGCCGCGGCGGTACCGATGATCATCGGCGGGATCGGCTCCGGTCTCGCGGTTTCCCCCAACACGACGCTCACCCTCACCCGCGTCCCGGTGAAACGGGCCGGCGCGGCGGGCGGGGTGCTGCAGACCGGCCAGCGCGTCGGCTCGGCGGCCGGGATCGCCGTGGTGGGCTCCGTCTACTTCGCCCACCTCGCGAACGGCGGCCCGGCCACCGAGGCGCTCCAGCTGGGCCTGCTCACCTCCGTCGGGTTGATCCTGGTGGCGCTGTGCCTGGCGGTCGCCGACATGCGCGAGCGGTCGAGGGCACCGGAGAGCGACTGAGCCCAGGACGCCGCAGGTCAGGATCGCCTAGGCGGCCACCGCCTCCATCACCGAGAGCACGGTCGAGGTCGGCACGACCCTCGACAGCTTCAGGCCCGCGGACTCGAACAGCGTGGCGAACTCCGGCTCGGTGCGCTCCCGGCCCACCAGCGCCGCCATCAGCAGTAGATCGAGCGCCTTGGCCTGGTGGGGTGCGTTGCCCGGCGGAACCACCGCGTCGACGGCCAGGATCCGCCCGCCCGGCGCCAGGGCGGTGCGGCAGCGGTCGAGGAGGGCCACGCACCGTTCGTCCTCCCAGTCGTGCAGGATCCGCTTGAGCACGACGACGTCGCCCTTCGGTACGGTGACGAAGAAGTCGCCGGCCTCGGTGCTCCAGCGTCCCGCGGTCCCGGGTGTGTCCAGCCGGTGCCCGGCCAGGACGTGCGGCCGGTCGTACAGGACGCCGTGCAGACCGGGGTGGCGGTCGAGGACCGTCAGCAGGAACCCGCCGTGACCGCCGCCCACGTCCACGACCGTCCCGCTGGGCGGGAAGTCGCAGGCGACGGCGATGGGCTCGTTCTCGGCGTCGGACATCGCGGCCATACCGCAGTGGAAGATGTCCGCGGTGTCCTCGTCCTGCGCGAAGTAGTCCCAGAACGGCAGCCCGAAGAGGTGCTCGAACGCGGACGTGCCCTCGCTGACGCAGCGGCTCAGGTCGGCGGTCGGCAGCCACATGCTGCGGTCGGTGTTCATCAGGACGGCCGAGCGCGCCGAGCAGGGGGCGTCGCTGCGCAGGGCGTCACCGGCGGACGTGAGCCGGAAGCGGCCGCTCGCGTCCTCCTCGAAGACGCCGCGCGTGGCGAGCAGCCGGAGCACCCGGTAGAGGCTCCGTGCGTCGGTGCGGGTGGCCGCGGCCAGTTCGGCCGGCGTGCGGGGGCCGTCGGCCAGATGATCGGCGACACCGACGACCGCGGCGGCACGCAGGGCCGCCGGGAAGAGGTAGCCGAGCGATTCGTTGACGAGGAACGCGGACGAGGTACGGGGGTCGACGGGCTCGTCCGGGGCTACTTCGGGGCTCACGGGCGCCTCCAGCGCTGATCTCCGGGATGTCCGCAGGCATCGTGACATCGCGAGGGCCCAGGTTCGGGGAGGGTGATCGGGGCGCGCGGAAGCAGACCGGGAGCGGGCACGAGGCCCGGCCTCGGCGGATCCCTTACGGCGTACGACCCGAGCCCGATGACCCGCGCCTCATGACCGACTGACTGGCGACTCGTGGCCCACCGACTCGCGGCTCGTGGGCCCACCGACTCGCGGCTCATGGCGTACGACCCGAGCCCGATCACCCGTGGCTGATGCCCGGCTGACCGGCGACTCGTGGCCCGCCGACTCACGGCTCATGACCGGCTGACCCACGGCTCGTAGCCCGGCCACCTCATGGCTGATGCCCGGCTGACTGGCGGCTCATGGCCCGCCGAATCGCCGCTCGTGGGCCCACCGACTCGCGGCTCATGGCCGGCTGACCCACGGCCTGCCGCCCGCCGGGCCGTGGGTCAGGACCGGCGGCGGGGCTTTCCGCGCTTCGCGGGCTTGGCGGACTGGGTGCGTCTGGCTCCGCCGGCCCGGCCCTGTGCGCCACGGCCCGCCGCGGTCGCCTTCTGCGGCCGTTTCGGCTGCGCCCGCGCCCCCTGGGAGTCCTGGGGCGTCTGCTCGGCCTGGCGGCCGCGTGTGCTGTTGACCGTGCGGCCGCGGACGATGCCGATGAAGTCCTCGACCAGGTCCGTGGTGGCCTCCTCGGGCCAGGACAGGGCGACGGTCGACTGGGGAGCGTCGGTGAGCGGCCGGTAGGTGAGGTCCCGGCGGTGGTGGAGACGGGCCAGCGACTGCGGGACGACGAGGAGGCCGACGCCGGCGGCGACCAGTTCGACGGCGTCCTCGGTGGTGGCCGGGCGCTCGAAGGCGGGCTCGCCGGGCGGTGCGTCCCAGTCGAAGACGTCGTCCAGAGGGTGGAAGAGGACCTCGTCGGCGAGGTCGGCGAGGGTGACCTCCTCGGCCGCCGTGATCACGTGATCCTTGGGCACGACGACCACCGTGTCCTCGGTGTAGAGGGGGATCGCGCTGAAGAACGTACGGTCCACCGGGAGCCGTACGAAGCCGGCGTCCGCGGCACCCGCGCGCAGCATGTCGGACGCCTCGGCCGCCGTGACCTGGTGCAGGCTGAGGGGGATGTCGGGCAGGCGCTCGTTCCAGATGCGTACCCATTTGGCGGGCGTCACGCCGGGGACGTACGCGAGCCGGAACGACGGTTTTTCCTCCGAGCCTGTCACCTGGCCAGGTTAACCGGCCGGGAGCGGCGGCCCACCATCGGCCGGAAGCGGTGGCTGGCCGTCGACTGGGAGCGGTGACCCCCGTCGGCCGGAGAAGGCGGCCTCGCATCGGCCCTGGTCGGCGCTTACGCACCCGGCCGATACCCTTGGCCTCATGAGTTCGCACCAGACCACCCAGACGATGAAGCCCGCGACCGCGGCGAAGAAGCTGGGTGTGTACCTGCCCGCCACGCCCGCCGCCTTCCAGGAGGGTGCCGTCTCGCGCGCCGAGCTGACCGAGCTCCAGACCAACCCGCCCGAGTGGCTGCGCGAGCTGCGGGCCAACGGACCGCACCCACGTCCGGTGGTCGCCGAGCGGCTGGGCGTGTCCATCGCGGGGCTGGCGCGCGGCGGAGTGACCGAGCCGCTCACCACCGAGCAGATCGAGGAGCTCAGGCGCGAGCGGCCCGAGTGGCTGGAGAAGGAGCGGGCCACGCAGGCCGAGGTCCGCAAGGAGGGCGCACGGCTGAAGAACCTGAAGCGGGAGAAGGAGGCGGGGCAGGGCTGACGTCCTCGCCCGCGTCGCTCTCCCACGGCCCCGGTCCAGGCGTCTCTGCCTGCGGACCGGGGCCGTTCCCATAGCTTCCGGCACACCTCTTGTCGCCCTTCTCACCCCCGCTGAGCTGATGTTTCCTCCGCCGTCGGGGACCGCGGAGGGCGTTGTCAGTGCTCTCCCCTACAGTCGCCATCACTTGATCACTGCGGTGCGGGGAGGCACGCATGGGGTGGGTGGCGGCCGGGGACTACGAAGTGGCCCTGGACGACGGGAAGGTGGTCTGCCGCAACGCGGCGGGACGGCGGCTAAAATCCGTGCCCGCGAAGCTGGCGGACGATCCGGCGGTGGTGGGACTGCGGCAGCTCGCCGAGTGGCTGGAGCGGCACGAACGGCAGTGCCTGACGGATGTGGAGCGGTGGTTGACCCGTTCGCTGCCCGTGCCGCTGGAGGTCCTCGCCCGCGTCTGGCCGGACCCCGCCTGGCAGGCGGCGCTGCGCGACCTGGTGGTCACCGGCGCCGACGGCGAGGTCGCCGGGTTCCTGCGGGACGCCGACGCCGAGCGCGGGCTCGGCCTGGTCGACCTCGACGGCGACACCGTGCGCATCGCCCCCGACCTGGTCAGGCTGCCGCACCCGGTGCTCCTCGAAGACCTGGAGGAGCTGCGGGAGTTCGCTGTCGAGCTGGGCGTCGAGCAGAAGGCCCAGCAGCTCTTCCGCGAGGTCTGGCACCGCCCGGCCGCGCTGGACGCCGAGGGCACGCAGGTCGAGGAGTACGCGGGCGGGGTGTTCAAGGAGCTGCGGTTCCTGCACGGCAGGGCCGCGCAGCTGGGGTACCGGGTGCGCGGCGGCCACGCGGTGTGCTCCGTGCTGGAGGAGGGCCGCGCGGTCGAGGCCCGGGTCTGGGTCGGCGACTTCGACGCCTACTACGAGACCGAGACCGGCCCGCTCGTGTGGACCGATCCGGCGGGCCGGACGCTGAAGCTGGGTCAGGTCGGCCCGGTCGCCTGGTCGGAGGGCATGCGGATGGCGGCGGCGCTGTACGCCGGGCGGGACATCGAGGACGAGGAGCGGGCGGCATGAGCACGTACGACGACACCACCACGGCCGCGCTGCTGGACGCCGGCGCGATCCTGCCGTCGGGCACGACCCGGCGCGAGGACGCCGACGTCCTGACCGCCCGCACCTACACCCACCCCGCCCTGGACGACCGCCTTGTGGTGCGCCTGGTACCGGGCACCCTCGGCGAGGCCGAGGACCTGGCCCTGGAGTTCCTCGGCCTCGCCCGGGAGCCCGAGGCGCCCGAGGTCGGTCAGGTGCGCCGGGAGACCCTGGGCTTCCCCGCCTGGGCGCTGGTCCACGACCCGGCCAACGGCCATCACGCGCTCGCCCTGGTCAAGGACGTCGAGCGGCTGGCCCGGCAGGCCAAGTCCAAGCCGGGCAACGCGAAGGAGGGCTTCGAGGCGCTCGGCGAGCGGCTGGGCCGCGCGGTCCCGCACTTTCTGCCGACCTTCTACGAGCAGGCCGCGCGGGTCTTCCTCCAGCACGAGAACACCACCTACGCGGCCGCTTTCTTCGGCAAGGCCCGTGAGGCCGAGCGGGTGCACGCCCTGGCCGTGGACGAGGAGCGGCAGCGGGCGGTGTTCCTGGAGTTCGCCTTCGCCGGGGCGCTCACGGTCAAGGCGCTCAAGGAGTACGTGAAGGACCTTGCCAGGCGGCTCGAACCGGCCACCGCCTGGGCGCAGTTCCGGCAGCTGACGGTGGAGCGCTGCGCGGCCGGGATGCCGCCGTACGCCTCGCTGCCGCAGGACGCCCGCGGGCTGATCAAGGCGGCGGGTCTTGACCGGGTCGCCGAGGAGTGCGCCCTGGTCGCCGACCTGCTGGCCTCCCCGGCCGCCGTACGGGCACCGGCCTCCTTCTGGAACGCCTACCGCGGCGTGCTGCCGGCCCTCGCCGAGCAGCGGCCCGAGGTCCGGGTGCGGCTGCTGGAGATCATGCCGGCGGGGCTGGGACGGGAGGTGGCGGACGACGAGTTCTGGCTGGCGCTGCTGGCCGGGTGCGGAGCGGATCTGCTGCTCACCGACGGGAGCGGCGACGTGGACGCGGCGGACTGGCTGAGCCGCTGGGCCCAGCACCGCAAGCACGGGTCGGCGTACTCGCACCGCTCCCCCGCGACGCTGGCGCTGGTGGAGAGGATGGCGTCCAGGTTGCGGGCGGCCGGACGGCCCGTGGACCTCTTCACCGGGCGCTGGCAGGCGGGGGCCGACCTCGATCTGCTGGACCTGTGCGTGGCGGAGGGCGTCGCGCTGGCCGTTCCGGACGCGGACACACGTGTCCATCTGCCGCTGGGCAACTGGCTGCGCGACGAGCGGCCCGGGCAGCGGGATCTGAAGGCGCTCGCGGCCGAATCCCGTTACCGGCCCCTGCTGTTCGAGGCCGTCGAAGAGCTGGGCCGTGGCCAGGGGCCCGCGGTTCTGCCCCAGGTGGCCGCGCATCCGGTCCTCGGCGACGTCCTGCGCGAGTGGCTGCAGGAGGCGACCGCGGAGTTCGCCGCCGCGACCGGGCTGCCCGGCATCGACTCGAAGCTGGAGCGGCTGCGCCCCTTCAGGGCGGTGGTGCAGGACAGCCCGCTCGCCGTCCGACGGCTCACCGGGTACGACGTCGTCCCGGTCCTCGGCCGTACGCTCCGCGCCGGAATCCTGGACGAACTGGGCTGGCCCGCGCTGGAGGAGGCGCTGGAGCTGCTCGACTCCGAGGTGCGCAAGGACCGGGACAACGCGCTGTCGGTGACCGAGGCATGGCCCGCGCTGATCCTGGCGCGCGGTCACAAGGCGATCGTGGTCGGCCCCGAGGGAGTGCTGCTCACGCACGACCTGCGGCTGCCGACGGACCTGGATCGCTGGCAGCGGCCCCGGTTCCGTTACGTGGACGGCGAGTTGCTGGTGGTGTGGCGGGACGGTTCGAAGCAGCACGGCTACTGGTCGAACCGCCCGTCCGAGGTGTTCCCGCTCGGCGGTGAGCAGGTACCCGGCTGGTGGTCCGGCATGGACGCGGCCAACGCCTCGGTGCCGCTGCCCGGTGGCGGCCGGGCCACGGGTGGCCGCACCCTGCACGCCGGGGACACGGTCCTGCCGCCGAGCCGTCCGGTGCTGGGTGACGGCACCACGTACTGGCGTCAGGGCAGGCAGGGGCGGCAGTCGGTGTGGCTGGAGTACGACCCGGCGACCGGCGAGCACGGACGGGCCTCGCTGCCGGCGCTGCTGGCCTCGGCCGTCCGCGAGGACGCCTCGCTGCTGCACGGCTCCTGCGAGGTGCTGCCGTTGCAACCCGGTCTGGAGCACAGCCCGTTCGGTACCGACGGCACGGTCCTGGGGCGCTGGGTGCGCACGGAGGGCGAGGGCGCCGAGGCGCGGACCGTCGCCGGCACGCCGGACGGCCGGACGGCGACCCTGCGGGCGGCCCGCAACGGCCGGGTTCCGGGAGTGCCGCTGGGCACGCTGCGGCTGCCGGGCGGAGCCGAGCCGATCGCCGCGCAGATGTACCAGAGCATCGCCCTGCACACGGGCGACGGCACCGAGCTCGGGCGGATGCCCTTCGGCGAGTCCGGCGGGGCGTACGCGGCCGGTACCCGGCTCGTACCGCCGGTCGCGTTCTGGCACGCGCTGCGCCCCCGTGACGAGCAGGGCTCGGGCGTGCTGCGCGCCCTGACCGACGAGGCCGCCGGTGCGCTGATGCGGGCGACGGCGACAGCGCTGGACGAGCGCCGGCAGGCGCTGGCCCGGGCCGGGCAGGACGACAGGGCGAGGGCCGCGGTGCCGGCCGCCGACGAGGTCGCCGTGGCCGCGGTGGCGCAGTCGCTGCCCGGACTGGCCGACCGGCGGCTGCTGACCGGTGTCACCTCCCTCGTCCGTGCGGCACTGCGGGTCGCCGAGTCGGCCGCGTCCCTGGCCACGCCCGCGAAGGAGCGGCCGCGACAGCCCCGGCAGCGGACCGAGGGCATGTTCGCCGACTACTCCCCGGAGCACGGCGGGGACCGGACGCTGCACGACGCCGTCGCCGGAGTCGTGCCCCTGCAGAACGCATGGCAGAGCGGCTGGGCCGCGCTGCGCCAGATCCGCTCGGTGAACCACGTGCTGTCCGGCAGGCCCGCCGACGGCAAGCCGCTGCCGGGACCCGAGCGGCTCGCCGCCGTCGGCGACGGCTGGCTGAGCGAAGAACACACCGTCCCCGGCATCGCCGCGATCTGGCCGGCCGTCCTGGGCGTGCTGCGGCCGCTCGCCTACCGCGCCGCCTCACCGGCCCTCACCGACGTCCAGCGTGAACCGCTGCTCCTGCTGTTCGAGGCGCTGACCGAGGGTCCGCTCCCCGGGCTCGGGACCACGCTGCGCGAGGTGGTGCTCAGCGAACCGCACGACAAGCAGCAGCGGATGGGTCAGGTGCTGCGCCGGGACGGCCGTACGGTGGTGATACTCGGCTGCCAGAGCGTGGACGCCCGACTGGGCCAGGTCGAGTGGCTGGCCCTGGACCACGATCCGTCCGGGGCGTTCGGTGCCGTCGGGCACTTCACGCTGGTTGGGGAGACCCGGCATGCCACCGGGATTACGGCGGACCGGCTCGCGGCCCTGACCCGGCTGATCCGGGAGAAGGGCGCCGCGCCCTGGCGGCCCGAGGCTCCCGAGGCGCTGGTGGCCGCGACACACGGCGGGCTCGGTCCGCTCCAGGCCACCGTGCTGCTGGCCGGCCATCCGAAGGCACCCGATGCCGAGGGCCTTGCCACCATCGGTCTCAAGCCTCGTCAGCGCGGTTTCGGTGCCGAGCTGTTGAACTCGCTGGGCCTGGACGAGCAGCGGGCGCTGCTCGGCGCGCTGCTGCCGGACAACCCGGCCGAGCTGTGGACGACCGGCCCCGACACGGCCGCCGCCGCCCGGCTCTGGGCCGAGCGCCTCGGCGGCCTGGTGCGCCTGCCGGAGGACCTCAGCACCGATCTCGCCGGCATGGGCGTCGGTCACGCCGAGGCGGTGCTCAACCCCGGGCGGACCCCCTGGCTCACCCGCACCACGGTGTTCCGGCCCGACATGGACGGCGACCTGACGGCCACCGACCCGTCGGCGGTGCCCGGTTCGTACGCGCTGGCAGGGGCCGTGGAGAGCCTGGCGGCGCTCGCGTATCTGCTGCCGTACGGGCATCCGCTGCGGGCCGGGCTGACGGATGGGCTCACCGCGCTGCGCCGTCGGCTGGCCGACCCCGAACTGCTGCTCGACCTGGGCCTGGACTGGACGGAGAAGGGCGGTCCGACCTCCGTCCAGCTGCGCAAGGTCTTCGGCCTGCCCGAGTCCGGCGGAGCGGACGCCGACGGACTGACCCGGGCCGGTGACACGCTGGTGCTGCGCCCCTGGTACTCGGACACGGAGCACGTCATGGTCCGGCCGGCCGCGCTGAGCGGACCGGACGACTCCGTCTTCGGGCTCCTGGAGGGCCTGCTCGGCGAGGGGCGTACGACCTGGCTGCGCGCCGTCCGGACGATCCTCGGCGACGACCTGGCCCGCGCCCTCGCAGCCGAGGGGCCCGCGGGGAACGCCCAGGACCCCACGGTCAGCGTGCCCGCGCTGGTCGCCGAGGTCGCTTCGGCCCACGGTCTCGGCGCGGACGCGGCGGCGCTCTACCTCCAGTTGCTGGCCCTGCCCGATCCGACCGACCGCAACTGCGCGCGCTGGACCGGCTGGAAGCCCGCCCGGACCAAGCGGGCGCGCGCCGAACTGGCGGCGAGCGGACTGGTCGTCGAGGCCAAGCGCCCGCGCGCCGGCCGCACCCTCTTCCTGCCCGGCGGCTGGCGGGACCTCAAGGCCCCGGCCCTGCCGGTGGAGACCTGGAAGGAAGCCCTCTACCCGGTCGCCGACGGCGACCGCACCCTGCCGCTGGTCCCGGTGCCGGAGCTGTTCGCCCGTGCCTGGGAGCGCGTCCGGGCCGGGGACGCGCCCGCGTACGAGCAGCTGACCACGCGGGCCACCCGCGCCGGCCGCCGCCGATGACCACGATCCGTACCACCGCGAAGGACGACCACCGATGACCGCCAGTGCCGCTCCGCCCCGCCAGGTCGTGCCGCCCGAGGACCGGTACGCCACCGAACTGGCCTTCCTCGCCGCGTACGACGCCGGGCCGCGCCCGCCCGCCTGGCGGCTCACGCCCCGGGCCGTCGTCACCTTCGTCATGGGCAGCGGCGGCCAGGCGCTGCGGCTGCCCGACGGCGCCGAGGCGCCGGCGGGGGTGCCGCGCCGGCTGGTCGTCGAGGGCAAGTTCGTCGGCGACCGGGCTCTCGTGGAGCGCTGCGTGGTGACGCTCGCGGGAGAGCGGGGTCTGCTGCTGGTCGGCGAGCCCGGTACCGCCAAGTCGATGCTCTCCGAACTGTTGTCGGCCGCCGTGTGCGGCACCAGCGGACTGGTCGTCCAGGGCACGGCGGGCACGACCGAGGACCAGCTCAAGTACGGCTGGAACTACGCCCTGTTGCTCGCCCAGGGCCCCAGCAGGCAGGCACTCGTCCCCTCCCCGGTGCTCACCGCGATGTCCCGGGGCGCCGTCGCCCGTGTGGAGGAGGTGACCCGCTGTCTGCCCGAGGTCCAGGACTCCCTGGTGTCGTTGCTGTCCGAGCGGCGCATCGCGGTGCCCGAACTGGCGGGCTCGGACGACGCGTTGGCGCACGCGGCGCCCGGCTTCACCCTCATCGCCACGGCCAACCTGCGGGACAGGGGCGTCTCGGAGATGTCCGCCGCGCTCAAGCGCCGCTTCAACTTCGAGACCGTGGGCCCGATTCCGGACCTGGACGCCGAGACCGCGCTGGTGCGCGGCCAGGCCCGGGCGTCGGTGGAGCGGGCCGGGGCGCCCTTCCAGGTCGACGACGCGGTGCTCGAGGCCCTGGTCACCGCGTTCCGGGATCTGCGCGAGGGACGGTCGGCGGAGGGCTGGGAGGTGGAGCGTCCGTCCACGGTGATGAGCACGGCGGAGGCCGTTTCGGTGGCGGGCGCGCTGGCCCTGGCCGCGGCCTACTTCCCCGGGGACCGAGATGTCCTCGGCCTGCTCCCGGGTCATCTCCTGGGCGTCGTACGCAAGGACGATCCCGCCGACGCGGCCCGGCTGCGCGGCTACTGGGACGGTCCGGTACGACGGCGCGCCGAACAGGGCTCGGCGACCTGGCGCACCCTGTGGGACCTGCGCACGGTCCTGGAGGCGTGACGTCGTGACCGACTCCCCCGAGGCGGCCCTCACGGCGCTCACCGACCCTGCCGGGCCGTACCTGATCGGCGTACGGCACCACGCGCCCTCCCTGGCGGCGGCGGTGCCGGCGCTGCTGGAGGCGGCGAAGCCGGACGTGCTGCTCGTCGAACTGCCGGCCGAACTGCAGGACTGGCTGCCGTGGCTGGCCCACGAGGAGACCCACGCCCCGGTGGCCCTCGCGGCGGCGCCGGGCGACGGCAGCGCCGGCCCGGCGTTCTATCCGTTCGCCGACTTCTCCCCCGAGCTGGCGGCGGTGCGGTGGGCCGCGCGGGGAGGGGTGCCGGTCGTGGCCTGCGATCTGCCGCTGGCGGACCGGGGGTGGCGGGAGACCAAGGCCGCGGCGCAGGGTCCGGGCCGGCTTTCGGGAGCCTTGCGTTCCCGGCTGACGGGCCGCCCGGGGGACGACCTCTGGGACCGGCTGGTGGAGGCGGCGGCGCCCGGTTCTACACCGGAGGCACTGCGGCGGGCGGCGCTGCTCACGGGGTGGGCGCTGCGGGGGGAGTCGACGGTCTCGGAGGTGGATCTGCGGCGGGAGGAGTGGATGCGTGTCCGGCTCGACGCGGCGACAGCGAACGGCGAGCACGCGGCTGTCGTGGTCGGCGCCTTCCACGCCCTGGCGCTGTCGGGCCCCCTCAGGGGCGCGGAGCCGCGTTCGATCGACGGCCACCACCACATGGGCGCGACCGACCCCCACACACCCGCAGCCGAATGGACCACCTCCCTCATCCCGTACACCTACGCCCTCCTCGACGAGCGCTCCGGCTACCCGGCCGGCATCCGCGATCCCGAATGGCAGCACCTGGTCCTCGAAGCGGCCGGTGAACCGGCTGCCCTGGAGGACGCGTTGACCGGATCGGCGGTCCGGATATGTGCCGAACTCCGCGGACTGGGCCACCCGTCGGGCCCCGCCGACGCCCGGGAGATCACCCGCCTCGCCGGAGACCTCGCCCGGCTGCGCGGCCTGCCGGCCGCCGGACGCGGGGAGCTGGTCGAGGCGGTCCAGACCGTGCTGACGCAGGGCGAACCGTACGGGCGTGGCCGAGCGGTGGCGCGGGCGATGGAGAGGGTGCTGGTGGGTACCCGTACCGGCTCCCCCGCGCCCGGCGCCCCGCGAAGCGGCCTCGCCCCCGCCGTGGAGGCGGAGTCGACCGCCCTCGGACTGCCCGGCCCGGCCGACGGAGGCTCCCGGGACCTCCGGCTCGACCCCCTGCGCTCGGACCTCGACCGCCGCCGTGAACTGCTGCTGCGCCGACTGACGTTGTGCTCGGTGCCCTACGCCGAGCACAGGCCGGTGACCGGCACCGGCGGCGCCGACGCCCTCACCTCGCGCTGGGAGGTGCGCTGGACCCCGGCCACCGCCGCGATGCTGACGGCGGCCGGGGTCCGCGGGGTCACCCTCGTCCAGGCGGCCGAAGGCCTGCTGCGCGAGCGGAGCCGCAAGGAGCGGGAAGCAGGGGGCCCCACGGCGGCGCAGGTGCTCGACGGCCTGGAGCAGGCGGCCCACTGCGGTCTGCCCGGCCTGGTGGACGAGCGGCTCGGCGACACCGCCGCCGTGCTCCCGGACGCCGGCACCCTGCCGGAACTCCTCACCGGGCTGGCCCTGCTGGACCGGCTGCGGGCCGGTCATGTCGCCGGTCTCGACGCGGACGAGGACCGTACGGCGAGGGCGGTCGCCGTGGCCGAGCTGCTGATCGCCGCCGCGGTGCGCCAGGTGGCCGGCCTCACCGGTTCCGAGGACCCGGCCGACGCCCATGCCCTGCTCGAACTCGCCCATCGTGCCGATCTGCTGGGCGGCATCCGGCTGGCCGACGCGCTGGCCCGGCTGGCCGCCGACGGCTCACCGTTGATGCGGGGTGCCGCCGGAGCCGTTCGGGTCCTGCTCGGTCAGGAGGACCCGGGGGCCTTCGGGGACAGGGTCGCCTCCTGGGTGGACGGGGCTGTCGACGCCGCGTCGCGGACCGCGCTCACCGCCCGGCTGACGGGGCTGCTGACGGCCGCCGGGCGGCTGCTGGAGGCGGCCGCGCCGGCGCTGGAGCCCCTGATCGGCCGGGTGTCGGAGCTGTCCGACCGGGACTTCCTCGACCGGCTGCCGGCCCTGCGCGGCGGTTTCGACGCGCTGAGCCCGGCCGACCGCGGCCGTCTGCTGGTCGGTGTCGAGGAGCGTCTCGGCACCGACCGGGTGGCCGACACCGGCACCGTCGACCCGGTCGCGCTGGCCACCTGGGCCCGCGCGGACCTCGCCGCCCGCGAGACCCTGCGTACGCTGGGCCTGTTGCCGCCGCCCCGGGAACAGACGGAGCCCGGGCCGGCCATCGCCGCGGCGCTCCCGGAGGACCACCGGCTGGCCCCCGCCGACCGCTGGCGCCTGCTGCTCGGCCGCCGCACCGATCAACTCTCCGGGCAGGCGCGCGCCTTGGCCACCGCACTGGACGAGTTGTACGGCAGCGGGCGCGGCGAGGGCAGCCGGGGCGATCTCGACGGCGGGGGCGGGCGTGAGGCGCCGTATCCCGGGGTGCGGGAGTGGTCGGAGGAACTGGCGGCGCTGTTCGGGCCGGGGGTCCGGGAGGAGGTGCTGGCGGCGGCCGCCGCGACGGGCCGTCAGGATGTGCTGGCCGAGCTGGATCCGGACGGCGTGCGCCCCTCCGTGGACCTGCTGCGCTCGGTGCTGCGGCACGCGGGCGGCCTGCCGGAGGCCCGGCTGGCCGCGCTGCGCCCGCTGGTACGGCGCCTGGTCGACGCGCTGACCCGGGAGCTGGCGACCCGGCTGCGGCCCGCGCTGCACGGCACGGCGCTGCCACGCCCCAGCAGGCGTCCGGGTGGCGGCTTCGACCTGCCCCGTACGCTGCGGGCCAACCTGGCCACCGCCCGCCGGGCGGCCGACGGCAGGGTCCAGGTGATCCCGGAGCACCCGGTCTTCCGGACCCGGGCCCGGCGCGCCGCCGACTGGCGGCTGATCCTGGTCACCGATGTGTCCGGGTCCATGGAGGCGTCGACTGTCTGGGCCGCGCTCACGGCCTCGGTGCTGGCCGGTGTGCCCACCCTGTCCACCCATTTCCTGGCCTTCTCCACCCGGGTCATCGACCTCACCGATCATGTCGAGGATCCGCTGTCGCTGCTGCTGGAGGTCAGTGTGGGCGGTGGCACCCATATCGCGGCCGGGCTGCGGCATGCGCGTGAGCTGGTGACGGTGCCGTCCCGGACGCTCGTCGTCGTGATCAGCGACTTCGAGGAGGGCTATCCGGTCGGCGGGCTGCTCGCCGAGGTCAGGGCGTTGGTCGGCGCGGGCTGTCAGGTGCTGGGCTGCGCGAGCCTCGACGACTCGGGGCGCCCCCGGTACTCCACCGGGATCGCCGGACAGCTGGTGGCCGCCGGGATGCCGGTCGCCGCCCTCAGCCCCCTCGAACTCGCGCGCTGGGTAGGGGAGAAGATCGCATGAGCGTCGAACTGCCCGCGGTCGCCCCCACGGTGACCGCCGAACTGGTCGCGGCCCTCTCTCCCCGGCTGCGCAAACGGCTGGACGCGGGCATCGCCAAGCTGGCTGACCGCCCGATCGTCCGGGACGGCGACACCGTGCGCATCACCGTCGACGACGAGGGCTCGGAGCTCGAACTGCGCACCCCCGAGGGCGTCGTGACCGACGCGAGGGCCATCCGCTGCGGCTGCCTGCTGGCCCCGGACTGCCTGCACCGCGCGGCAGCGGCTTCGGCGGCACCGGTGGCCGACGTCTCCGAGACCACCGGGAAGCCGGCGCCCGGCTCAAGCGCCCCCGAAGCCCCCGCTGCCGCTTCCGGGGAATCCGCGGCGTCCGCTCAACATGTCGCGGCCCAAGCGCTGTTCGCCGCCGCGGCCGCCGTGCTCGACGCCGGTACGGACGGTTCCGGCGCCGTGCTCCAGGCGGAGCTGCTGCGGGCCGCGCACGCCGCGCGCCTCGCGGGGCTCCCCCGGGCGGCCACCGCGGCGGTCTCCGTGGTCACCGCGTTGCGCGCGGCCCGCGCGGCCGACCCGGCGTTCCGGCTCACCGGCCTCGTCGCCGCCCTGGCGGAGACCCTGTACGTGGGTTACCGCGTTCCGTTCGCGACGGGCCCGGAACTGACAGGACTGCGCGGTACCGTACGGCAGCCGTACGCCCCGGACGGTTCGCTGCGGCTGTACGGCCTGTTCTCCGAGCCCGTGCTGACCGCGAGCGGCTACGCAGGTGCCGTCACCTGGACCGCCGACGCCGACGGCCGTCTGTACACGGTGTCGGACGTGGCCCCGGGCGGCGCGGGCCGGGCGGTGGGCGCCGCCGACCGTGCCGTACGCATCGGTGACACGGCGCTGACGCATCGCGAGTTGGCGCGGGCGGGCCTCGCGGTGTCCGGGGCGACGGTGTCGCCGACCGGACGGCTCGGGGCGGGCGCGGGGGTACGGGCCGTGCGCGCGTCCGGTGCGGACTGGCGGGCAGAGCCGCTGGACCGGCTGTGGGCGGTGCCGGTGGCCGAGCAAGCCGGCCGCGCCCTGCGCGGCGGTCACGATCTGCTGTTCCTGGAGGTCACGCCGGCCGGCGTGGTGCGTGAGGCGGCGGGCGACGGGCTGCTGGCCGACTGTGGCGGCGTGCCGCTGCGGCTGACGGCGGCGCACGACCATCCGGCGCTCCCGCACCGCGACAACCTGCGGCTGCTGTCCGCCGCCCGGGGCAGCCGGCTGCGCGTGATCGCGCGTCTGGTGCCGGCCCCGCACGCCCGCGCGCAGCTGCTCGCGGCCGAGCACCCGACGATCGCGGGGAGCCGTGTCGACCTGGGCCTGGACCGGCTCCAGCACGCGGATCTGCCGGCTCCGGCGCCGGCCATCGCCGTGCCCACGTCGGAGGAGGCGCCGGTGCACCTGTTGCGTCGACGGGTCGAGCAGGCGGCTTCGGGCGGCCGGCGTGTGCTGGCCTTCCCGGGCAACGCGACCGTGGACACCCGCCGTCTGCACGGGCACGGTCTCGCCACGGCCGGCGATATCCTCGACGAGTTGCTCGCCGCGGCGGCGGACCGTTCACGCGACGCCTTCGGCCGCCTGCTTCCGGCGGACACGGGCCGGTTCGCGCGGGCCTGGCTGTCCGCGGCGCGCTACGCGGACGAGGTAGACCGTGCGCTGTGCGCCGCGGCCTGGGACGGGTGACCGGGCCGACGACCGGATGCGGGCCGCCACTCCCCCGTGCCGGCGGCCCGCACGACCGGAGTCGTCGGACCCGATCTCAGTGCCCGGTTGAAGCATGCGACAGCGGGCTGTCGCGTGGGTATGCGTATAACTGCGTAGGGGCAGGGGCAGAGAGGAACACGTGTTACACGGGCTGGACAGGGCCTACGAACGCCTTACCGGGCTGGCCGTGGCCGCGTTGCACGAGCGCGAGCCGGAACGGCTGTGGCCGCTGCTCGCCGACGCGCTGACCGACCTGTGCGGCGGCGAGACACTGATCTACAAGCTGGACGACTGGAACGAGGGCAACGGCACGCTCGGTATGTCGGCCGCTGCCGCCGCCGAGTTGGGCCGGCTCGGCGGCGAGGCGCTGGGCGTGCTGCGCTCCGGCTATCCGTTCGCCCACCACTACGCGGCCGGCCTCGGGCGTACGCCCGTCACGGCCCGGCGGCTCGCGGGCGAGGCCTGGGCGGCGAGCGAGACCGCGCGGGTCCTCGGCCGGGCCCTGGACCTGGACCAGGTCCTGGCGCTTCCGCTGCCGGGGACGGTCGCGCCGATCACCGGCTGCCTGGTCTACCGCTCCGGCACGGACTTCACCGAGGACCATCTACGGACCGCCGAGCGCGCCCAGCCGCTGCTGGCCGCCGTCGAACAACAGCGCCAACTACTGGAGCAGTGGCGCCGGTTGGCCGCGACGGCCGGTGAGCCGGAGGAGCGGGCGGCGGACTGCGCGCTGACGCCCCGTGAACTCACCGTCCTGCTCCTGCTCACCGACGCCCTGACGGCGGACGCGATCGGCCGCCGCCTGGGCATCTCGGCCCGCACGGTGCACAAACACGTCGAGAACATCTACCGCAAACTCGGCACCCGCGACCGCCTCAGCACGGTCCTGCACGCGCAGCGCCTGGGCTTGGTGCCCGCGCCCGACCGGTCAGCGGGCAGAAGGCCTGCGCCGGACCATGGGCGCGCGCCGGGCCATGTGCGTCTGCCGGTCCGCGGGCAGTCGCCGGGTGGTGGGCGCCCGCAGGGCGGCGGCAGGCGACCGGAGGATCACAACGGCCGGTAGTCCGAGAGCCGGCCGGTGACCACCACGACGCAGACCACGTCGCCGGAGGCCGCCCGGCCCAGCCACACCGACCAGGTTCCGTCGCCCTCGGTGTAGAAGGTGACCAGGTCGCCGCCGGTCTTCTCGTCGGCGACCCGCACGGTGCCGGTCCTGACCTCCTCGACGCCGTCGTCGCCGTCCCCTGCCCCCGCCGCCGAGAGCGGCCGGTACGGGCGGCGGGTGTCGGCGTCCCAGCCCTCCGCGTACGAGATGTCCACCGTGGTCATGTCCCCCACCCCATCTGCGGTGATCCGCCTGCGCCCTGCGCAAGAACCGTACCGACCGCCACTGACAAGCCACTGACAAGCCGCTGACAACGCGGAGTTCGAGGGAATCGGGGCCGTGAAATTGCGTGGACGGCTATTCCGGCCGCCCGGCAGAGTGGCCGTCCATGACGAGCAGTGAGCTGTGGAGCCGTGCCGAGGCAGACCGCTACGACGCGGAGGAGACAGAGATGACCTCGGCGGCCGTACTCGGCCCGACCGTCGAGTTCCTCGCCGAACTCGCCGGCGAGGGGCGGGCATTGGAGTTCGCCATCGGAACGGGCCGGGTCGGTGTTCCGCTCCGGGAGCGCGGGGTGCCCGTGGTGGGCATCGAGTTCTCCGAGCACATGGCGGCCGTGCTGCGCCACAAGGTCGACGCCGAGACGCTGCCGGTGGTGGTCGGGGACATGGCGATGACCACCGTGCCCGGCGAGTTCTCCCTGGTCTATCTCGTCTACAACACGATCTCGAACCTGCTCACGCAGGACGAGCAGGTCGAGTGTTTCCGCAACGCGGCCCGGCATCTGGTGCCCGGCGGCCGGTTCGTGATCGAGCTGGGGGTACCGCCGCTGCGGCTGCTGCCGCCGGGCCAGGCCGCGGTGCCGTTCGACGTCTCCGCGGGGCACATCGGTTTCGACACCTTCGACCTGGTCGGGCAGATCCTCGTCTCGCACCACCTCACCCGGGACGGCGAGGACGGCCGCTACCGCCGCGACGACTCCCGGCACCGGTACGCGTGGCCGGCCGAGTTGGATCTGATGGCCAGGATCGCGGGGCTCGAACTGGAGCGACGCGTCGCGGACTGGGACGGTTCCCCGTTCACCCAGGAGTCACCGAAGCACATCTCCGTGTGGCGCAGGCCGTCGTAGCCGGTGGGGCGGGGTCCGGCCGGCGCTGAGGCTCGGCCGCGAGCGCGGTGCGCGCCTTCACGACAGGTCGACGCGCCTCACCGACAGGGCGATGGGGGCGGGGTCCCACCTGTACCGTGCGTCGGCCTCGTCCTTGAGAAGAACTCTGTCTCCCACCGCGTTCTCCTCGTCCGTTCATCGAGCAGCGCCCCCGGGATCTCAGCAGCGGAAGTTCCCCTGTTCTCCCCAACCCGCCGCTTCTCCTCAACCCGCCCCGTTCTCCCTGTCCTGCCGCTGGACGACCCGTACGAGCGGGGCCAGGTCGGGCTCCGCCGCGGCGGCGTCGAGCGCCTCGCGCAGCGCCTCGTTGTTGGTCGGGCGGGCCGCCTCCAGTAGGGCGAGGCCCTCGTCGGAGACGTTGGTGTAGATGCCCCGCCGGTCGGTCGGGCACAGGTAGCGGGAGAGCAGACCCCGGTCCTCCAGGCGCGTGACGAGCCGGGTGGTGGCGCTCTGGCTGAGGACGACGGCGTCGGCGACCTGCTTCATCTGCAGGTGGCCGCCGTCCCCGTCGTGCTGGCGGCTGAGGACGTCGAGCAGGGAGTACTCGCGCACGCTGAGGCCGTGCCCTGCCTGCAGGGCACGCTCGACATGCGACTCGATCCTGCCGTGCAGCAGGGACAGCGCGCACCAGCCCTGAGCGAGGGCGGTGAGCGCGGGGTCGGTGGCGGTCATGTGGCACGTCCTTCCGTGAGGGCCCTCGGAGCCCTGTTCAGAGCCTCCTGAGAGTCCGACGTTGCGTACACCACTATACCGTGCTTGCAATTAACCCGCGCATGCAATTATTGTGGTCGCTCGTAAGGCGCTACCGCAACGTCCCCTCGGAAGGTTACTTCCATGCCTCTCGCGCTCCTGGCCCTCGCCATCGGGGCCTTCGGCATCGGCACCACCGAATTCGTCATCATGGGTCTGCTGCCCGACGTCGCCGCCGACTTCGGCGTCTCGGTGCCCACCGCCGGATTCCTCGTCACCGGATACGCCCTCGGTGTCATGTTCGGCGCCCCGCTCATGACCGTCCTCGGCACCAAGATCTCCCGCAAGAACATGCTCATGCTGCTCATGGGCCTGTTCATCGTGGGCAACGTCATCTCGGCCGTCGCCCCCGTCTTCGCCGTCATGCTCCTCGGCCGTGTGGTCGCCTCACTGGCCCACGGCGCGTTCTTCGGCATCGGCTCCGTCGTCGCCGCCGAACTGGTCGCTCCCGAGAAGAAGGCCGGCGCCATCTCCATGATGTTCACCGGCCTGACCGTCGCCAATGTCGTCGGCGTGCCCCTCGGCACGTTCGTAGGCCAGAGCGCCGGCTGGCGCACCACCTTCTTCATCGTCGCCGCGCTCGGCGTGATCGGCCTGGCCGGCATAGCCAGGCTCGTCCCCGACATGCCCAGGCCGGAGGGCGTACGTCTGCGCCACGAGGTGGCCGCGTTCAAGAACGTCCAGGTGCTGCTCGCCATGGCGATGACGGTGCTCGGCTTCGGCGGGGTCTTCGCGGCCATCACGTACATCGCGCCGATGATGACCGACGTCGCCGGTTACGCGGAGTCGTCCGTGACCTGGCTGCTCGTCCTGTTCGGCCTCGGCATGGTGGCCGGCAACCTGACCGGCGGAAAGCTCGCCGACCGCAAGCTGATGCCGATGCTCTACACCGCGCTCGGCGGCCTGGCGGTGGTCCTGGCACTGTTCACCGCCGGTGCGCACAACAAGGTCACGGCCGCTGTCGCCGTGTTCCTGATCGGAGCCCTGGGCTTCGCCACGGTGCCGCCGCTGCAGAAGCGTGTACTGGACTACGCACACGGGGCGCCCACCCTCGCCTCCGCCGTCAACATCGGCGCCTTCAACCTCGGCAACGCGCTGTCCGCCTGGCTCGGCGGCATCGTCATCGCCGCCGGCTTCGGCTACACCTCGCCCAACTGGGTCGGCGCGGTCCTCGCCGCCGCGGCCCTGGTCCTGGCCGCCGTCTCCAGCGTCCTGGAGCGCCGTTCCCCCGAACGCCACTCGCCCGCCACCACGCCGTCCCCGGCTCCGGCCGGGGCCGAGCGGCCCGTCGCCGCGCGCCACTGAACCCGCGCCGCTGACCGTGCGACCGCCGACCGCGCACCACTGACCGCGCGCCGACGACGCACAGCACAGACCATCGACTAAGTACCCACAGACCGTTCCCCCCGTCGCCCCATCACCATCGGCGACCAGCAAGATCGACAAGGACAAGGAAGAACATCGTGACCTCCATCCCCACCGTGGCCCTCAACAACGGCGTCACCATGCCGCAGCTCGGCTTCGGCGTCTTCCAGGTCCCCGACGAGGAGACCACCGCCGCCGTCGCCGGCGCCCTGCGGGCCGGCTACCGCAGCATCGACACCGCCGCGATCTACGGCAACGAGCGCGGCGTGGGCCAGGCGCTCGCCGACTCCGGCATCGCCCGCGACGAGCTGTTCATCACCACGAAGCTGTGGAACGCCGACCAGGGCTACGACACCACGCTCGCCGCCTTCGACGCCTCCCTGGACAGGCTCGGCCTGGACCACGTCGACCTGTACCTCATCCACTGGCCGACCCCGGCCCGTGATCTGTACCTCGACACGTGGCGTGCGCTGGAGAAGCTGTACGCCGACGGGCGCACCCGCGCCATCGGCGTCTCCAACTTCCAGCCCGCACACCTGGAGCGCCTGCTCGGTGCCGCCTCGGTCGTCCCGGCCGTGAACCAGATCGAACTCCACCCGGGCCTCCAGCAGGCCGAGCTGCGCGCCTTCCACACCCGGCACGGCATTGCCACCGAGGCGTGGAGCCCGCTCGCCCAGGGCGCCGTCCTCAAGGACGACGCGGTCACCACGATCGCCGCCGCGCACGGCAAGAGCCCGGCCCAGGTCGTCCTGCGCTGGCACCTGCAGATCGGCAACGTGGTCATCCCCAAGTCGGTCACCGAGACCCGTATCCGCGAGAACTTCGACGTCTTCGACTTCGAGCTCGGCTCGCAGGAGATCGACGCGCTGACCGCGCTCGACCGCGGCATGCGCACGGGCCCGGACCCCGACACCCTCAACTAGCCGACCACCAGGGCCGACGCCCCACCAAGAACGACGCCCCCTTCGTACGTACCCCCCACGCAGTAAGCAGATTGAGGCACCACCATGAGCATCCGCTCCTTCCTGCCGGGCCGCATCGGCTTCGGCACCGCACCGCTCGGCAACATGTTCCGCGCCATTCCCGACGAAGAGGCCGCCGCCACCGTGCAGGCCGCCTGGGACCAGGGCATCCGCTACTTCGACACCGCGCCCCTGTACGGGGCGGGCCTGGCGGAGATCCGGCTCGGCGACGTCCTCGCCGACAAGCCGCGCGACGAGTACGTCCTGTCCACCAAGGTCGGCCGGATCATCCTGGACGAGGTCGAGGACCCCGCGAGCCGTGAACTCGGTGAGAAGGGCGCCCTGTTCGAGCACGGCCGGCCCAACAAGATGGTCAACGACTACAGCGCCGACGCGACGCTGCGCTCCGTCGAGGAGAGTCTCAAGCGCCTCAGGACGGACCGCCTGGACATCGTCTGGGTGCACGACATCGCCCAGGACTTCTACGGCGACGACTGGGTCGGCGTGTACGAGAGCGCCCGCACCGGTGCGTTCCGCGCCCTGACCCGGCTGCGCGCCGAGGGTGTCATCAAGGCCTGGGGCGTTGGCGTCAACAAGGTCGAGCCGCTGGAAATGACGCTGGACCTGGACGAACCGCGCCCCGACGCGTTCCTGCTGGCCGGCCGCTACACGCTGCTCGACCACTCCCGCGCTCTCCAGCGCCTGCTGCCGGCCGCGGCCGAGCAGGACGTCGACATCGTCGTCGGCGGCCCCTACAGCTCCGGCATCCTCGCCGGTGGCAGCCACTTCGAGTACGCCGAGGCGCCCGCCCACGTCGTCGACCAGGTCGGCCGGATCAAGGCGCTCGCGCAGCAGCACGGCATCGGCATCAAGTCCGCCGCCCTCCAGTTCGTGCTGGCCCACCCGGCCGTCGCCGCGGTCATCCCCGGCGCGACCCGGCCCAGCCGTATCGCCGAGGACCTCGCCGCGCTCGTCCAGGACATCCCGTACGGCTTCTGGAAGGCCCTGCGCGAGCAGAAGATCATCGCGCACGACGCGCCGGTCCCCCTGAAGGACGCGTCATGACCGCCGCCCGCGTCACCCTCGACGTGCGGCAGTCCGCCGACCGGGTCTGGCAGCTCATCGGCGGTTTCGGCTCCCTGCCCGACTGGCTGCCGTACATCACGGAGAGCCGGCTGAGCGAAGGCGGCCGGCTGCGCACGCTGACGAACGCCGAGGGCGGCGTCATCGTCGAGCGCCTCGAGGCCTTCGACGAGACAGCCCGCGGTTACACCTACTCGATCGTGCAGGCCCCCTTCCCCGTCACGGGCTACCGCTCCACGCTTCAGGTCGTCGACCGCGGCGGCGACGGATCCCGGGTGGAGTGGTCGGGCACGTTCACCCCGGACGGCGTCACCGACGCCGAGGCGACCGCTCTCTTCGAGGGCATCTACCGGGACGGCCTGGCCGCCCTGGCGGAGACACTCGCTGCCTGACCGGGCCGGGCGACAGCCGACGAGAGGGGCCGGGATCCCAGCGATCCCGGCCCCTCGGCCGTTTTCCGCGGTGGAGCCGTTCTTTTATCGGGTGGCGGGTTCGCTGTCGCCCTGCCACCATCTGCGGATGCTCACACTCGCCGATGATCTCGGCAACCTCTCCTACGTCGTCGCCGGCGAGGGATCACCCGTCGTACTCGTGCACGCCGGCGTCGCCGACCACCGTATGTGGGACGCGGTCGTGCCCGACCTGGCGAAACGGCACACCGTCATTCGGTACGACCTGCGCGGCTTCGGGGAATCCGCACCACCGACCGGCCCCTTCAGCGAGACCGACGATCTGCGTCGCCTCCTGGACCACCTCGGCCACGAACGGGTCCGGCTCGTCGGCGCGTCCTGGGGCGGTCGCGTGGCCGTCGACTTCACTCTCACCCACCCGGGCCGGGTGCACTCCCTGGCGCTTTTCGCCCCGCCATGGCCGGGATACCACTGGTCTGCGGACATGGTCGCGTACGACGAGGCGGAAACGGCGGCCCTGGCCTCGGGCGACCTGGACGCCGCCGTCCGCACAAACCTGGACATGTGGCTGCGCGGGCCGGCTCGAGACTGGGAAGACGTCCCCGCCGGACTGGCCGACCGACTCCGCGGCCCGATGCGGACGTCGCTGGTGAACCAGGGCGTTGTCGCGGAGCACTCGCAGGGCGCCGCCTCCGGCGACATCACCGTCATATCCGTTCCCACCCTGGTCGGGATCGGCAAGCTCGACGTCGCCGACTTCCAGGACATCGGCCGGCGCTACGCCTCCGAGATCCCCGATGCCACGCTGGTCGAGTTCGCCACCGCTGCTCATCTCATCGCGCTGGACGCGCCCGCCGAACTCACCGCGCTGCTCGGCCCGTTTCTCGCCCGCTAGGGCGCGTATCGAGTCGTGATCAATCCGCGGGATTCACCCTCGTAACGAACGCTGATCACGCGGCTACGGGCAGTCGCACCGGATGCGCATGCCGGTCAGCCTGTGGGCAGGCCGATCTGGTCGCGTTCGAGTACAGAGCGCAACTCCGAGAAGATCTGTGCGGCGGCCGGTCCTGAGGGACCGCCCAGGACGTCTGCGGTCAGCTCGGCCAGGGTTTTAGTGAAGGTCACCTCCGCCGCCTCGACGAGTTGCAGGCCTCCGGCGGTCAGGTCCAGCAGTGATGAGCGGCGATCCGATGGATTAGTTCGCCGTATGACCCATGCCTGCTTCTCCAGGCGGTCGATGCCCTTGCTGGTCGCGCCGATCCCGATGGCGAATTCGGTGGCGAGGTCCGCGACCCGGCACCCGGGGTGGTCGCGCAGGAAGCGCAGGAACTCGAACTGCGAGGTGACGATCCCGTGCCGCTCGCGAAGGCGGTCGTTCAGCGCGTTGTAGAGGCGTGTCTCGCAGCGGACGAGATCGGCGAAGAAGCCCGGGAGGTCGATCGGGCCACGGCTTGACTTAGATGCCATGGCATATATTGTAACCTAAATGCCTGGGCATATAGTTCTTTGGCATGCACTCGCGATGGAGGCGACAATGAGCAGGCAGCAGCGCGCGGAGATCGACGCGATGGTCCGACGGCCTCAGCCGGAGGCCCCTCGGTCGGTGGAGGAGATCCGCGCCGGGTTCAGGGCGATGATGGGGGAAATGATCGTCCCGGCTGGGATCCGCACCCGGACTGCGACGCTCGGCGATCGCCCCGCGGTGCTCGTCGAGCCGGTCGGCACTGCGAAGGCCGGGACGATCCTCTACTTTCACGGCGGCTCTTACGTGGTCGGTTCACCGGAGACGGCGATGTCGCTGACGGGGAACCTGGTGACCAAAACAGGGTTCAGGGCGTTCTCCCTGGATTACCGGCTCGCCCCTGAGTATCCGTTCCCGGCCGCGATCGAGGATGGAGTGAGCGCCTACCGCGCACTTCTCGACAGCGGCGAAGACCCTTCGGCGATCGCCTTCGCCGGGGACTCCGCCGGCGGCGGCCTCACCGTCACCACCTGCCTCGCCGCCCGCGACGCGGGCCTGCCCATGCCCGCCGCAATCGTGGCGTTCTCCCCCGGACTCGACATGACCCGGACAGGCGAGAGCATGGACACCAAGGCGGGCATCGACCCGTTCTTCACGCGTGAGGGCCTGGAACACACCGGGACCATGTACCTTGCGGGACAGGATCCGCATCAGCCCATGCTCAGCCCCGCCACCCTCGCCGACCTGACCGGCTTCCCTCCAATGCTTCTGCAGGCGGGCACCAACGAAATACTCCTGGACGACTCCACACGCATGGCCACGCGCGCGAGGGAAGCCGGAGTGGACGTCATCCTGGACATCACCGCTGACGTTCCACATGTCTTCCAGGCGTTCGCCGGCGTCCTGGACGAAGCCGACGAGGTACTGGACCGCGCCGCTCTCTTTCTCAGTCAGCACATCCGCACCAGGGGCACGGCACGCACGTCGGCAGGCTGAAGCCCGCAGGCGGTCTCATACGGACCACGGTCCGAACCCCAGGCCCTGGCTCGCCGTTGCTATTCCTGGCGGCCGGCACCCCACCTCGCTCCGAGGGCCGTTCAAGCCCCCGGGGGTGCGTTCTCCGTGGGCGGTGGCTCATGCGGGGATGCTAGATCTTCTTACGTGACGCGAGTGCAACCGACCGACGACGAATGGGAGTTCGTCGCGCCGTACCTGCCGATCGGCGAGTACGGCCCGTACCCCGAGCGGCTGCGACAGCAGTTCGAGGGCGTGATCAGGCGGTTCAAGACGGGCGGGCAGTGGCGGGAGATGCCGACCGAGCTCGGTGCCTGGTCGACCGCCTCGATGATCTGGATCAAAGACCTCACCTGGACCACCCATTGATCACGACTCGCTACGCGCCCTAGTGCGATGACCGCGTCCGCGTCCTCGGGCGGCAAGCACACCGGGGGCGCGCGTCCGGGTCGCCGCCGACGTCACCTGCGCCGACGCGACGCCGGGGACGTCGTGGCAGTCTTCACGCGCGTCCGGCGCCGCACTTCCAGCAGGCGCTTGGCTCATCCCAGGAAGCCCAGTCTCACCTGACGGTTGACGTTGGAGATGTTGGTGTCGACCAGGCACACCGACTGCCAGGTCCCCAGTGCCAGGTGGCCGTCGATCACCGGAAGGGTGGCATGCGGGGGCACGAGGGCCGGGAGGACGTGGTCGCGGCCGTGACCGGGGCTGCCGTGCCGGTGCTGCCAGCGGTCGTCGGCGGGAAGCAGGGTGTGCAGGGTGGCCAGCAGGTCGTCGTCGCTGCCGGAGCCGGTCTCGATGACCGCGATCCCGGCCGTCGCGTGCGGCGTGAAGATGTTCAGCAGGCCGTCGCGGCCGGCCGCGGCCTCGCGCAGAAAGGCCTCGCAGTCGGCGGTGAGGTCGACGACCCGCTCGCGGGTCCCGGTGGCGACTTGGAGCACTCGTGTGGTGAAGGCATCCGGCATTCCCCCATCCTCGCCCATCGTCGCCCGTCCACCCGCCCCGCAGGGCCGCCGGTGCGGGCGACGGTGCCGGGAAGATCCCCGGCCGGCCTCCTGTTGGTAGAACCGTGAACAACGTGCGCGAGGTCGAGGTAGTCGTCATCGGCGCTGGTCAGGCGGGTCTGTCCAGCGCCTATCACCTGCGGCGCACCGGTTTCGAGCCGGACCGCGACTTCGTGGTCCTGGACCGCTCCCCCGCCCCGGGTGGCGCCTGGCAGTTCCGGTGGCCGTCGCTGACGTACGGCAAGGTCCACGGGATGCACGCGCTGCCGGGCATGGAACTGACCGGGGCCGACCCGGCGCGGCCGTCCGCCGAGGTCATCGGTGAGTACTTCGCGGCCTACGAGCGCACCTTCGACCTGCGGGTACGACGGCCCGTGAACGTCCGCGCGGTCCGCGAGGGCGACGGCGGACAGCTGCTCGTGGAGACGGAAGCCGGCGACTGGTCGACGCGGGCGCTGATCAACGCGACCGGCACCTGGAACCGGCCGTTCTGGCCGCGTTACCCGGGCCAGGAGACCTTCCGCGGGCGGCAGTTGCACACCGCGCAGTACGCCGGGCCCGAGGAGTTCACCGGAAAGAAGGTGGTGGTGGTCGGCGGCGGGGCCTCCGGCACCCAGCACCTACTGGAACTCGCCCCGTACGCGGCCGCCACCACCTGGGTCACCCGGCGGCCGCCGGTCTTCCGTGAGGGGCCCTTCGACGAGGGCGCGGGCCGGGCCGCGGTGGCACTGGTGGAGGAGCGGGTGCGGCAGGGACTGCCGCCGAGGAGCGTGGTCTCGGTGACCGGGCTGCCCCTCAACGATGCCATCCGGCAGGGCCTGAGGGACGGCGTCCTGGACCGGCAGCCGATGTTCGACCGGATCACACCGGACGGGGTGGCATGGAACGACGGCCGGCATGTCGACGCCGACGTCATCCTCTGGGCGACCGGTTTCCGCGCCGCCCTCGACCATCTGACGCCGCTGCGGCTGCGCGAGCCGGGCGGCGGGATCCGCGTCGAGGGGACCCGTTCGGTCGCGGATCCGCGGGTCCACCTCGTGGGGTACGGCCCCTCGGCCAGCACCATCGGCGCCAACCGCGCGGGCCGCGAGGCCGTCCGGGACATCAGGCGGCTGCTCGCCGGGGAGCCGGTCGCCGCGTGACGCGCGAGTCGTCGTGAGTCACACGTCGTGCGTGATGCCTTATGCGTGATGCCTTATGCGTGATGCGCGACGACGCATGACGTACCGGCGTCTCAGCTGGACGGCTGCGCGGCCTGCGGCGACTGCCGGGCCTTGTTCTTCCGCTCCGCGTTGAAGTCGGCGACATTGCGCTGGTGTTCGGCGTAGTCGGCGGTGAACCGTGTGTCCCCCGGCTTGACCGTGACGAAGTACAGCCAGTTGCCCGGCGCCGGGTTCATCGCGGCGCGCATGGCATCCTCGCCCGGGTTGTCGATCGGGCTGGGCGGCAGGCCCATGCGCTGGTAGGAGTTGTACGGGTTCTCGATACGGGTGTCGCCCACGGTGGTGTCGAGGGTGCTGCGGTTGAGACCATAGTTGAGGGTGGAGTCCATCTGCAGCGGCATGCCGCTCTGCAGCCGGTTGAGGACGACCCGGGCCACCTTCCCCATGTCCGCCTTGTTCGCCGCCTCGGCCTGGACGATGCTGGCGATGGTCACCGCCTGGTAGACGTTCATCGCGTCGCGCTGCGCGCCGGCCGCGATCGGCGCCCCGCCGAACCGCTGGTTGGCGGTGTCGACCATGAACCGCAGCACGGACTCCGGGGTCGCGTCCTTCGCCAGGGGATAGGTGGCCGGGAAGAGATAGCCCTCCGGGTTGCCCTCGGCATCGCCCGGCAGCTTCAGGCCGGCGGTGCCGACGGACCGCTTGGTGCTGCCGGCGGGGAGGGCGAGTGCCCTGTCGACGGCGTCGTAGATCTGGGACGCCCGCCAGCCCTCCGGGATGACCAGGGTGGCGGACCTGGCATCCGCGCCGTGGACCAGGGACAGCAGCGGCACCGTCACGGCGGCGCCCGCCACGACGATGCCGGCCACACCGAGGAGGAGCCGGCCCCGGCGCGTCAGCCGGATCGACTTCCGCCGCATCGCCCTCGGCCGGATCCTGTTCCGTCGGGGCGCGCTCCCTCGGACCGCGTTCCGGCGCGGAGTGTTCATCTGCATGCAGGAACGTTAGCCCGCACATCATCGCAAACCCGACATATCGTCAGCTTGTCGGCGGAGTCGCCCGCTGGCGCCCCCGGTCACCCCGCCGCCGCCCCGGCCGCCTCACCGTCTCCCACTGGGCCGCCTCACCGGTTCCGGTCGGCCGCTCACCCGCCGCCTCCACCGCCTCCGCCGTCTGCTCCACCCGGGCGTCCCGGCGCACCAGCGCCGCGTACCGTCCGTCGAGTTCCAGCAGTTCCTCGTGCGTGCCGCGCTCGGCCACGTGCCCGGAGTCGAGGACGACGATCTGGTCGGCGCCGCGGATCGTGGACAGCCGGTGGGCGATGGTGACGGTCGTCCGATTGGCCGACAGGGCGTCGATGGCTTCCTGGACGGCGTGTTCGGTGCGGGTGTCCAGGGCGCTGGTCGCCTCGTCGAGAATGAGGACCGGCGGGTCGCGCAGGATGGTGCGCGCGATGGCCAGCCGCTGCTTCTCACCACCCGAGAAGCGGTGACCGCGTTCGCCGACGACGGTGTCGTAGCCGTCGGGCAGTGCGGCGATGTGGTCGTGGATCTGGGCCGCGCGCGCGGCCGCGTGGAGTTCCTCGTCGGTGGCGTCCGGCTTGGCGAAGCGCAGGTTGTCGGCGACCGAGGCGTGGAAGAGGTACGTCTCCTGGGAGACGACGCCGACCGTGCGGGCGAGGGTGTCGAAGTCGAGGTCACGGACGTCGACGCCGTCCAGGGTGACCCGGCCGCCGGTGACGTCGTAGAGGCGGGGCACCAGGTAGCCGAGGGTGGACTTGCCGGCGCCGGTCGGGCCGACGATCGCCAGGCTGCCGCCGGCCGGGACGGTGAGGTCGATGCCGTCGAGGACGGGGCCGCTCTTGTCGTCGTAGCGGAACTCGACCTTCTCGAAGCGCACCTCGCCCTTCACCCGGTCGAGGTGGACCGGCTCGTCCCGCTCGGTGATGTCGATGGGCAGGTCGAGGTACTCGAAGATGCGCTGGAAGAGGGCGAGCGAGGTCTGGATCTGGACGCCGGTCTGCAGCAGGCTCACGGCCGGGCGGAACAGGCCCTGCTGGAGCGAGACGAAGGCGACGATGGTGCCGAGCGAGATCTGCGGGCCGCCCAGGTGGAGGGCCATGCCGGCGGTCCAGTAGATGACGGCGGGCATCGCAGCCATCACGATCGTGATCACGGCCATGCGCCAGCGGCCGGCCATGTTCGAGCGCACTTCCAGGTCGACGAGCTGCTCGGACTCCTCCGAGAAGGAGGCGGTGAGCGAGTCGGCGCGGCCCATGGTCCGGCCGAGCAGGATGCCGCTGACGGAGAGCGACTCGGTGACCGTGGCGGCCATCGCGGCCATCTGCTTCTGGCGCTCGGTGGTGATCTTCTTGCGCTCGTTGCCGACCCGGCGGCTGATCCACACGAAGGCCGGGAGCAGAACCATCGAGACGATGGTGAGCCGCCAGTCGAGGGCGATCATCGCGACGATGGTGGCGACCACGCTGGTCAGGTTGGAGACCAGGGAGGTGGCCGTCGAGGTGACGGTGGCCTGCATGCCGCCGATGTCGTTGGCTATACGGGACTGCACCTCGCCGGTGCGGGTGCGGGTGAAGAAGGCGAGCGACATGCGCTGCAGGCGGCCGTAGACGGCGGTGCGCAGGTCGTGCATGACGCGCTGGCCGACGGTGGTGGATATCAGCGTCTGCAGGACGCCGAAGACGCTGGTGAGGACGGCGCTGAGGATCATGCCCAGCGCCAGCAGGCCGAGCAGTCCGGTGCGGCCCTGCGGGATCGCGGTGTCGAGGATCGCCTTCAGGAGGAAGGGCGTGGCGACCGAGACCAGCGAGGCGGCGCCGACCAGCAGGCCGACGATCGCGAGCCGGCCGCGGTAGGGGCGGAAGAGGGCGAGGATACGGCGCACCTGGCGGGGCTGTCCGGCCGATGTGCCGTCGGGGGTCCAGTTGATCTCGTCTCGGGGCATGGCTCCTACGGAGGGTGCGGTGTGTACGGACTGACGGAGCATAGCTCACTGTTACCTATACTCACAATGAACATGGTCCTGATATTGTTCCCGTATGAGCATCCCCGACTCCGACGGCCCGCTCGCCGAGCAGTTGCTACGCCTCACACGCCGGGTGTGGCGTATCCAGAAGCGCCATCTGCAGGCGCGCGATCTGGGCGTCACCCCGGCTCAGTCTCGGCTGCTGCGCACCCTCGCGCACTACGAGACTCCCCCGCGCATGGCCGACCTCGCCGAACGGCTGGAGGTGGTGCCGCGCGCGGTGACCACGCTGGTCGACGGCCTGGAGGCCAGCGGCAAGGTGTGCCGGGTGGCGGATCCGACGAACCGCCGGGTGACCCGGATCGAGATCACCGACGAGGGGCACGAGACCCTGCGCGAGCTGCGGGCGGCGCGGAGGTCCGCGGCCGAGGAGATCCTGGCCCCGCTGTCGGAGGAGCAACGGGAGGTGCTGAGCGGCCTGCTGGACACGCTGGTCGACGGGGCGGCGGTCGCGAAGCACTGCTGAGACATGACGAAGCGGCTCCCCTCCGGCATTCCGGAGGGGAGCCGCTCTGCTTTCGCACGTCAGCGTTCGGACACCGACTCCTTGGCCGGCACCTGCGCGGGCACCTCGGCCTCGGTGACCGCGACCTCACCACCCAGCACCTGCTTCGCCCGCTCGACGTCCAGCGCGCCCTCCCAGCGGGACACGGCGAAGACGGCGACGCAGTTGCCGAGCAGGTTGGTGACGACGCGCATCGAGTCCATGATGCGGTCGACGCCGAGCAGCAGGGCGACGGCACCGGCCGGGATCGCCCCGAGCGAGGAGGCGGTCGCGGACAGCGCGAGGAAGGCCGAACCGGGGATGCCGGCCATGCCCTTGCTGGTGAGCATCAGCACCAGGACGACGGTGATCTGCTGACCGAGGCTCAGATCGACGCCCACGGCCTGCGCGATGAACAGGGTGCCGATGGAGAGGTAGAGCGAGGCGCCGTCCAGGTTGAAGGAGTACCCGGTGGGCAGCACCAGGCCGACGGCGTCGTCACGCGCTCCCGCCTTGCGCAGCTTCTGCATCACGCGCGGCAGCACCGACTCCGTGGAGGCGGTGCCGAGCGCGAGCAGCAGCTCCTCGCGGATGTAACGGACGAACTTCCAGAGGCTGAGTCCGGTGACCGCCTTGAGGGCGACCGCCAGCAGGGCGACGAAGAGCGCGGCGGCCCCATAGCACAGGACGATCAGCTTGGCGTAGGTCTCGATGACACCGAGGCCGTACTGGCCGATCAGCACGGCCATCGCACCGAAGACGGCGATCGGGGCGAGGCGCATCACGAAGCCGACGATCGCGAAGATGATCTCCTGGGCCTGCTCGATGGCCGGCAGCACCTGGGGCACCCTGGTGTGGCCGAGATGCAGCAGGGCCGCCCCCACCAGGCAGGCCAGCACGAGCACCTGAAGCAACGAGTTCTCTGCGAAAGCGCCTATGAAACTGGTGGGCAGGGCGTCGAGGACGAACTCGGTCGTCGAAGGCAGCGAGCCGCCGCCCGTCTTCGCGTCGACCGCCTTGGCGCTCAGCGTGGCCGGGTCGACATGCATCCCCGAGCCGGGCTGGACGACGTTGGCGGCGACCAGGCCGATGACCAGGGCGAGCGTGCTCGCCACCTCGAACCAGATCAGGGCCTTGAGCCCGATCCGCCCGAAGGCCTTCAGGTCACCGGCCTTGGCGATGCCGACGACGACCACGCAGAACACCAGCGGGGAGATGATCGTCTTGATGAGCCGGGTGAAACCGTCGCCGAGCGGCTGAAGGTCCGAGGCGAAGCCGGGCCACAGCTTCCCGACGACGATTCCGAGCACGAGCGCGCAGGCGACCTGCGCGAAGAGAGAGGTACGCAGCATGCGTGCGACGCGTCGCGGCAGGGACGGTACGGACTGCGGCACGGGCACTCCTAGTGGGGGTTTCGACTCGCGGAAGCCGAGCGGGACTTCTGCCATACGGAAAGCGGTTTCCGTGTCGATCACTCTGAAGGCCTTCTTGATCCCGTCCGAGACCACCGTGTATCAGCCGTGTAAATCACGCGCCCGGTGACGCATCGCACACCATTCGGCTCGTCAGCCGTCGCCATCCTCCGTCAGCACCCCCTGTTCGGTGGCCAGCGAACGGTCGTAGCACCCGCCGGACCCGTACAGCCGATAGCGCTCGCTCGACGTACCGACCGCGTGCCGCTGGTCGCGCGGCACATCGAGGGTGTACGTCGCGTCACCTCGGTAGGTGTCGTCCAGCCGCGACCAACCGCCCCCTGGCCGGGTGACCGCCGCCCGGTCGCCGAGGGCGAGTTCGGTGCGCAGCCGGTTGTCCGCGCCCACAGTGATGGCACCGTTCATCGTGTACGCCAGGTGGGTGCGGGTCGTCCGGGGCGCCCCGCCCGCCTTCACGGTGACGTTCTGGTCGTCCGTCCAGGTGGCGTCGAGCGCGTCCGTCGTCTCGCCGTCGTTCCAGCGGTGCGCCGAGGTGTTGGCCAGCGCCCGGCTGACGGTGGTGGTCACCCGGCCGTGCGAGGTGTCGACGTATCCGGAGACGGTGAGCCGGTGCCCGGCGTCGGTGTCGACCCGGTACTCCCCCGAACCCGGTGTGTACACCGAGGAGTTGACGGGGTCGGAGGACTTGGCCTCGGTGAGCCTGCCGGTGACGTGGGCGCGGTGCGCGTCCTGCCAGACCAGTACGTTCACGGGGGCGCTCCAGCCGGCCTGCCCCTCGGGCACCCCGGCGACGGAGACCTCGACCTGGTGCGGACGGCCGTCGTTGAGGAGCCCGGCGAACGGCGTCAGGTCGTATTCGATCGGCTTGACGTCGAAGGCGCGGGGGCCCGGAACGACGTACCAGAGGAACGGGTTGGACCAGCCGCCGGTCCAGACGTTCGGGAACGGCGCGGCGATTCCGGCCGGCCGGCCGTCGACCTTGATCTGCACCTCCCGGTAGGGCCCCTTGTCCGCCTTGCAGGAGTACGACGCCGGGTCGGCCACCGTCAGATACCAGAACTCCTCGCAGCCGCCGCCGGATCCGGTGGCGTACACCTCGGCGACGATGCGTTCGCTGTTGCGCGGGGTGGTGAGGGTGGTGCCGCCGTCCAGGGTCAGCACCTGGTCGGGGACCGTGGCCTGGGGCCGTCCCGCGTAGAACGTGAGCGTGACCTTGACGTCGATGACGCCGGTGTACGTGTCGTCGACGACGTTGCCGATGAGCATCTCGACGTCCTGCGTGCCGCGGAAGGTGTCGCTGTAGCGGGTGACGTCCTTCTCCACGTGCCACTCGATGCCGTCCGGCGAGGGCTCGGGGGTGGAGGTGCGCAGCACCTCGACGCCTCCGACGTGCAGATAGCCGAGCCGGTCGTACTGACGGCCCTTCACCTTGCCGTCTAGCCGCAGCACCACCTTGCTCCAGCGGTCGCCGCAACCCTGGGGTGGCGTGTAGGTGCGCCGGTACGGCGTGAAGTCGCGGAACTGGGCCTCGGCCAGGGTGACCTGGCAGGACTTGGCACCCTTGGGCACGGACACCGGCGGGGCCGCGGTCACCGGGTCGTGCCAGTCGGTGCCGAACTCGGCCGGGACGTCGGCGGCTACCGCGGCGGGGGCACCCGCACCGAGGAGCGCGCTCACCAGGAGGGCGAGCCCGGCAAGCATGGACATGACGATCCGTTTTCTCATGGCCGGTGTTCTACGGGGAGTTGACCGTCGGCCGCAATGAGGAGACCGGCCGACCGCTCCGCGACCTGCGCGGACGCAGCCTAGAGGTACAAAAAGTGCTATAAGCGGATCTTGCTGCCACAGTGCTCCCATGGAGATCACGACCACTCGCGTCCGTCGCGTGGCCCTCGCCCTCGCTCTCGGCGGTGCCGTCGCCCTCACCTGCGACGCCGTGCTCGCCGGACTCCCGCACCAGGGCCACGGCTCCCCCGCCCCCGGCCCCTCGGCCGCCGCCTCCGACCCGGCCCCGGCGCCCGGCGCTCCGGGCATCGGCGACCCGCTGATGCCACTGGACGGCAACGGCGGCTACACAGTGGACCGTTACACGCTCGACTTCGACTGGCAGGCCCCCAGGACGCCGTTCGAGGCCGGAGCCACCATCGGCGCCACCGCCACCCAGGCGCTGTCCCGCTTCGACCTGGACTTCGCGGGCAACACCCTGCACAAGGTCAGCGTCGACGGCGCACCGGCCACCGCCGTACGGGACGGCGACGAACTCGTCGTCACGCCCGCGCGGCCGATCCCGCGCGGCCGCGCCTTCGCCGTCCGCGTCACCTACACCGCCGACCCCACCCAGCGCCGGCGGCGCGGCGACGCGATCCGGGAGTACGGCTGGGTGCCCACCGCCGACGGCACCCTGCTCTGTGCGCAGCCCGACGGCGCCAAGCTGGTCTTCCCGGTGGACGACCACCCCAGCCTGCGGGCGCCGGTCACCTTCCGCATCACCACCCCCGCGGGGCTCCGCGCGGTGGCCAACGGCCGGCTGGTCGAACGCGTCCGGCGGCCCGGTGGACGCGTGCGCTGGACGTACGACTCCGAGGAGCCCATCGCGGCCCAGCTGATCCAGGTGGCGATCGGGAGGTTCACGGTCGTCGACAGCACGGGCCCGCGCGGACTGCCCGTCCGGGACGTGGTGCCGGACGGCCTGGTCGAGGACACCGAGACCGACCGCGCGCTCACCCCGGAACACCTCGCCTGGCTGGAACGGCGGCTCGGCCCGTACCCGTTCCGCCGCTACGGCGTGCTGGTCGGGGACACCGATCTGCCGGTGGCGTTGGAGACGCAGTCGCTGTCCCTCGTGCCCAAGGACGACCTGCTGGGCGACCGGGTCGACGCCGAACGCAATCTCGTCCATGAGCTGACCCACCATTGGACGGGGGACAGCGTCGCCCTCCGGCGGTGGTCCGACCTGTGGCTGAGTGAGGGTCATGCCCGGTACTACGAGCGGCTGTACTCCGCCGAGCACGGCGGGGTGAGCATGGAGGACGCCATGCGGACGGCCTACGAGCAGCACGACCAGTGGCGGCACGACGACGGAGCCCCCGCCGAGCCGACGGAGCCGACGCTGTTCAAGGTGATGCGGTACGACGGCTCGGCGCTGGTGCTGTACGCCCTGCGGGAGAAGGTCGGTGACGAAACGTTCGACCGGATCGAGCGCACCTGGGTGACCCGGTACCGGGGCCGCGCGGTCGGCACCAAGGACTTCGTCGCGCTCGCCTCCGAGGTCGCGGGCGAGGATCTGACGCCCTTTCTGACGCCCTGGCTGTACGGGCCGGACACCCCGCCCATGCCCGGCCATCCCGACTGGCAGGTGGACCCGGTCGAGGACTGAGCCCGGGACGGTGGGCGACCGTCCCTCGGACGCCGATCCGCTGCCGCCGACCGGGTGGCCTGTGCCGGACCGCTGGTCCACCCGGTTGACGTTCGGCGCGCCGTGCCGCGCAGGACACGGAAACGTACGAGGGGTGACGTTAAGGGCGTCCCCTTCGCCCTGGTTGCGACGAGCGTGGTTGGAGACCCTCAGCAAGCGGTTGGAGACCCTCCGGTATGAGAAGAAATGTCGCCCCACGTGTGCCCGGCGCCCTGCGGACCTGCCGGCTGACGGCCTGTCTGCTCGCGACGGCCGCGCTGCTGCCACCGCTGCTGATCCTCCCGGCGTCGGGCGCCGACGAGGCGGAGGACCAGCGCCTGCAGAACGCCTTCACCGATGCCGCCCGCGAGTTCCACGTGCCACGCAGTGTGCTCCTGAGCGTGTCCTACATGCAGTCGCGCTGGGACTCCCACCCGGGCACCCCCAGCGTCGCGGGCGGCTACGGGCCGATGCACCTGGTGGAGCCCGCCCGCAGCCACGCCCCCGCACCGGCGGCCGCGCCGACGGCGCCGAACGGCCGTGCGAACAGCTCCCCCACGGGGACGGTGTCCGCCTCGGGCGGGCACGCCGTGCAGCCGGCGGACCTGGCACGCGCCGCCCGGCTGATCAAGGTCCCGCCCGCGGCGCTGCGGACGGACGCCGTCGCCAACGTACGCGGCGGCGCGGCCCTGCTGGCCGCCGCGCAACGGCATCTCGGCAAGCCGCTCAGCGAGGACCCGGAGGACTGGTGGCAGGCGGTGGAACGTTTCCCCGGCACCCGTGACGTCACCTCGGCCACGACGTACGCCGACGACGTCTTCGCCCTGATCCGCCGGGGGGCGCACCGGACCACCGCCGAAGGCCAGGAGGTCACACTCCCCGCCAGCCCCGGCGTCCGCGCGCACCCCGGACCGCAGGTCCCCCACCGGCCCAAGGAGGTCGAGTGCCCTGCGGAGCTGTCCTGTGACTGGCTCGCCGCGCCCTACGAGGAGATCGACGAGGACGGCGACTACGGCAATCACGACCTGGCCGACCGGCCCCGGGACCAGAAGATCGAGTACATCGTCATCCACGACACCGAGTCGACGCTGCCGAACATGTTCAAGACCGTGCAGGACCCGACCGAGGCGTCCTGGCACTACTCGATCCGCTCCAGCGACGGCCACGTCACCCAGCACGTCAGGACGAAGGACGAGGCCTGGCACTCCGGCAGCAAGTTCGTCAACGGCCGTTCGATCGGCATCGAACACGAGGGGTTCCTCACCCACCCAGGCACCTGGTACACGGAGCAGATGTACCGGTCCTCGGCCCGCCTGGTGCGCTTCCTGGCGAAGAAGTACGGCGTACCGCTCGACCGGCAGCACATCTTCGGCCATGACAACGTGCCGGCTCCGACCGGCGACAGCATCCCCGAGATGCACGAGGACCCCGGCCCCTTCTGGGACTGGCAGCACTACTTCGACCTGCTCGGCGCGCCGCTGAAAGCCACGGCCGGACCGGACAGCGACATGGTGATGATCCTGCCGGACTACGCCACCCACAAACCGCGGTACACCGGGTGCGACGGCGACGGAAAGCGGTGCCAGCCGCACGGCTCCAGCGCCGTTCGCCTGCACACCGAACCGGCCGACAACGCCCCGCTGATCCAGGACCCGGGCCGCAGGCCGGACGGCGAGGAGTCCACCGAGGACGTCAGCGACCTCGGTTCGCGCGTCTCCACCGGCCAGACCTTCGCCGTCGCCGACCGCAGCGGCGAGTGGACGGCGATCTGGTTCCAGGGCAACAAGGCCTGGTTCAAGAACCCCCAGGACCACCCGACGGCCGTCGGTGCGAGCGGCCGCATGGTGACACCCAAGGAGGGCCTGGACGAGATCCCGGTGTACGGGCGTGCCCTGCCGGAGGAGGAGGCCTACCCGGAGGGAATGGAGGAGGAGTCCGACTCGCCGCTCCCGTACAGCCTCCGGGCGGGCCAGCGTTATGTGACGCAGTCCGGCGTCGACAGTTCCTATGTCGACAGGTCAACCTTCTCCGGCACGCCCCAGCCTGTGGTGGTGGGTCAGGAGAGGTACTACGAGATCCAGTTCGGCCACCGGCTCGCCTACGTCCGGGCGAACGACGTGGACCTGGTGCACGCGAGCACCGGCTCGGCGGGGGCGCCCGACCAGCAGCCCGGCCCGGCCGGCCGGTGACCCCACGCGGCAACCGGGGTCTCGTCAGGCCAGCAGGTCCGCCCGGTCCCCCATCACCACGACGGGATCGCGCTCCGGGTCGAGCGTGCGGAGCAGGAACCGCATGGCCTCCCCGGAGAGGCTGACGCAGGCCGAGGTACCGCTGCCGTGGTCGAGGTGCAGCCAGATGCCGCCGCCCCGCTCGGCACCCCAGGGGCGGGTGACGTCGTGCGGCGGTGCGCCCCGCAGCCGGTTGTAGTCGATGGCGATGACGTGGTCGAAGTCGTGCCGGTGCGCCGAGTCCCAGTAGTACGGGGGCGCGTAGACGTCCACGTCGTGGGTGTAGGAGAGCCGGGTGCCCGGGTCGGGGAGCACACCGCCCGCGTCGGTGACGGTGAACACGCCGACCGGGCTGCGTCCGTCGCCCGCGTAGTGGTCGGTGGTCCAGCCGTTCCGCCCGTTGTGGGCGGGCCAACTGCCCACCGGGCGCCAGCCATCGCCCCGCAGGCTGTACAGCACGACCATGGCATCGGCCGAGTCCTGGCCCTCGCCGTAGACGGCCAGGACCTGGCTGGAATCGGCGGGGATCTCCGCGCGCAGCCGCTCGCCGACACCGGGCAGCGCGGTCGGGTCGCCGACGGGGACGGCCGGCCTCGGCTGCGCGGCCCGGCCCTCGCCGGCTGCTCTGCCGGGCGCCCCCGGTACGCCGTTCTTCGCACCACCGCCGCTCTCCGGTCCCCCGCAGGCGCTCAGGGCCATCAGGACGGCCCCGAGGGCCATCGCGGTCACAGCGGCCGCACGCCGAACGCTCTTGATCTGCACCCAGCCATCCTGGCATCACATATGCACCCGTTAGCTGAATTTCCCGACGTGGACCGCGTGTTGGGCGGCAAGCCTTGGCCGGAAGACGGTGGATTCCGCCGATCGTCCGGGAAAACCGTTTGATTTCGACCACGCTCCGACGCGAACCTTTCACGGCTTGTCGCCACCTTCCCCCGACACGAGCCGCTGGGACGTCATGCACATTCAAGATCTTCCGTATTCCGATCCGGGCGTGCCGGACGCACGTTCGGGTCCTCGCTTCCTGTGGTGGCTCGGGCGGAATCAGCTGGGTGGCCAGCTCAAGGCGCTGGCCTGGGGACTACTGCACTTCACGGCCGTCTCCGCGCTGCCCTTCTGCGTGGGGTTCGCCGTCCAGGCCGTCGTGGACCGCTCCGGCACCCGTCTGGCGCTGACGGGCGGTCTGCTCGTGCTGTGCGGTGCGGCGATCGCCGTCGGCGACACCTTCCTGCACCGGGCCGCCGTCACCAACTGGATCACTGCGGCCGCCCGCGTCCAGCAACTGCTCGCCCGCAAGGCCGCCCAGCTGGGTTCGGCGCTGACCCAGAGGGTGGCGGCCGGCGAGGTGGTCGCCGTCTCCACCGGCGACGTCGAGAAGATCGGCTGGTTCGTCGAGGCGGTCTCCCGGTTCACCGCGGCCGCCCTGACGGTCGTCGTGGTCGGCGTGGGCCTGCTCTTCTACCAGCCCGCACTCGGCTGGGTGGTTGCCGCGGGACTGCCGCTGGTGGCGCTGGCCGTGCTGCCGCTGCTGCCCCGGGCGACCCGGCGCGCCGACTTCCAGCGCGCGAAGGCCGGCCGGGCCACCGAGCTGGCCTCGGACACCGTGGCGGGGCTGCGCGTGCTGCGCGGCATCGGCGGCGAGGACCTCTTCCTCGACCGCTACCGCCGTGCCTCCCAGGAGGTGCGGCGGGCCGCCGTGCGCAGCGCCCGGATGTGGTCCCTGATCGCCGCGATCCAGGTGCTGGTGCCCGGGCTGCTGCTGATCGCGGTGGTCTGGCACGGCGTCCACCTCGCCCGGCAGGGCCGTGTCACCGTCGGCGAACTGGTCACCGTCTACAGCTCGGTCATGATCCTCAATTACCCCTTGCAGCACTTCACCGAGATCGCGATGGCGTACTCCTTCTCGCGCCCCTCGGCGAAACGGGCCGCCCGGGTGCTCTCCCTGGAACGGGCCACCGACACCGGCGGCTCGCGCACGGACGCGGTGCCGGACGGCGACCTGTACGACCCGGACACCGGTCTGCTGGCACCCGCGGGCCGGCTGACCGCCGTGGTCTGCGGCGACCCGGACGCGGCCGGCCACCTCGCCGAACGGCTGGGCGGCCACCCCGCCGAGGCCGCCACCTCCGTGCTGCTCGGCGGCGTACCGCTCGACGAACTGCCTCTGGAGACCGCCCGCACCGCGGTGCTCGTCCAGGACAAGGACCCGGTGCTGCTCTCCGGTTCGCTGCGCGAACTGCTCGACGTCCCGGCCTCCGGCGCCGTGCGGGCCGAGGACGCGCTGGCCGCCGCCCAGTGCGCGGACGTCCTGGAAGCCCTGGTCCAGGGCTCGTTGGACGTCATCGACCCGCTGGACGCCCGGATCACCGAGCGGGGCCGCTCCCTGTCGGGCGGCCAGCGCCAGCGGCTCGCGCTGGCCCGGTCGCTGATCACCGACCCCGAGGTGCTCGTCCTGGACGAGCCGACCTCCGCCGTCGACTCGCACACCGAGGCGCGGATCGCGGAGGGCATCCGCGAGGTTCGGTCCGGCCGTACGACCGTGCTGTTCACCTCCTCGCCGCTGCTGCTCGACCGGGCCGACCGGGTCGTCCTCGTCCACGAGGGCGAGGTCGGGGCGGTCGGCGTGCACCGCGAACTGGTGCGCACCGAGCCCCGGTACCGGGCGGTGGTGACCCGGGAGACGGACGACGAAGCCGCCCTCCGGAACACGAGGGACCACGACGGCGCCCCGCGAGGCGGCGCGCTCAAGGAGAAAGAGGCCGCGCTGCGAGGCGGCACGCCCGAGCAGAAAGAAGCCGCGCTGCGAGGCGGCGCGCCCGAGCAGAAAGAAGCCGCGCTGCGAGGCGGCGCGCTGGAAGAGATCGAGGAAAGCGCATGATCGGCGTCGCACCACCGGCGTACGACCCGGCGGCCCCGACGACGGCCACCACGCTGCCCGTCGGCGCCACCTCGACCGTGCGCGCCTACGTGGCCGAACTGTTCCGCCGGCATCGCCGGGCCTTCTCCGTCCTCATCATGGTCAACACGGTGGCCGTGATCGCCTCCATGGCCGGCCCGTACCTGCTCGGCGGACTGATCGACCGGGTGTCGGACGGTGCCCGTGAACTCCATCTGGGCCTGACCATCGGCCTGTTCGTGCTCGCGCTCGCCGTCCAGGCCGTGTTCGTGCGCGAGGTACGGCTGCGCGGCGCCGTGCTCGGCGAGCGGATGCTGGCCGACCTGCGCGAGGACTTCCTCGTCCGGTCCGTCGGGCTGCCGCCGGGCGTCCTGGAGCGGGCGGGCACGGGCGACCTGTTGTCCCGGATCACCACCGACATCGACCGGCTCGCCAACGCCATGCGGGAGGCCGTGCCGCAGCTGTCGATCGGCGTCGTGTGGGTGGTGCTGCTGCTCGGCGGGCTCGTGGTCACGGCACCGCCGCTGGCCGCCGCCGTGCTGCTCGCCCTGCCGATCCTGGTGATCGTCTGCCGCTGGTACTTCAGGCGGGCGCCCTCCGGCTACCGCTCCGAGGCCGCCGGGTACGCGTCCGTGGCCGCCGCCCTCGCGGAGTCCGTGGACGCCGGGCACACCGTCGAGGCGCACCGGCTCGGCGCCCGGCGCATCGCCCTGTCGGAACGCCGGGTCAAGGAGTGGACGGCATGGGAGCGCTACACGCTGTGGCTGCGGTCGGTGCTGTTCCCGGCCGTGAACGCCACCCACACCACCGTGCTGGGCTCGGTGCTGATGATCGGCGGCGTCCTCGTCCTCAACGGCCGGCTCGACGTGGGCCAGCTGACCACGGGCGCCCTCATCGCCCAGATGCTCGTCGAGCCGGTGAACCTGATCCTGCGCTGGTACGACGAGGTGCAGGTCGCCCAGGTGTCGCTGGCCCGGCTGGTCGGCGTCCGGGACATCGAGCCGGACGCCGGTGACGCCTCGCTGGCCCCCGACGGCCGGGAGGTGCACGCGGACGAGGTCCGCTTCGGCTACCTGCAGGGAGTCGACGTGCTGCGCGAGGTCTCCCTTGAGGTCGCGCCCGGCACCCGGCTCGCCCTGGTCGGCCCCTCGGGCGCGGGCAAGTCCACCCTGGGCCGGCTGCTCGCCGGGATCTACGCGCCCCGCGACGGCCGGATCACCCTCGGCGGCGCCGAGCTGTCCCGGATGACCGCCGAACGGGTCCGCTCCCATGTCGCCCTCGTCAACCAGGAACACCACGTCTTCGTGGGCTCTCTGCGCGACAACCTGCTGCTCGCCCGGACCGGCGCCGAGGACGCCGAGCTGTGGGCGGCCCTGGGCGCGGTCGACGCGGACGGCTGGGCGCGGGCCCTGGAGCAGGGTCTGGACACCGAGGTCGGCTCCGGCGGTCTCACGCTGACCCCGGCACAGGCCCAGCAGATCGCGCTGGCCCGGCTGGTGCTGGCCGACCCGCACACCCTGGTCCTGGACGAGGCGACCTCGCTCCTCGACCCGCGCGCGGCCCGCCATCTGGAGCGGTCCCTGGCCCGGGTCCTCGACGGCCGCACCGTGGTCGCCATCGCCCACCGGCTGCACACGGCCCATGACGCGGATGTCATCGCCGTGGTCGAGAACGGCCGGATCAGCGAGCTCGGCAGCCACGACGAGCTGGTGGCGGCCGACGGCGCCTACGCGGCGCTGTGGCGGTCGTGGCACGGGTGACCGGCCGTGGCACGGGGTGCGCGTCGCAGGTCGCGCCCCGTGCCGTTGCGCGGGTACGAGCAGGGGTGGAAGGCTGGAGAGCGGCACCGGTTCGGGGACGGGCCGGGAACCGTAGGGTTCGCGGCGCGTGTGGCCCGTGCCGAGCGTGCCGGCGGCCCGCCCCTCGGACCGCCGCCTCACCCCCTGGAGGTAGCCGTGACCACCGCCGACGGATGGGGGGACGACGTCTACCAGCCCGACGGATCCGAGATCCGCGAGGACACGGGACTGCTCGACGTGGAGGACACGCTGGAGTCCGACGGCGTCAGCGATCCCCTGGACCGGGGCTGGTCCCCGCCCGAGCGGCCGTGGGCCGTGGAGCACACCGGGGTCACCGCGGCGGAGGGCCACCGCGGCGAGACCCTGGACCAGCGCCTCGCCGAGGAGCTGCCCGATCCGGCCGTGCCCGACGGCGACGGCATCGGCGACTGTCAGGGCAGCGACGGCGAACTGCTGGACAACGAGGTCGGCGATCTGCGCTCCGGCCGCCTCGTGGCACCCGACGAGGGGGCGCACGAGGACGACGAGAACGGTCTCGTCGCCACGGACGTCGGCATCGACGGCGCCGGCGCCTCCGCCGAGGAGGCCGCGATGCACATCGTCGACGAGGACACCGCCTACGGCTGACGCCGAATCCCTCTGCTCGACCGCCCCGACCGCCCCGACCGCCTTGTTCGAGGAGCCTCCATGCAGCAGGACAAGCACCCCGACTACCACCCGGTGGTCTTCCGCGACCGCGCCGCCGGATACGCGTTCCTGACCCGGTCCACCGCGACCAGCGACCAGACCATCGACTGGGACGACGGCCAGACCTACCCGGTGGTCGACGTGGAGATCTCCTCGGAGAGCCACCCCTTCTACACCGGGAAGGCCCGCACGGTGGACACCGAGGGCCGCGTCGCCGCGTTCGAGCGGCGCTACGGGGGTGGCTCGGGGCAGACCGGTTGACTCCGGAGCCCCTGGAGCCCCTGCGGTCAGATCACGTTCAGGGCAGCCGCGCAGCCTATGCCGCCCAGCACCATGAACACGGGCATCAGCACCTTGAGCTCGACCCAGCTGCCCGCGCGGAAACGCATCACCTTCGGCGGGCCCAGCGGGTACCAGCGCTTGCGGCCGATCGGGATGGGCCACAGGATCGGGCAGCCGGAGACGGTCAGCGCGTCCCCGATGTCGTGCACCAGCGCCCCCAGCACCACCGGCAGCCCCAGCCACAGGTACTCCTGGCCGGGCTGGGTGAACAGCCAGTCCGAGCCGTTGCCCGGCTTGTCCAGGATGCCCGCCAGGATCCAGGCGCTGGTCCCCGCGAGCAGCCACACCAGCACGTCGCTGCTGGAGCCGCGGGCGGCCCGCCACAGCAGGCCTTCGATCGCCAGCACCATGTGTGCGAAGAGGATCGCCAGCACTGCCCAGCGGCCACCGAGAATGGCCGCGGCGGAACAGCCCCCGCCGATCAGCGCCGCCCACACCCAGGTGTGGGTCAGCGTGCGGTGACCGCCGGAGCGGCGCGGGTCGCCCGGCTTCCGGGTCGCCTTGTAGACGGCGTAGGAGAGCTTGTCGACGATCTCGCAGAGCCAGCGCGACAGCGGTCCGAAGGCGCGCGAGATGGTGGCGGCCTTGTGGTCGAGGTCCGGAGCGAGGGCGGCGCCGGCGCAGATCAGTGCCCCGACCAGGAGCACCGGCCAGGGCATCCCGTGCCCGGCCGCGGCGGCCGCGGCTCCGACGCCGAGCCAGGCGGCGGCTCCCGACAGTGAGTGTGCTGGTCCCATCATGGCCGCTGTGCGCCCCATTCCTCGTGTGCCGCTGTCCAGTTGACCGGGTGCGATGACGCTCCGTCGGCGACACAGCATAGGGGTCGTGATCTTCGGGCTCGCAGCCGATTCCCCCCTCGGCGGTCGGGCCAGGCAAGATGGGTGCGTGACCCTCATCGATCGACTGCCGCCGACCGCCGACCCCGACGCCCTGTACGAAGCCTTCGAGTCCTGGGCTCAGGAGCGCGGTCTCACGCTCTACCCCCACCAGGAGGAGGCGCTGATCGAGGCGGTCTCCGGGGCGAACGTGATCGTGTCGACACCGACCGGCTCCGGCAAGAGCATGATCGCCGCGGGCGCGCACTTCGCCGCCCTGGCCCGGGACGAGGTCACCTTCTACACGGCGCCGATCAAGGCGCTGGTGTCGGAGAAGTTCTTCGAGCTGTGCAAGATCTTCGGCACCGAGAACGTCGGCATGCTCACCGGCGACGCCTCCGTGAACTCCGACGCACCCGTCATCTGCTGCACCGCCGAGGTGCTCGCCTCCATCGCCCTGCGCGACGGCAAGCAGGCGGACGTCGGCCAGGTCGTCATGGACGAGTTCCACTTCTACGCCGAGGGCGACCGCGGCTGGGCCTGGCAGATTCCGCTCCTGGAACTGCCGCGGGCGCAGTTCATCCTGATGTCCGCCACCCTCGGCGACGTCTCCTTCTTCGAGCAGGACCTCGCCCGCCGCACCGGCCGTCCCACCTCGGTGGTCCGCTCGGCGACCCGACCGGTGCCGCTGTCCTACGAGTACAAGTTCACCCCGCTCACCGAGACGCTCACCGAACTGCTGGAGAGCAGGCAGGCGCCGGTGTACATCGTGCACTTCACCCAGGCGCAGGCGGTGGAGCGGGCACAGGCGCTGATGAGCATCAACATGTGCTCGAAGGAGGAGAAGGAGCAGATCGCCGAGCTGATCGGCAACTTCCGGTTCACCACCAAGTTCGGCCGCAACCTCTCCCGGTACGTCCGGCACGGCATCGGCGTGCACCACGCCGGCATGCTCCCCAAGTACCGACGTCTGGTGGAGAAGCTCGCGCAGGCCGGTCTGCTGAAGGTCATCTGCGGCACCGACACCCTGGGCGTGGGGGTCAACGTGCCCATCCGCACGGTGTTGTTCACCGCCCTCACCAAGTACGACGGCAACCGGGTGCGTACGCTGCGCGCCCGGGAGTTCCACCAGATCGCCGGCCGCGCGGGCCGGGCCGGCTTCGACACGGCCGGGCTGGTGGTCGCGCAGGCGCCCGAGCACGTCATCGAGAACGAGAAGGCACTCGCGAAGGCGGGCGACGACCCGAAGAAGCGGCGCAAGGTGGTGCGCAAGAAGGCGCCGGAGGGCTTCGTCGCCTGGTCGGAGACCACGTTCGAGAAGCTGATCGCGTCCGAGCCGGAGCCGCTGACGTCGCGTTTCCGGGTGACGCACACCATGCTGCTGTCGGTGATCGCCCGCCCGGGCAACGCCTTCGAGGCGATGCGCCATCTGCTGGAGGACAACCACGAGCCGCGCAAGCAGCAGCTGCGCCACATCCGCCGGGCGATCGCCATCTACCGCTCGCTCCTCGACGGCGGCATCGTCGAGAAGCTGGACGAACCGGACGCGACCGGCCGTATCGTCCGCCTCACGGTCGACCTCCAGCAGGACTTCGCGCTCAACCAGCCGCTGTCCACGTTCGCCCTCGCCGCGTTCGAACTCCTCGACCCCGAATCGCCGTCCTACGCCCTTGACATGGTGTCCGTCGTCGAGTCCACCCTGGACGACCCGCGGCAGATCCTGGTCGCCCAGCTGAACAAGGCGAAGGGCGAGGCGGTGGCCGCGATGAAGGCGGACGGCGTCGAGTACGAGGAGCGCATGGAGCGCCTCCAGGACGTCACCTACCCGAAGCCCCTGGAAGAGCTGCTCTTCCACGCGTACGACACCTACCGCAAGAGCCACCCGTGGGTCGGCGACCATCCGCTGTCGCCGAAGTCGGTCATCCGGGACATGTACGAACGGGCGATGTCCTTCACCGAGTTGGTGTCCTTCTACGAGCTGGCCCGCACCGAGGGCATCGTGCTGCGCTACCTGGCGAGCGCGTACAAGACGCTGGACCACAACATCCCCGACGACCTCAAGTCCGAGGACCTGCAGGACCTGATCGAGTGGCTGGGCGAGATGGTCCGCCAGGTCGACTCCAGTCTGCTGGACGAGTGGGAGCAGCTCGCCAATCCGGAGGAGATGACGGCCGAGGAGGCCCAGGAGAAGGCCGACGAGGTCAAGCCGGTCACCGCCAACGCGCGCGCCTTCCGGGTCCTGGTCCGCAACGCGATGTTCCGGCGCGTGGAGCTGGCCGCCCTCGACCACGTCGAGGAACTGGGCGAGCTGGACGCGGAGTCCGGCTGGGACGCCGACGCCTGGGGCGAGGCCATGGACAAGTACTGGGACGAGTACGAGGACCTGGGCACCGGCCCCGACGCCCGCGGCCCCAAGCTGCTCGTGATCCAGGAGGAGCCGCAGAACGCGCTGTGGCGCGTCCGGCAGATCTTCGACGACCCGAACGACGACCACGACTGGGGCATCAGCGCGGAGGTCGACCTGACGGCCTCCGACGCCGAAGGCCGCGCGGTCGTTCGCGTCACCGATGTCGGCCAGCTCTGACCCGGCCCGTTCTGACCACAGGAGAACCCCACCGATGACGAACCCGGCCGAGAGACTGGTCGACCTGCTCGACCTGGAGCAGATCGAGGTCAACATCTTCCGTGGCCGCAGTCCCCAGGAGTCCATCCAGCGGGTCTTCGGCGGCCAGGTGGCGGGCCAGGCGCTGGTCGCCGCCGGCCGCACCACCGAGTGCGACCGCCCGGTGCACTCGCTGCACGCGTACTTCCTGCGCCCGGGCCGGCCCGGCGTGCCGATCGTGTACCAGGTCGAACGGATCCGGGACGGGCGGTCGTTCACGACGCGCCGGGTCACCGCCGTGCAGCACGGCCGCACGATCTTCAATCTGACCGCCTCCTTCCACAAGCCTGAGGTGGGAGCTTTCGAGCACCAGCTGCCGCCGGCCCGCGAGATGCCGCACCCGGAGTCGCTGCCGACGCTCGCCGAGGAGATCCGCAAGCATCTGGGTGAGCTGCCCGAGCAGTTGGAGCGGATGGCGCGCCGTCAGCCCTTCGACATCCGCTATGTCGACCGGCTGCGCTGGAACCCCGAGGAGATAGCGGGCGCCGAGCCGCGCAGCGCGGTGTGGATGCGTGCGGTCGGTCCGCTGGGCGACGATCCGCTGGTGCACACCTGCGCGCTGACCTACGCCAGCGACATGACTCTCCTGGACGCGGTGCGGGTCCCCGTCGAGCCCCTGTGGGGGCCGCGGAACTTCGACATGGCCTCGCTGGACCACGCCATGTGGTTCCACCGGCCGTTCCGTGCGGACGAGTGGTTCCTGTACGAGCAGGAGTCCCCCATCGCCACGGGTGGCCTGGGCCTGGCCCGCGGGCGGGTCTATGACCTGGAGGGGCGACTGCTGGTGTCAGTCGTCCAGGAGGGGCTGTTCAGGGCTCTGTAGAAGAGAAGAGCCGCGAGAGAGCCGCTTGGGCCCGGAGCTCCTTCAGGGCGTCATCAGTGGGCGAGGCGGGGGCTTCTGCGGCGCAGCCAGCCTCGCAGGCCGTGCGCGGGCCCCGATTGGGCCGGTGCCTGATGCTGCGCCTGCGCGACAGGGCGGGGCGGATGCGCGGCCGAGCGGTGCGGTTGCTCGGCAGGGTGGGGCGCGGGGCGGAAAGTGCGGGCTTCCGTCACGGCCCGTGCCAGGTCGTTGCGGAACCAGTCGATCTCGTCCGGCTCGTCCGCCGTCATCAGCTCCTCGGCGAGCAGCGCGGTCGGCGAGCCCGGTGCGCCGTGGGCGGGCGGGGCGGGCCGGAAGGCCTGGACATACGCCCGCTCGTGAGGATCCGTCACAGCGTCGTCGATCTCACCGGGGTCCAGGAAGCCGGCCACCACCCCGGCTCGCTCCCACGGCCCGCCGGCCGCCCGCAGCAGGAAACCGCAGTGGCGTCCGCGCCAGTTACGGGCCCGCTGGTCCGCTCCCGCCCTGAGCCGGTCACGCAACTCCTCGGGCGTACGGCCGGTGAACAGCCGTGCGTTCTTCTCGTCGGCCGCGAACTGCCGTAGCTCATCCGCCAGATAGAGCCAGACCACGGCCCGGTAGCGGTTCGGGTACCAGTTCACGGGAGTCACCAGGCCGAGTTTCGCGAAGCGGGTGAACCTGCCCGCCGGGATCTCCATCAGGGCCGCGCCCTCGGTCGTACCGACGGCTCGCACGCTCTCGCGGAGGGTGTCGGCCCGTACCTGGAGCCGCTCGATCTCGCTCCGGGAGACACGGCGGCCTCCGCCGCCCTCGTCAGGCACTGTGCGGATCCGGCCAAGATGTACCGCGAGGTCGAACTCGCCTCGCCTGAGGCCCAGTTCACGAGCGGCGCGGCTGAACGTGCAGGTGAGCTGGCGAGGTCGGGCGATGGTGGTGCCGGTCATGGTCGTTCTCCCCCGTGGAGCGGGTGGCTCGCGCCGGATGCGCTCGCCGTGGAAAAACCGTAGCCGCTCCGGCGGATCTCGTGGCGGGCCTGTGGATAACTCCGCGGCAGAGGATGAAATGGCAGGTCAGAGGTCTACTATCGAGGAACGCTCTGGTTGCCGGGCGTCCACGCCGAGGTGTTCACCGACCCGGTTGACGAGCAGTGTCATCTCGTAGGCGATCTGGCCGATGTCCGCCTCCGCGCCGCTGAGGACGCACAGACAGCTGCCGGTTCCGGCGGCGGTGACGAACAGGACGGCGTCGTCGTACTCGATCATCGTCTGGCGGACCTGGCCCGCGCCGAAGTGGCGTCCCGAGCCCTTGGCAAGGCTGTGCAGCCCGGAGGCGACGGCGGCCAGATGCTCCGCGTCCTCCCGGCGAAGGCCCGTGCTCGCTCCGGTGACCAGCCCGTCGTTCGACAGGACCAGCGCATGACGTACGTGCTCCACGCGCTCGGTCAGGTCGTCGAGCAGCCAGCCGAGTCCCTGGTTCTGCGCCATGTCGTAGCGTCTCCCCGTATGCCGTCTCCCCCTGGCTGGAGGATCTCCCCGCCAGCCTTCACCACCACCGGCGTCCGGGCAAGGAGGATGGGGACATGGCACAGAAGATGACCGACGAGGAATGGCGGGCGTTCGTCTCGCACGGCACCCGCACCGGCAAACTGTCCACCGTCAACGCCGACGGCAGTCCGCACGTGGCCCCCGTCTGGTTCCTGCTGGACGGGGACGACCTGGTCTTCAACACCGGCAAGGAGACCGTGAAGGGACGCAATCTCACCCGCGACGGGCGGGTCGCCCTGTGCGTGGACGACGACCGGCCCCCCTTCCATTTCGTGGTGCTGAACGGGCGCGCCCGGCTGTCCGAGGAACTGGGTGAGTTGCGTGATGCGGCCACCCGGATCGCGGCCCGTTACATGGGAGAGGAGCGCGCGGAGGAGTTCGGTGCCCGCAACGGCGTCCCGGGTGAGCTGCTGGTCCGGGTCACTGTGGAGAAGGTGGTGGCGCACAAGGACCTCACGGGCTGAGGCCTCAGCCCACCGAGTCGAGGAGCCGGGCGGTGTGCATCCGCCCGGCGTACTCGACGAGCCGGATCAGCACCTCCTTGCCGGAGTCCCGGTCCCGGGCGTCGCACAGCACCACGGGCGTGCCCGGGTCCAGGTCCAGGGCGCGGGAGACGTCGCGCGCACCGTAGGTCCGGGTGCCGACGAAGCAGTTGACGGCGACTACGAACGGGATGTGCCGGTGCTCGAAGTAGTCGACCGCCGGGAAGCAGTCCTCCAGGCGGCGGGTGTCGGCGAGGACGACGGCGCCGAGGGCTCCTTGCGACAGCTCGTCCCAGAGGAACCAGAAGCGGTCCTGGCCGGGGGTGCCGAAGAGGTAGAGGGAGAGCCCGGAGCGGATGGTGATGCGGCCGAAGTCCATGGCGACGGTGGTGGTGACTTTCTGGTCCACCCCGTCCGTGTCGTCCACCAGCTGGCCTGCTTCGCTGAGCATTTCCTCGGTGCGCAGCGGCCGGATCTCACTGACGGCGCCGACCAGGGTCGTCTTCCCGACCCCGAAGCCGCCGGCGACCAATATCTTGAGCGCCATGGCCGACGTGTCGTCGTCGGCGGCGGGCTCGGAGTACTCGGAGACCATGATCACTTCTCTCGGGAGGGCCGGCTGCGGTCGACATGCTCGGGAGGCAAGAGGGCTCGGGACGGGCGGTGGCGCGGCTCGGGCTGCGCGGGGCGCCGCTCGGGCTGCGCGGGACGCGAAGCCAGCATCATGACAACCGCAGCCCCCTCGCGGGCGGTTGTACCGGAACGCGTCTGTTCTGACCGGTGCGCGCCCGGTTGGTTCCGGATGCTCATCTACAGTGCCCGCAATCCCGCGATGACCTCGCGCAGAATCCGTTCGTCGGGAAGCTGGGCCGGTGGCACCGGACGGCTCACGGTGACACAGCCCAGTTCCAGCAGGTCGCCCAGGAGCACCCGGACCACGCCCACGGGAAGGTCGGCACCGGCGGCGAGCTCGGCGACGGACTGTGTCTCCACCCGGCACAGGTCGATCAGCGCCCGGTGTTCGGGGCCGAGCACGGTGTCGTCGTCGACACCGGGTGCGCCCGGGTCGAGTGTGACCAGGGCGATCAGGTCGAACCGCACTCCGGTGGGGCCGGGTTTGGTGCGGCCGCCGGTCATGGCGTAGGGGCGGACGAGAGGTCCGGCCTCGCCGTCGTACCACTGGCTGCCCGGCTCGCGCGGGGCGCCGATCGTGTGTTCGGTCATCGGTGGTGCTTCCGGGTCATCCGACGACGGGCGGCCGGGCGGCGACCCGGGGCGCGGTGTAGAGGTGCTCGCCGACCCGCTTGACGAGGCGTGCCATCTCGTAGGCGACCAGGCCGATGTCGGCGGTGACGGCGGTGAGCACGGCGAGGCAGGATCCGTCGCCGGCGGCGGCCACGAAGAGAAAGGCGTCGTCCATCTCGACCATGGTCTGGCGCACCCCGCCCGCCCCGAAGTGCCGTCCCGTGCCCTTGGCGAGGCTGTTGAAGCCGGAGGCGACGGCGGCGAGGTGCTCGGCGTCCTCACGCCCGAGGGCGGTCGAGGCGCCGACGGCGAGGCCGTCGTTGGACAGCACCACGGCATGCTGTACTTCCTCGACGCGCAGCACCAGGTCGTCCAGCAGCCAGTCGAGTTCGCCGGAGCGGCGGTCGGCCCTCATGCTCGGGTCCTGGATCATGCGCGGTCTCCTTCGGTGCTGTCGGTGCCCTCTTCGGGTTCCGGTGTGGCTGCACGGCCGGATTGCCTGCCGCCGCCGCGCGCCCAGCCGTCCCGGTAGGCCGTCATGCGGTCACGGACGAGTTCGGGGGTGCGTTCGTCCCGTCGCCGGACGGGCGCGGGTTCCTCGGTGCGTGGATCGCGCAGTTGGGAGGCGAGGTTCGCCTGCCGCACCCGGCGTGGGAGGTCGTCCTCGCCGGCCTCGGAGTCGTGCGGTGGGCGGTGCGGCCTCAAGGTCGTGACTCCGGGGGGTGGCGGCTCGGGCGCCGGGTGCGGGGTGGTGTGGGCGGTGGCGAGGGCGGGACGGGCGGCGGGGACGGCGGTCTGTGGAAGGGCGGGCCCGGGCACGCGCGCGTACTCGCGTTCCGGAGCCTGTTCGATGCCGGCCGCCGGACGGCCGGATCGTTCCGCCGCACCACCGTGCAGCAGGGCCTTCGGCAGCAGGACCACCGCGGTGGTGCCGCCGTAGGGGGAGGTGCGCAGGTGCACCTTGATGCCGTGGCGGGCCGCGAGCCTGCTGACGACGAAGAGGCCGAGCCGGTCGCTGTCGAACAGGTCGAGGGCCTCGGACTGCTCGATGCGCCGGTTGGCCTCGGCGAGGGTCTCCTCGCCCATGCCGAGTCCGCGGTCCTCGACCTCCAGGGCGTAGCCGTTGCCGACGGGTTCCCCGGTGACGCGCACGCGCGTGTGCGGGGGCGAGAACTGGGCGGCGTTCTCGACGACCTCGGCGAGCAGATGGGTGAGGTCGGCGACGGCCGCGCCGACGACGGCTGCCTCGGGGAGCTGGCGTACCTCCACGCGCGCGTAGTCCTCGACTTCGGACACGGCGGCCCGTACGACGTTGGTCAGGGACACCGGCATGCGCCAGGCCCGGCCGGGGGCCGCCCCGGAGAGGATGATCAGGCTCTCCGCGTGGCGGCGCATCCGGGTGGTGAGGTGGTCGAGGCGGAAGAGGTCGCTCAGTTCGTTGGGGTCGTCGGACCGGCGTTCCATGCTGTCCAGCAGGCTCAGCTGGCGGTGGACCAGGACCTGGCTGCGGCGGGCGAGGTTGACGAACACGCCCGAGATGCCGCTGGCGAGTTCGGCGCGCTCCACGGCGGCGCGCAGGGCGGCACGGTGGACGGTGCCGAGGGCCTCCGCGACCTGTGCGGTCTCGTCCTCCGCGGGCGGCCCCGGGGGTGCCTCCGCGCGGACGTCGATCTCCTCGCCGGCCCGCAGTCTGCGCATCGCCTCGGGGAGCTTGCGCCGGGCGATCTCGAGAGCGCCGTTGCGCAGGCTCACCAGCTCGACCACGAGGCCGCGTCCGATGCGTACGGAGATGACGAGCGAGGCGACCACCGCGAGGAGACCGAACAGGACGGCGGCTCCGGCCGGGGTGAGCAGACCGCGTGCGAACGGATCGGCCCGGCCCGCGACCGCGTGTGCCGTTCCGGTCTGGACGCTCCGCATTCCGTCCTGCACGCGTGCGTGAGCGGTGATCCAGGTCGCTTCCGGGACCGCGTCGAGCGCCTTGGCTCCAGGTTGACTCGCGAGGATCTTGTCCTCGGCGGCTTCCAGCGTGGTGTAGTCGTCGCCATGGGCGAGCCGGTGCCAGGTGGTGCCCTGTGCGCCTGGCAGGTCGGCGACGGCCGTGTCGGTGAGGACACGGCGGGTGTCGACGGCGCCGGTGAACAGCCGCAGTCGCTCGCCGTCCAGGCCGCCGGACGGCCGGGCGCCGGCGAGGATCGCGTCCTCCTGGGCCAGCGCCTCTCCCGCGCGGGAGAGTTCGAGCAGCACGCGCGCGTCGGCGCCCATGTCGTCGGCCTGGATGCCGGTGAGGGCGCCGTCCACGGCGAAAGCCATGGCGATGGCCTGTGTGTACCGCCCGTAGGTCTCGTCCCAGCCGACGCCCCGGTTCCGTACCGCCGTGCGCAGCGTGCGCAGCTGCTCGGCGCCGGTGACGAAGGCCTGAAGGCGCTGGGCGACGCCCGAGGGCAGTTCCTCGCTGTCGGCGACGGTGCTGTCCTTGCCGAGCCGCAGCCCCGCCACGGCCTGGTCGGTACGGGCACCGAGCCTCTTGAGGTCGCCGGCCTGTTCGGCGGTGGGGTCGGTCGCGTACCGGACGGCTGCGGTGCGCTCGGCCTGGAGCGCGGCGACAGCGCCTGCGACCGGGGTCCGCAACGCGGCGTCGACGCGTTGGGACTGGCGCAGCCGGGAGACGTCCTGTGCGGTGGTGACCGTGGCGTACGCCCACAGGGCCAGCAGGGACATGACCGGCACCATGAGCAGGCAGACGACCTTGGCCCGCACGGTCCGGGGACGGATTCGCCAGCCTCCGGTGGGCGCGTGGTCGGCCGCGATGCCGACGACGTCGTCGACCGGTTCGTCGGCGGGTGGTCCGGCGTGCGCGCGGCGGCCGCTGGGTGGCCGCTGGGACGGCGTCTGCGGGCCTGCTGTGGGGGTCCTACGGGGTGTACGCATGGCCTCCTCGCTCGGGAGTGGGTCGGGGACCGCGGGGCCGGGTCGGGTCGGCGGGCGGCACTCGGTCGGGTCGGCGCGGGACCGGGGCCGGTCAGCGTGCGGCGCTCGTGACGGGCCGCTGGGCCGAGGCGGACGCCTCGCGCTCCCCGGCCGTGGGCGAGAGCGCGACGAAGGCCGAGGTGAGGAACAGGTAGGACCCGAGGCCTACGGCGAGGGGGAAGATGAACTGCATCGCCGTGGCCCCGGGCAGGGAGGCGCCGGACGGCGTGACGTGCACGCTGACCGCGAACATCCCGGTGTAGTGCATGCTGCTGACGGCCGCTCCCATGACCAGCGACGCGATGGTTACCGCGACGGGTGACTCGATGTTGAGCGCCGCCCACAGGGCCGCGGTCGCGGCGGCCACGGCGATGAGCACGGAGAGCCCGACGAGCATCGGGTCGTAGTGCACGTCACCGTGCAGCCGGACCGCCGCCATGCCGAGGTAGTGCATGCTGGCGACGCCCAGGCCGGTGGTGAGCCCGCCCAGCAGAAGTGCTCGGTTGCGGTCACGGCTGTAGCCGACGGCGAAGACGCCGGCGGTGACCACGATGACGGCGACGAGCAGGCTGAGGATGGTCAGCGGCACGTCGTAGCGGATGTCGGTGCCGCTGACGCCGAAGCCGAGCATGGCCACGAAGTGCATGGTCCAGATGCCGGTACCGAGCGCGGATGCCGCGGTGAGGAGCCAGTTACGGCGCGCGCGGCCGGTGCTGCCGAGCGCGCGGACGGTGCAGCGCAGCCCCAGTGCGGCGCCTATGCAGGCCATGACGTACGACAGCACGGGGGTCAGCCAACCGAAGGTGGCGTGGTCCAGGTGTCCCATGGCCAAGGGACGCTAGGGGGCACGGGAGCACAAAGGGGGCGCATTTCGAAAGGTGTCGCAATATGACCCGGAGATGCGCCGGAACGATCGCGTCCCGCTCGAACGTGCGCGCAGGTTCGTCCTCCGTGACGGTGAGGGAACATGCGGAACATGAGCGAAGACCACACGCACGTCCGGGAGTTCTTCACCGCGCGAGCGGCCGACTGGGACGCCAAGTTCCCCGACGACGGTCCCGCGTACGCGGCGGCCGTGACCGAGTTGGGGCTGCGCACGGGTGACCGGGTGCTCGACGCGGGCTGCGGCACGGGCCGTGCGCTGACACCGCTGCGAGCGGCCGTGGGGCCCTCGGGCGCGGTCCTCGGAATGGACCTGACCCCGGCGATGCTCCAGGCCGCCGTGCAGGCCGGACGGCACCGTGACGGGCGGTTGTTGCTCGCCGACGTCGCCGCCCTACCGGTGCGCTCGGAGTCCCTCGACGCCGTGTTCGCCGCGGGTCTGATCGCTCACCTGCCCCGGCCCGCCCGGAATCTGCGGGAGTTGGCGCGCGTGGTCCGCCCCGGCGGCACGCTCGCCCTGTTCCACCCCATAGGCCGGGCCGCCCTGGCGGCGCGCCAGGGACGGCGGATCACACCCGACGACCTGCGCGCGGAGGGCAACCTCGGGTCGCTGCTGGCCGCTTCGGGCTGGCGCATGGCCTCGTACGTGGACGAGGACGCCCGATTCCTCGCCCTGGCGGTCCGCGGAGGCTAGCCGGCGACCGCCGCGGCGAAGGCGTCGGGACGGTCGAACATGATGTTGTGCCCGGCGCCGGGCACCGTCACCACCCGCACTCCGGACGCCTCCAGCCGGTCCCGCCCGGCGAGTTCACCGCTGAGCTCGCCCTGGAGGTAGACGCGGTCGGCCGTCAGCTCCTCCAGAAGGGTGCGCATCACCGGGTCCGAGCCGCGCCGGAGGCCCACCGCGCTGCGGTGCAGTGCACGCGGGTCGGCCAGCCGCATGGTCGCCGCCCAGACGGGACCCACCTTGTCGAGCACACGCGCGTGGCCGCCGTCGACGAACTCGTCCTCCTCATAGGCGGCGATTCCGCTGCTGCCGGCGGTCGGCGGCGGAAACGCGTCCAGGTTGGCCTCCGTGAGCACCAGCCGCGAGACCAACTCCGGCCGCCGGTGGGCGAGCACGACGGCGACGGAGCCGCCCATGCTGTGCGCGATCAACTCGGCGCCGGCGACTCCCGCCGCGTCCAGTGCGGTGGCCAGCGCGGCGGCGTGGTCGTCCAGCGTGTACCCGAAGTGGGCGGGCCGGTCGCTGATGCCGTGCCCGGGCAGATCGACGAACAGGCTGCGCCTGTCGGAGAGTTCGGGACGGGCCGCGATGTGCGCGTGGTACGCGGCCGATGCCGCCCCGAGCCCGTGGACATACACGCGCGCGGGTTCCGCACCGGGCGACTCCGTCCAGCGGATCCGGCTTCCCCTGCCGTCGAACTCGGCCTGCCGCACAGCACCCTCCCCGATCTCGTCACCGCGTACACCTCAGACAATACATCGCTGTCGAGGTATTGCAAGTCCGATGTATCTGAGGCTGGATGTACAGCGGGAGTGCGGGACAATGCCCGCATGCTGGAACTCGCCATCCTCGGATTCCTGTACGACGCCCCCTTGCACGGCTATGTCCTGCGCAAGCACATCGCCGCACTGACCGGACATGTGCGGCCCGTCGCCGAAGGCACGCTGTATCCGGCGATCAAGCGCCTCGAGAAGGCGGGTCTGCTGGCCCGGGCCACCGAGCCCGGCTCCGTGGCCGCACCGCGCCATGTGCTCACACTCACCGAGGACGGCAGGAGCGAGCTGCGCCGGCGTCTGGCCGAACCGGCGGAGCGCGACATCACCGACGAGAACCGCTGGTTCACGGTGCTCGCCTTCCTCCGTCACCTCGACGCCCCCGCCGCCCAGGCGGCCGTACTGCGCCGGCGGCTGGCCTTCCTGGAGGAACCCTCCAGCTTCTTCTACGACGGCGACCGGCCGATGCGCGCCGAGGAGGTGGACGATCCGTTCCGGCGCGGCATCCTCACCATCGCGCGTGCCACGAGCCGCGCCGAACTCGCCTGGCTGCGCGCCACCGTCGCCTCCCTTGAGGCCGAAGCCGGCTGAGGCGTGCCGTCGGCACCCTCTTCTGTTGCCGGAGCTTCAACCCTACGTTCGGTAGGGGAAGACGAATGTTCGCAAGCGACAGCCGACAGGGGGAAGGTGGCCGGAGTGTTCGACCGGATACGCAAGTACGCAGACCGATTTCGTGGCACCGGGGGCGGGGAACCGCCGGCGCGACGTGAGAGGCGTGGGCACAACTTGTTCGAGGCCGCGGCCGCCTATGTCGCGGCCCGCACGGAGGACGACCAGGACCGGATCGAGGAGGCGGCGGGCTGGGTGTCGCCGGAGGCGCTGTCGTTCGGGGTGAGCGAACTGGCTTGCCGTGCCGTCGTCGCGCTGGCGCGGGAGCGCGGGCAGTCGCCGCGGACGGTGGCGCGCGACCTCCTCGGGCTGCCGGTCGCCTGAAGCTTCGCCCCACCGAGGTCGATTCGTCCCGTCCCGGTGGAAAACTGCAGCTCCGGGTGTGGTGACGGGTCGTGACAACGACCTTCCGGTCACACTAGGGTGCGCGCCGTTGGACGAACGACTGGGAGGCAGGCATGACCGGGACGGACGAGGAGGCCCTCGCCGCCGCGGACGAGGCGCTGTATGTGCTCACAGCGGTGCTGCTGACGCCGGCGCAGTTTCCGAGCGTGCTGGGCGACGACTACCCGGAGGCCTGCGCGGCCCTGGAGCTGGCGCCGCGCGCCGACGGCTACGGCCTGGTCCTCGGCCAGGACGGCGTCGGGGCCCGCTGGACGGTCGTCGTCGACGACGTCTCGCTGGTCGCCGTGGCGATCGCTTCGTGGGACTGCGGCATGGAGCACGACCTCTCCCCGGACGAGCGCACGGTGGTCGTCGCTCTGCCCGGCTGGCCGCTCGCGGTCGCCGTGGCGGCCCCGAACGTGCCCGCACCGCACGACCCCGGCCCGGAGACGGCGGACCGCGCTCCGCTGACCCCGCCGGACACCAGCTCGTGGGGCGCGGCGCAGCGGCGGCTGGGCGCGGACGAGATCGCCCTCCAGTGGGCGGTCTGGCGGGAGCAGATCGGCGACGACCACTTCCCGGCACCCGCGGCCGAGGCCCCGCAGACCGCCGAGAACGCCTCCGGAGACGGCGAGGCGGCCCCGAAGGGTCACCTCGGGATCCGGCGCGTCCTGGCCGAGGCGCGGGCCTATGTGGACACGCCTCCGCCGCTGGGCCGGGTCCGCTCCTCGTTCGCCCCGGGCGACGCACGCACGCTGCGCGCCGACGGGCCCGGCTGGTCGATGGTGGCCCGCACCGACGACATCGCCTTCGTACTTCTCGACGAGGAGCCCGGCGAGGTCCTGCCCGTCGGCCGGGGCCCGGAGCTCCCCGGCCTCCTGGAAGCCCTCGGCAAGATCGCTGTACGACCCCTGTGAGCCCGCCCGAGGCCGCCACCCCACCGAGGGGTCGCGGCCTCAGGCGGACGGCTCAGCGGCCGATCTCCTTGCGCGTGACCCTGCGCAGCCTGCGCCGTTGCGAGGGGTCGAGGGTGAGGTAGGCGGCCACCGGGACGCCGACCACGATCAGGAACGTCACCCACCAAGGCAGCCATATCAGCAGGATGAGCCCGACCGCCACACCTCCTGCGGCGATCTTCGCGTTCTTCGACATCAGCGTCGCCTCCTTCGCGGCCACTGCCGCTCTCTGATCTGAAAACGGGTCCGCGCCTCCCGCGGTTCCGGACCGCGACCCTGAGACATCCCTGACGAGCGACCCCTACTGGTCCCCGAGACCGAGTCGAACAGTTTGTGAAGCAGTCCCGCTCTCAGCGTAGCCACTCCCGGTCGGCTGCCGGCACGGACTGCTCCGCGATCGCCGGTCTCGCGGAAGACAATGACCGGCCCTGCGGAAGACGATCGCCGGCCCTGCGGAAAACCCCACTCGCACAGGCCGGAACCGCCGGCGTGGTCCGATGGTTCGGGCCCCTGGGCTGAGCGGGGCTGCTGGATTCGCCGTAGCGGCGGAGCGCCCGGCGAACAGATGACACACCGGAACCTGACAGTCCGCCGTCCGGCGACCGCTCTCCTCCCCGACGAGGACCCCGGGGGTGCCTTGCTCACCACCCGTCTGCTGCATTTCTCGCCGTGCAAGGAGGCGGTCGGGGCCGAGTGCGTCTACCGGTTCGATCCGGTGAACCTGGCGGACCCCAGCGCAGCCGGCCGGGGCCCGGGCGCCGCCGGTGCCCCGGTGCTCGCCAAGCGTCTGGTCGTCGGCCTGGTCACGGTGACGGGCGTGCCGCTGAAGATCGTGAACCTCGCGCGCGTGGACCACGACACGCTCGCCCTGATCAACGACAACGACTTCGGGACGACCGACGGGGCGGACGCCTTCGACGCGCAGGGCCGGCCTGGCCGGCAGGGGCATCGAGACGCCCCTGGTGTACCTCCGGCTGCCCCAGTCTGTAGTCGGGTCCGGTTCGGCTGTGGTCACCTCAGCAGTGAGGGCAGCAACGAGTCCAGACCGCTCGGCAGCTCACTGGGGAGTCCCGACGGCCAATCGGAGGGGAGTTCGCTCGGCAGTCCCGACGGCAGGCTGCTGGGCAGCTCCGTCGGGAGGCTGAAGGAGGGCCGCGACGAGCCGGAGGCGCTCGGTCCGCTCGTGGTGGGCTTCTCGCCGGGTGAGCCGTCGCCACCGGACGCCATCAGGACGACGACGGCGACGGCCACCGCGGCCGCCACGACGACCAGTACGGCGTACAGCGGGCCCCTGCGGCGACGGGGCGGCTCCGGGGGCGGCTGTGGCGTCCAGCCGACGGCGGTGGGCGGGTCGTGGTCTCCGAAGCCCCCTCCCGAGGGTGGCCCGAACCCTCCGTACGGAGGCGGGTCGTAGCCGCCGTCCGAAGGTGGGGGGCCGTTCGGCGGGCGGGGCGGTACGGGTGGCATGGCCATACCGCCAAGAGTCACCGCGTACCGGTCATCGCGCGAGCCCCACGCGGGAGTTGATACGGACTCATGCAACGGATCGCACGATTCCGGAGCATTTCCCGCACGAACCGGTCATGCGAGTGCTGGCTACTCGTACAGGATGCGGGCAACGACACGCGCGCGTGCGGGCGTGTCGTTGCGAGAGCCACCCGTACGCGCGCGTGCGCGCGTCAGCCCCGGGCGCCCAGCAGGTGGTCCATCGCCAGCTGGTCGAGCTGCTCGAAGGCCATCCCGCGCGCGGCGACCGAGTCCGCGTCGAACTCCTCGAAGGCCGCGCGGTCGGCCAGAAGCGCCTGGAGACCGTCGGCGGCCGTCGCCTGGGCCAGCTGGTCCAGGCGGGAGGCGCGCAGGGCCTCCTGGACCTCCGGGTCCGCACGGAAGGCGGCGGCGCGCTCCTTGAGGATGAGGTAGTTGCGCATGCAGCCGGCTGCAGAGGCCCACACGCCGTCGAGGTCCTCGGTCCGCGGCGGCTTGAAGTCGAAGTGCTTGGGCCCCTCGTAGCCGGCCGTCTCCAGCAGGTCGACCAGCCAGAAGGCGGCACGCAGGTCGCCGGCGCCGAAGCGCAGGTCCTGGTCGTACTTGATGCCGGACTGGCCGTTGAGGTCGATGTGGAAGAGCTTGCCCGCCCACAGGGCCTGCGCGATGCCGTGCGGGAAGTTCAGGCCGGCCATCTGCTCGTGGCCCACCTCGGGGTTGACGCCGTACAGCTCGGGGCGCTCCAGGCGCTCGATGAAGGCGAGTGCGTGGCCGACGGTGGGAAGCAGGATGTCGCCGCGGGGCTCGTTCGGCTTGGGCTCGATGGCGAAGCGCAGGTCGTAGCCCTGGGAGATGACGTACTCGCCGAGGAGGTCGAAGGCCTCCTTCATGCGGTCGAGAGCGACGCGCACATCCTTGGCGGCACCGGACTCGGCGCCTTCGCGGCCACCCCAGGCTACGTACGTCTTCGCGCCCAGCTCGGCGGCCAGGTCGATGTTGCGGATGGTCTTGCGCAGCGCGTAACGGCGCACGTCACGGTCGTTCGCGGTGAACGCGCCGTCCTTGAAGACCGGGTGGGTGAAGAGGTTGGTGGTGGCCATCGGCACGGTCATGCCGGTCGCGTCGAGGGCCTGACGGAAGCGCTTGATGTGCGATTCACGCTCGGTGTCCGAGGACCCGAAGGGGATCAGGTCGTCGTCGTGGAACGTCACACCGTAGGCGCCCAGTTCGGACAGGCGCTGCACCGTCTCGACCGGGTCGAGGGCGCGGCGGGTGGCGTCGCCGAACGGATCCCTTCCCTGCCAGCCGACGGTCCACAGGCCGAAGGTGAACCTGTCCTCGGGGGTGGGCTGGAAGCTCATGCCGCGGCTCCTTGCTTGATGCCTGTGCTTGATGAGTGTGCTCGACGACCGTCGGACACACTGTCGGGCCGACTATTTCGTCATGGCCGTTTACAAATTAGTATGCCGACGCATCCCTGGGAAGGGTCACCCTGTCCCCGAGGGATGAAATCCGGGTCGCGACACCCCGGTGAACCAGGAAAACTGCAGGTCAGGTCAGACCGCGAGATGCGGAAAAAAGGGAGAGAGCCCGATGTCAGCAGCCGAGGGTCCGCTCGTCGTCGGCGTGGACACGTCCACCCAGTCCACCAAGGCGCTGGTGGTCGACGCGTCCACCGGCCAGGTCGTGGCGAGCGGCCAGGCGCCGCACACCGTGTCCTCCGGCGCGGGCCGGGAGAGCGATCCGCGTCAGTGGTGGGACGCGCTGTGCGAGGCGCTGCGCCAGTGCGGGGACGCGGCGCACGAAGCGGCGGCCGTGTCGATCGGCGGGCAGCAGCACGGTCTGGTCACGCTGGACGAGCGGGGCGAGCCGGTGCGGCCGGCCATGCTGTGGAACGACGTCCGTTCGGCGCCCCAGGCGCAGCGGCTGATCGAGGAGCTGGGCGGCCCCAAAGCCTGGGCCGAGCGGACCGGCAGTGTTCCGGGCGCTTCGTTCACCGTCACCAAATGGGCCTGGCTGGCGGAGCACGAGCCGGAGGCGGTCCGTGCGACCAGGGCCGTACGCCTCCCCCACGACTACCTCACCGAGCGCCTCACCGGCCAGGGCACGACCGACCGCGGCGACGCCTCCGGCACCGGCTGGTGGGCGTCGGTGACCGAGGCGTACGACGAGGAGACCCTCGCCCACGTGGGCCTGGACCCGGCGTTCCTGCCCCGGGTGGTCCGCCCCGGCGAGATCGCCGGCACCGTGCGCGACAGCCATGAACTGCCGTTCTCCAAGGGCACCCTGGTCGCGCCCGGTACCGGCGACAACGCGGCGGCCGCGCTGGGGCTCGGGCTGCGCCCCGGGACCCCGGTACTGAGCCTCGGCACGTCGGGAACGGTGTACGCGGTCTCGAGGCACCGCCCCGCCGACCCGACCGGCACCGTCGCGGGCTTCGCCGACGCGCACGGCGACTGGCTGCCGCTCGCCTGCACGCTGAACTGCACCCTCGCGGTCGACCGGGTCGCGGCGCTGCTCGGCCTGGACCGCGAGGCCGTCGAGCCCGGCACCTCGGTCACCCTGCTGCCGTACCTGGACGGCGAGCGCACCCCCAACCTGCCGAACGCCTCCGGGCTGCTGCACGGCCTGCGCCATGACACCACCGCCGGCCAGCTCCTCCAAGCCGCCTACGACGGTGCCGTGCACGCGCTGCTCGGTGCCCTGGACCTGGTGCTCGACGAGGACGCCGACCGGACCACGCCGCTGCTGCTGATCGGCGGCGGCGCCCGGGGCCGGGCCTGGCAGGAGACGGTACGGCGGCTGTCGGGGCGCCCGGTGCAGGTGCCCGAGGCGAAGGAGCTGGTCGCCCTCGGCGCCGCCGCGCAGGCGGCCGGCCTGCTGACCGGCGAGGACCCGGCGGCGGTGGCGCGGCGCTGGAACACGGCGGCGGGGCCGGTGCTGGACGCGGTGGAGCGGGACGCGGCGACGCTGGCCAGGATCTCCGGGGTACTCTCCGACGCGGCCCCGCTGCTGGAGCGGGCACCGGAGGACCGCTGACCGCACAGCAGGCCGACCGCAGAACCGTCCCGGGGGACTGAGGATTGATGGAGGCATGACCGCACCGCTGCACGAGGCCCGCCCGACGGCGACCGGCCGTGCCCTGCCGGACACCCAGCAGGGCATGCGCCGACGCAACCTCGCGCGTGTGATGCACGCGGTCAGTGCGGAGGGCTCGCTGTCGCGGGCCGCGGTCGCCTCACGCATCGGCCTCACCAGAGCGGCCGTGTCGACCCTCGTCGACGAGCTGATCCGCTGGGGACTCCTGGAGGAGCTGGGCCCCGAGCGGCCCAGCCGCGTCGGGCGGCCGGGCTCGGCGCTCGCGGTGAGCGGGCGCGGCCCGGCCGGTATCGGGGCGGAGGTCGGGGTCGACCATCTCTCCGTGTGCGCGATGGATCTGCGCGGCGAGGTACGCGCGCGTGCCGTGCGGCACGGCGCCAACCGGGGCCGGGCGCCGAAGCCGGTGGTCGAGGAGCTGACCGCGCTGGTCCGGCGGGTCGTGACGGACGCGGAGCGGGAAGGCCTGTGGCCGGCCGGTCTCGCGGTCGCCGTCCCCGGCCTGGTGGCGCGTGACGGGCACACGGTCGTCCATGCCCCGAACCTCGACTGGCACGACACCGATCTCGGCGCGCTGCTGCCCGCGGACCTCCCGCTGACGGTCGACAACGAGGCCAACTTCGGTGCCCTGGCGGAGCTGTGGCTCGGCGACGCCACCCCACCGGATTTCCTGCATGTGTCCGCGGAGATCGGTATCGGCGCCGCGGTCGTCGTGGACGGTCAGTTGCTGCGCGGGAAGCGGGGTTTCGCGGGCGAGCTCGGCCATGTACCGGTCCACCCCGACGGGCCGCACTGCGCCTGCGGCGGACGCGGCTGCCTGGAGCAGTACGCCGGCGAGGAGGCGGTGCTGCGCGCGGCCGGTCTCGAATCCCGCGAGGACGCGGTAGGCCTGCTCGCGCGGCGGGCAGCCGAGGACCACGAGGGTGTACGGCGTGCCCTGCACGACGCCGGCACGGCCCTGGGCATCGCCCTGACCGGCGCCGTCAATCTCCTCGACCCCGAGTCGGTGGTCCTGGGCGGCGCGCTGGCCGGCCTCGCTCCATGGCTCCTCCCGTCCCTGCAGACCGAACTGGCCGACCGCACGACCGGCCCGGCCTGCCCGGTCACCGTCTCCCACCTCGGCCCCGAGGGACCCCTCCTGGGCGCCGCCCACTCGGTGGTCCGCGCCGTCCTGGACGATCCGGCGACGGTGGCGGAACGGGTCTGAGGACCGGCTGCCCCAGCCGATCCGAGCACGGGCCGACCAGCCGATCCGAGCCCTGGCCGCCCGGCCGGTCCGAAGCCACGGCCAACCAGCCGGCCCGAAGCCTCGCCGACTGGCGGTTACCCTCGATCGACCAGGCGTCCCGCGCTTCTTGCCTCACCCGTTCGGATGGCGAGGTTTTCCACAACCGCCGCCCTGTCCACGGAATCACTCGGCGCTCTTCTGCCCAACCCGCGAGCGCCGTACCGTGATTCACGCGAAGCGGTCCGTGGGACCGATGGATTCACGCACGTCGGGGGGTGTGTATGGCCGAGGAGATGGCCGGAGGGGCGGCCACAGGGCTGCGGCGGGACGCGGTCGGGCTGCGGGAGGTTCTGTTCCAGAGCGTCACGGCAATGGCGCCTGCCGCCGCCGTCGCCGCGTCCATTCCGTCAGGAGCGGCCTTCGCCGGGGGCAGTCTGCCGCTGGCGGTGGTGATCGCTCTGGTGGCCTGTCTGTTCACCGCGTCCTGTGTGGCCGAGCTGGCTCGGGAATTACCGGCGGCGGGCTCCGTGGCCACGTATGCGGCGCGGGGGCTGCATCCGGCCGTGGGGTTCCTGGTCGGTTGGGGCTATGTGTTCGTGGAGGCGTTGGTACCGCCGTTGCTGCTGCTCCAGCTCGGGTTCACCGCGGCGGGCACCCTGCACGAGGAGTGGGCCTCCTGGCCGGCCGACCTGTGGTGGCCGTGGTCGCTCGCCGGCGCCGCCGTGATAGCCGTCACCGGGTATCTGGGGGTGCGTGCCTCGGCGCGTTTCGGGACGGTCCTCGGGGTCTTCGAGATCGCGGTCTTCCTCGTCTTCGCCATCTGGCTGATCGGCAAGGCCGGTTCGCACAACACCCTCTCCGTGTTCGGTACCTCGCACACGGCGAAGGGGTACGGGGGCATCAGCGGGGTGTTCGCCGGTTCCGTCTACACCGTGCTGGCGTTCGCCGGTTTCGAGGCGGCCGCGCCGCTCGCCGAGGAGACCCGCGACCCGCGCCGCACGATGCACCGCGCGGTGCTCGGTGCGGCCCTGGGGATCGGCCTGTTCTACGTGGTGACGACCTATGCGATGACCGTGTACTTCGGGCCGGACCGGTTCGCCGGCTTCGGCGCGGCGGGCGAGGCGTCCTGGGAAGGTGTCGCCCGGGCCTCCTTCGGGCTCTTCTGGGTGCTGGTGTTCCTCGCCGTGGTCAACTCGACGATCGCCAACGCCAACGCCTGTGCCAACGTGTCCACCCGGACGGCCTTCGCGCTGGCCCGCATCCGGGTCCTGCCGCGCGTCCTCGCCACGCTCCACCCCCGGTACCGCTCCCCCGTCGTCGGTATCGCCCTCCAGACGGTCGTGGCGGTCGGCGCCGTGCTGGGGCTGGGCTTCGGCTACGACCCGGTGACCGCGTTCCTGCTGCTGGCCACGGTGATCGTCACGGTGGTCATCGGCGTCTACATCGTCGTCAACCTCGCCTGTGCGGGCTACTTCCTGCGCCGCGGTCGCGCGTCCCTCCGACCGGTACGGCACCTGCTCCTGCCGCTGCTGGGCATCGTGGCCTTCGTGCCCGCCCTGCTCACCGCGGCCGGTCTGCCCGTCTTCGACTTCGTGACGAAGCTGACCGCCCCGGTGTCGTACGCCGGTCCGGTGGTCGGCGTCTGGATGGCGGCCGGAGTGGTCGTGCTCCTCGTGCTGATACGCCGTCACCCCGAGCGCATAGCCGAGATGGCGCGTGTCCATCTCGAAGAAGGCGACGACCGAGCAGACGCCGTCGACCGGCGGATCGGAGACCTCCCACGATGACCGACCCCCTCATCCTCACCGTCCGGCCCGGACCGGGCGAGTACGCGTGGACGTTCGGCGGAGCGCCGCCGGTGGCGCGGATCGCGCCCGGCACGGTGCTCGACCTGTACACGGAGGACTGCTTCGCCGGACGGGTGCGGTCCGAGAAGGACCTGGTGTCCGAGGTGTGCGAGTTCCCGTTCCTCAACCCGCAGACCGGGCCCTTCCACATCGAGGGCGCGGAGCCGGGGGACACCGTCGCCGTGCACTTCGTGTCGATCGAACCGGCACGGGACTGGGCGGCGTCCACGACGGTCCCCCTGTTCGGCGCGCTCACCTCGACGCACACCACGGCCACCTTGCAGCCTCCGCTCCCGGAAAAGGTCTGGATCTGGCAGCTGGACCGGACCCGGCGCACGGCCCTGTTCCGGGCTCACGAGGGCGATATCGAGCTGGAGCTGCCGCTGGACCCGATGCACGGGACGGTCGGCGTGGCCCCGGCCAACCTGGAGGTCCGCTCGGCCCTGGTGCCCGACGCGCACGGCGGGAACATGGACACCCCCGAGATGCGGGAGGGCGTCACCTGCTATCTCGGCGTGAACGTCGAGGGCGCGCTGCTCAGTCTCGGTGACGGGCACGCCCGACAGGGCGAGGGCGAGACCTGCGGGGTGGCCGTCGAGTGCGCGATGAACACCGTGGTGATCGTCGAGCTGCTGAAGGGGATCGCGACGCCGTGGCCCCGGCTGGAGTCGGACACGCACATCGTCTCGACGGGGTCGGCGCGTCCGTTGGAGGACGCCTTCCGGATATCGCAGCTCGACCTGGTGCAGTGGCTGGTGCGCGACTACGGATTCGCCGAACTGGACGCCTACCAGTACGCGACTCAGACGGTGGAATCACCGTTGGCCAACGTATGCGACACCAACTACACGTGTGTGGCCAAGCTCCGCAAGGAGTGGCTGCCCGCGCGCGAGACTTACCGCGGACTGCACACGCGGCTGCGCGAGACCGCGGCGGCCCTGCGCAGTTGACCGCGACTCCCCCATGCTTCAGGCACGCTTCCGAAAGGCACCTCACCCATGGACCGGGCACGACCGCTCCCCAGCAGGCGATGGCTCCTGAAGGGCGCGGCTCTCGCCGCTGTCCCGTACGCGCTGCTCCCCGAGAGCCGAGCGGGCGCGCAGACCGGAGTCGTCGACTATCCGAAGGCCGAGTGGCAGGCGGCGAGCAGTGAGAACCACACATCGGCCCAGCGCCCCGACGAGTACGACATCGACCGGGTGATCATCCATGTCACACAGCAGGCGTACGCCGGCACGCTGTCCATCTTCCAGAATCCGAAGAAGCGGGTGTCCGCGCACTATCTGGTGCGTTCGGCCGACGGCCATGTGGCGCAGTGCGTCCGGGAGTCGGACGTCGCCTGGCACGCGGGGAACTGGGACTACAACACACGCAGTGTCGGCATCGAGCACGAGGGCTGGGTGGACAAGCCGGAGTACTTGACCGACGCCCTGTACGCGGAGTCGGCGCGGCTGACGGCGTCGATCTGCGACAGATACGGCATTCCCAAGGACCGCGACCACATCATCGGCCATGTCGAGGTGCCGGGGACCAACCACACGGATCCGGGAAAGTACTGGGACTGGGTCCGTTACATGAGGCTGGTCGACCTGTCCTCGGAGTGAGAGCGGTCGAAACGGTTGTCGGCGCGAACACCCCGAGTGACGATGTCCCCAGCCGCATCGCCGTCCGGGGAGGCCGAGTTGACCGATCCGTGGGTGGCCCTGGAGCCGGGGGCCGACCCCGCCGAGCGTGTCCGGGTGCTGCGCCGGGCGCACGAGACGTTCACCACGGCGGGTACCGTGCCGCGCCCGGTGCGGTCGGTGGTGGCCGAGTCGTGGCGGCGTTCGGTACGGGCCGGGGTGGGACCGGACGGCGCGGCGCGGGTGGAACTGACGGACGGCGACCTCGGGGCCTACCGGGCGGAGCATCCGCTGGCCAGGGTGATGCCGCTGGTCCGAGAGCTGATGGGCACGTTCGCGGCGGACGGCGAGCATTTGCTGGCGGTATGCGACGCGGACGGCAGGCTGCTGTGGGTGGAGGGGCATCCGGCGACCCGGCGCCGGGCGGACCGGATGAACTTCGTGCCGGGCGCGCGCTGGTCGGAGACCGCGGTCGGTACCAACGCGCCGGGGACGGCGGTCGCCGTGGACCGGCCGGTACAGGTGTTCGCGGCGGAGCACTTCATCCGCCGGGTGCAGCCGTGGACGTGCGCGGCGGCGCCCGTCCACGACCCGCGCACCGGGCGGGTGCTGGGCGCCGTCGACATCACCGGTGGCGACCGGCTGGCGCATCCGCACAGCCTGGGCTTCGTCCAGGCTGTGGCGCGGGCCGCCGAGTCGCAGCTGGCGCTGCTGGATCCGCCGACACCCGCCGACGAGGCGCCCGCGCTGGCGGCGCTCGGCCGTGACGAGGCCGAACTCCGGCTGGGTGGGCACCGGATCAGGCTCGGCCGCCGGCACAGCGAGCTGCTGGTGCTGCTGTCCCGCCACCCGGAGGGGCTGACCGGCGACGAGCTGCTGTGCGCGCTGTACGAGGACGAGTCGGTGACACCGGTGACGCTGCGGGCCGAACTGGCCCGGCTGCGGCGGCTGCTGGGGCCCGGGCTGCTCGCGTCCCGGCCGTACCGGCTGACCGCTCCGGTCGAGTCCGACGCGACCGTCGTCGAGCGGCGGCTGGAGGCGGGGGCGGTGACGGCGGCCGTGACGGCGTACCCGGGTCCGTTGCTGCCCGGTTCGCAGGCGCCGGCGGTCGTACTGCTCAGGCAGCGGCTGGCGGACGGTCTGCGGGCCGCGCTGATCGCGCGCCGTGACCCCGATCTGCTCGCGGACTGGGCGCACGCTCCGTGGGGCGAGGACGACATCGAGGTGTGGCGGGCCCTCGCGGCGGTGCGGCCGACGGCGGTCGTACGGAGCCGGTTGACCTCGCTGGAGTCCGAGTTGGCGGCGCCCGCACGCTGACCTGCGGTGCAACGGGGGCGCAACGTCCGCTTCACTAGCCTGCGCGCCGGAGCTGCCCAACGGCGGGCAGCGCATCTGCAAGGAGGCAGGCCACCATGACCCGTTTCGCGGCGCCCGGCACCGAGGGCGCGATCGTCTCCTACCAGGCGCGCTACGACCACTTCATCGGCGGCGAGTATGTGCCGCCGGCCCGGGGGCAGTACTTCGAGAACCCGTCGCCGGTGAACGGTCAGCCGTTCACCGAGGTCGCGCGGGGCACCGCCGAGGACGTGGAGCGGGCGCTGGACGCGGCGCACGCGGCCGCGCCGGGCTGGGGGCGTACGTCGGTGACCGAGCGCTCCGACATCCTCCTCAAGATCGCCGACCGGATGGAGGCCCACCTCGAACCGCTCGCGGTCGCCGAGAGCTGGGAGAACGGCAAACCGGTGCGGGAGACGCTGGTCGCGGACATCCCGCTCGCCATCGACCACTTCCGCTACTTCGCGGGGGCGATCCGCGCGCAGGAGGGTTCGCTGAGCGAGATCGACGACGACACGGTGGCGTACCACTTCCATGAGCCGCTCGGGGTGGTGGCACAGATCATCCCGTGGAACTTCCCGATCCTGATGGCCACTTGGAAGCTGGCGCCGGCCCTGGCCGCCGGCAACGCCGTCATCATCAAGCCGGCCGAGCAGACCCCCGCCTCCATCCACTACTGGATGAGCCTGATCGCGGACCTGCTGCCGCCGGGCGTGGTGAACATCGTCAACGGCTTCGGTGTGGAGGCGGGCAAGCCGCTGGCCTCCAGTCCGCGAGTGGCGAAGGTGGCGTTCACCGGGGAGACCACAACCGGGCGGCTGATCATGCAGTACGCCTCGGAGAACATCAAGCCGGTCACCCTCGAGCTGGGCGGCAAGTCCCCGAACATCTTCTTCGACGACGTCTGGGCGCACGACGACGACTTCCGCGACAAGGCCCTCGAGGGCTTCACGATGTTCGCGCTCAACCAGGGCGAGGTCTGCACCTGCCCGTCCCGGGGTCTCGTCCAGCGCGGCCACTACGCCGAGTTCATGGCGGCGGCGGTCGCCCGCACCCAGCAGATCAAGCCGGGCCACCCTCTCGACACCGACACGATGATCGGCGCGCAGGCCTCCAACGACCAGCTGGAGAAGATCCTCTCCTACCTGGACATCGGCCGGCAGGAGGGCGCGAAGGTCCTCACGGGCGGCGAACGCGTCGAGTACGACGGCGAGTTGAAGGGCGGCTACTACGTCCAGCCGACGATCTTCGAGGGCGACAACCGGATGCGGATCTTCCAGGAGGAGATCTTCGGCCCGGTCGTGTCGGTGACGTCCTTCGACGACTTCGACGATGCCATCAAGATCGCCAACGACACGCTGTACGGCCTCGGTGCGGGCGTCTGGACTCGCGACACCAACACCGCGTACCGCGCGGGCCGCGCGATCCAGGCGGGCCGGGTGTGGACGAACTGCTACCACGCGTACCCCGCGCACGCCGCGTTCGGCGGCTACAAGCAGTCCGGGATCGGCCGCGAGACCCACAAGATGATGCTGGACCACTACCAGCAGACGAAGAACATTCTTTGTTCTTACAGCCCTAAGAAGCTTGGGTTCTTCTAGAGCCTGAAGTCGGGTTGCTTGGAGGCATCGTTGCGCTCCAGGCAACCCGAGCACGGCCGGGCAGTGTTCGTACTGGTGCCGGCCGAGGAGCACTACAACCCGATCGGCAGCGTCCACGGCGGCGTCTACGCCACACTGCTCGACTCGGCGGCCGGCTGCGCGGTGCAGTCCGTGCCGCCCCGGGGCATGGGATACACCTCGATCGACCTGACCTTGAAATTCCTGCGCCCGATCACCGTCGACACCGGCAAGGTCCGCGCCATCGGCACCGTCCTCAACAGCGGCCGCCGCACCGCCCTCGCCCAGGCAGAGCTCCGCGACTCCGACGACCGGCTCCTGGCCCACGCCACCAGCAGCTGCATCCTCTTCCCGATGCCGGTGCCCTGAGCGCGATGGGGCCCGAGAGAACTGGCCAGCCTGTCGAGGCTGCTGCATCGGTCAGGTGCTCTCCTTGCCGTCAGCGCCCTTTGCGCGCGCCTTCACCGAGAACGGGTTCGTCGTCCTGGGGACGCGATCCATCGGTCGCACAGGGAGGCATACGGCAGGAAGACGACGATCCTGGCGCCCCAGGACCCGTGCGACGACGTCCGGTACCGGCTGCGTCTCCCCACGACCGCACCCTCACCTGCGGGGTCCAGAAGCGGCCGGTCGCGATCAGCGCAGGAGGACGCCGAAGACCATGTGGAAGAAGGCGTCGAAGGGAGCGGAGGACTTGTCGGCTCGGGCCGCGATCAGCGTGCCCTCCCAGGCGCTGAGGATGAACAGCGCGGCCTCCTCGACCTCGAGAGCGGCGTCCAGCTCACCTGCTTCCCGGGCTTCGGTGAGGACCCGCCGGATGCGCGCGGCCCACCGCTGGAAGCCGCCCTGGACGGCGGAGCGGATCTCCTCGGAGTGGTCCGCCACCTCGGCGCCGAGGTTGCCCACCAGGCATCCGCGGGCGAAGCCGCTGTCGACCGTGTCCGCGCCCAGGAACTCGAAGTGCGCCCGAAGCCGCTCCAGCGCAGGGCGTCCGGGCGTGTCGAGCAGGTCGAACCGCAACCCTGCCGCGTAGCGGCTCAGTGCCTCAAGGGCGCTCTCCTCCTTGCTGGCGAAGTGGTTGTAGAACGAGCCCTTGGGAGCCCCGGCCGCCGAGGTGATGTCGCTGATACCCGTGGCATTGAAGCCCCGCGTGCGGAACTGCTCCAGGGCTGCCTGCGCGATCTCCTCGCGCTTGGACGCGCGTGCCATCCTCACCACCACCTCGGGGTCAATATGTCCGGTCGCCTTGCCGCAGGTCAAACCCTGTTCACCGGGGAAGCGGCTCCCGCCCCCGACGCCACGTGACCCACGGCTCCCCCCTCGGACCTGCTTGACTAAGCATAAAGCGACCGGTCATATTGAAGTGACCGGTCATATTGAACGGACCCCAGTCCCGCCCCCCAGCCCTCGGCCCTCCCCGGGCCGGCAGAGGCAGCACCGAGGAGAAGTGTCATGTCCGCGTACCGAGCCTTCGAGGCCACCGGTGTCCACCAGCTCCGGCTCGTCGAGCGCGAGTTGGTCGACCCCCAGCCCGGACACGTCCGGCTCAGGGTGCAGGCGTGCGGTGTATGCCACTCCGACGTGCTGTCCGACATGGACGCCTGACCACGCCACGACCTGCGTCGCCGGGCAGGCGAGTCCTGGCCCGCGCCCCTGGCAATCCCCTTGAGGTTCCCCCCATGACCGACATGGTCGATACGACAGAGCACACCGGCACGGCCCCGCGCGGCCGCGGGCCTGCGTGCCCAGCCGACGACATCGTCTCCGACATCAACGGTCCTCGTGCGACCCGCGCCGCTCGGATCAGGCTGCTCTCCATCTCCCTCGGCACTGCCGGCCTCGGCGGTGCCTGGCAGGCAGCGGTGACCACCTTCCCACCCGCTCTCCAGGTCAGCGACGCGCTGTTCACCGTCAGCGGTCTCATCTGGCTGGTGTTGCTGGCGCAGTACCTGCGCCATGGCGGGACCCGGTGGCGCAACCTGCGCCACGACCTGCGTCATCCCGGCGATGGCTTCACTCTCGGGTACGTCCCCATCATCGGCATGCTGATCGCAGGCCACTTCTCGCGGTACGGGATCACAGGCCCACGATGGGCCTACGCCGTGTTCGTCACCGTGGCCGCCCTCATCGCCGCACGCCTGCTGGCCCACTGGCTCACTGGTGCCCTGAGCGCAACCGTCCTGCACCCGGGCTACTTGCTGCCGGTGACCTCCGCACCGTTCGTGGCGAGTGCCGTCGCCTCCACGCTCAGGCTGCCCGGTGTCGCCGACGCCGCCTTCGCGGTGGGGCTGTTGTACTGGCTCGCCTTCGGCACCGTCATCCTCGGCAGCCTCGTCACTGGTGGCCCCCTGCCCGGGCCCGCCCGCCCGGCCCTCACCGTCCTGACCATCCCACCGGCCACCGGCGGAATCGCCTGGACCGCCGCTCACAAGGGCGTCTTCGACGCCGTCGGCTACGGCTTCGCCGGCACGCTGCTCTTCACTGTCCTCCTCGTCGTCTTCCTCCTCCCCGATCTGCGCCAGCCCTCGTTCCATCCGGGTCTGTGGATCTTCAGCTTCCCCATAGCGGCAAGCACCAATTTCGCCATCCGCTGGATCCACGCCTCCGCGCTTCCCGAAGGGCCGACCCTCACCGGCATCCTCCTGACCGGTGCGACCGCGGCTCTGGGTCTCCTGGCAGCAGCCACCCTGCTCCACCGCGCCCGGCGAACACTTTCCAGTTGACTTCCGCTTTGGCGGCGGAGAGACCTCCCTGCCCCACCGAAACGTCTCCAAGGAGCCCTCATGCCCATGCTCGACCGCCACGACGCCGTCTTCGTTCTCGACCTCGGCGACGGGGAGAACCGCTTCCACCCCGACTGGATCGCCTCGGTCAACACAGCCCTGGACGAGGTGGAGAAGTCAGAAGGCCCTCGCGCCCTGGTGACCGCTGCGACCGGGAAGTTCTACTCCAACGGTCTCGATCTCGAATGGCTCGCTGCGCACAGCGACGAGCACCTGGACTACGTCAACTCCGTTCACGGTCTGTTCGCAAGGTTCCTGTCCCTCCCGCTGATCACCGTAGCCGCCCTGCAGGGACACACGTTCGCCGCCGCAGCGATGTTCTCTCTGGCCCACGACTTCCGTCTCATGCGTGCCGACCGGGGCTTCTGGTGCCTGCCCGAGGCAGAGATCAACATCCCCTTCACTCGGGGCATGTCCGCCCTCATCCAGTCCCGGCTGACCCCGCAGACAGCCCAGCACGCCATGGTCTCCGCCCGTCGTTTCGGCGGCACGGAAGCCGCCGCCGCCGGAATCGTCGATCAGGCCGTGGACGAGGGCGCCCTGCGCACGGCCGCCCTCGAACTCGCCCAGTCTCACGCGAACAAGGCCGGCGACAGCCTCGGAACCATCAAGACGCGCATGTACGCCCCTGTCCTCACCCTCCTCCGCGACACGACCAACCCGCTGGGCTGACGCCGCGCCGGGGGCGGTCGCCGGCCTCGCGTTGGGGAGCAAGGCTTCTTACGACATGACAGTGCTCGCGCAGGAGCGCAAGCTGGGAGCAAGGCAGGGGTGACACCTGGCGATCGATGAGGCAAGGCTGCACACATGGCGCCGTGACTCGCCGTAGGTTGCGTCGTTCCTGCCCAGAACGTTCGCCGACTTCGTCGGGTGCTGAGAGACGAAAGGTCACTCATGCCGCAGTCCATGCGCGCGCTCGTAGCCGGAGAGGTCGGCGAGCCGAACGATGTCCTGCGCCTGGAATCCCGGCCTGTTCCCACGCCGGAAGCCGGCCACCGTCGATCCGTGTGAAGGCGACGCCGATTCACGCCAGCGATCTGCACGTGCTGCGGGGTCGCTACGGTTTCTCCCCGAAGTTTCCCAACTGTAGGCGGGCACATGGAATGCGTGGGCTGTATTGAGGCCCTGGGTTCGGACACCGAGGGACTGAAGATCGGCGAGCGTGACGAGGACCTGTTGCAGTGTGTGACTGAGGTCGCAGGACCGGCCGGCGTGTGCAAGGCCATCGTCTGCGTCGCCGGCCACGTAGGTGCCCAGGTGTCCCAGGCATTGGCTCCGGAAGGAGAGCTCGTGGTCTACGGCGCGCTCCACCCATCGGCAGACTGACCCGGCGGCCCTGACGATCCCGTTGCAGACGCGCTCGGTCATCTACGAGACCGAAGTGGTCCGTGGCTTCTGGCTGAACCGCTGGTTCGGCACTGCCTCACCTGCGGACGCGCTGCGCGCGCTGTCTGAAGTTCGCGGCCTCGTCACGGACGAAGTGCTGAGCATCCCCCAAGGCCGGCCCTTCCCGCTCGAACGCTTCACCGAAGCCATCTCGTTCGCCGAAACACCCGCTCATGACGCCAAACCGCTCCTCGTCTTCGAAGATGGCCGGGACAACGACGACGAGTAGGGCACGGTACTTGAACGAACTCATCGCCGTCATCGAGCCCATCGGCCAGGCGTTCTGCTGCTGTCAGCCGAAGTGGATGTCGCTGAGGTCGATCGAGACCATGACCTCATCGAGGATGGGGTGACCATCGGCATCGCGGCGGTAGGCCCGGCGCTTGGTGGGCAGCACGATGCCGTCCGCTTCCACGCAGTCGTAGACGTACTGCGCGGCGGCGAACCCGCCTGCCACATCGACGTGATAGTCGTGTCGGCGCAGCAGCCGGTCGGGGCCGAAGTAGAAGTCCTGGTGGGTGCTGTGGCTGGCGATCTCGGGTGGGAACGTAGCGCGAAGTCCTCGCCACAGTTCGTCTCCTTCCCGCCACGGCTCGATTTCGGTGACCGTGAAGCCGGGCATGGCCAGCAGGAACGGTGTGGTGAGGTAGGTCCACAGGGCGTAGCCGTTGAAGTAGGCCCGGTCCAGCGCGTCCCAGGGGGTCTCCAAAGTGTGGCCGCTGAAGGACGACCGTGGATCCTCACGTTCGGCCACCACTCGCCCGTCGAGCTTGTAGATGCTCACACATCCGGGCGTGAAGTCGGTCTTCTGGTCAGGGGCGCCGAAGGGTCTGACCGAGGCGTGCTCCTCGTGGAGGAGAACGGTCATCTCGCGCGGCGCGGGATCCTGCGGCAAGCCTTTGACGGCGAAAAGATGACCGCCGCTGACAAGGGTGACTCGCGCCCGAGTCAGCTGGCGCCAGCGTGCGTTCCCGCCGTGGGCTTCGATCGCCTCAGTGAGTAGTTCGTTCATGTAGGTCTCCTGAGGTGCGGCGCCTGCGGACAGGATGATGCGGTCAGCACAGACGGTTCGTCGACGGACCGCTGGCGAAAACGCTCTCCCGCCCAAATCCACGCACAGGCACCCCACGCGAGGGGAATCCGTGGGCCCGTGATCACCGGTGCGGCAGACGAGAACCTGAGTCCGGACGACCGTCCGTGACCAGCACCGATCGCTCATATTAGGTCGTAACCAGACGGCTTCAAGATGGTGGATCTTCATTGTATCGAGACTGATCACGGGCCGTCAGCGCAGTGCAGCCTCGCCCGAGTGGACGGCGCGCATGGCCCGATCGACGGTCTCCTGGTTTTCGCCGACCGGAGCAACGTAGCCGATGACGTCGCGCGCGGCATCCTCCCCGAGCATGCGGGCGATCACCCACGTGGCGAGATGCTGTGACGCCAGGCAGCCGCCCGCTGTGGCGATGTTCCCCTCGGCGTGGAACGGCGCGTCCGGAACGGGGACGTCGCAGGCTTCGACAAAGGGCCGGCTCTTCATGTCCGTGCAGGCCGGCATGCCGTCCAGCAACCCCAGCCGGGCGATCACCAGCGCGCCGGAGCACTGGGCACCGATCAGCTGTCGCGAAGGGTCGAGCCGCAGCCGGGAGATCAGTCGGTCGTCCGCGACGACGTCGCGCGTCTGCACGCCACTACCGTCGCCGCGAAGTGTCTTGCCCCGCGCCGGGAGTCCGCCACGCCTGCAGGGGTTGACGAACGCCTTCGCACAGAAGTCCGCCGCCGCATTCGGTGAGGCGTTCACCAAGGACGTGGTCCTGGAGGCGAGCGTCCTAACCCGCCCGGTGGAAGGCCGCAACCAGGTGAAGAAGGTAATGGGCGCGGCGAGCGTGATCTACGAGTCGCTCCGCTTCATCCGGGAGACCGTCAACGGCCCACGAACCTACCTGGAGTGGGAGGCCACCGCGTTCGGCGGCCTGCCGATCGAGGGCGTCACCATCCTGACCAAGAATGCGGACGGCCAGACCCTCCGAGCCGCCATCCACCACCGGCCACTGGGCGCCGCGCTCCGCTTCTCCGCGGAACTGCGTACCCGGCTGGCCGGCGAGATCGACGCCGACTACTTCCACCAGGGCTGAACGCCCACCCTACTAAGAAGGTGGTCCCATGATTCAGCGCAAGGATGTCCAGTTCGAGGCCGACGGCGCGGTACAGCTGCGTGGATGGCTCTTCCTGCCGGACGGCCCGGCCCCGCATCCGGCGATCACCATGGCCCACGGCTACGCCGGGGTCAAGGAGCACGGACTCGAGCCGTTCGCACGGGCCTTCGCCGAGAACGGCTTCGTCGTCCTGACCCATGACCACCGCGGCTTCGGAGCGAGCGACGGCCAGCCGCGCCAGGACGTCGACCCATGGCGGCAGATCGCCGACTGGCGGCGAGCCATCTCCTACCTGGAGAGCCTCCCAGAGGTCGACCCGGAGCAGATCGGCCTGTGGGGCACCAGCTACGCCGACGGCCACGCCATCGTCCTGGGCGCGACCGACCGCCGACTGCGGGCCGTGGTCTCCCAGGTGCCGACCATCAGCGGCTTCGAGCAGGGCCGGCGCCGCATCGTCCCCGAGACCGTCGCGGCCCTGGAGGAAAGCTTCTCCGAGGACGAGCGCGCCCAGTCGCGTGGCGAGGCCCCCCGCACCCTGGCCATCGTCGGCAGCGACCCGGCGGTGCCCGCGTCCTACCGGACACAGGAAGCCATCGACTTCTACCTCCAGCCCAAGCCCGACGGTGAGTGGGAGAATGAGGTCACCGTCCGCTCCACCCGGGCGCACGCATGTACGAGCCCGGAATCTGGGTCAACAGGGTCTCGCCCACACCGCTCATGGTGGTCGCGCTCAACGACACCGTCACCGTGACCGACCTGGCCCTCGCGGCCTACGAGCGAGGCTGGAGCCCAAGCGACTGCGGACGATCCCGGGTGGCCACTTCGACCCGTACACCACCCAGTTCGACAAGGCGAGCAGCGCCGCCATCGAGTGGTTCCGCGAGCACCTCGCCTGAGGGGCACCCCGCACGCCACCACGCCCGGCACACGGGGGCCCGTGTGCGATTTGGCGCTGCAGCCCAAAGGTGTCCTGCTGCTAGGCGCGTGCTTCGAGCCGTACCAGGCGCAGTGCGAATCGCGTCCGGGCACGGCCCTTGAGTGGTTCCAGTAGTACCTCGGCCACTTCCCGGCACCCCTCCGTACCCCCCACCCATAGGAAATGATCATGACATTCGCCTACTCGTCGATTCAGACCCGAGAGGAGGCCGGTGTCCTGTCCGCCACCCTCGACGCCGGCCCCCTCAACCTCCTCGGTGTCGACCTCGTCCGTGACCTCGTCTCCCTCGTCGACACGCTGTACACCGACCCCGGTGACGTGCGGGTCGTCGTCATCGACAGCGCCTCACCAGAATTCTTCTCGGCCCACGTGGACCTCACGGCGATCCCGCAGTACACCGCAGAGGCCGCGAAGGCCGGCGGTCCCGGTGACGCCTCGCTCGGCATGTTTCTGTACAAGCTGGCACAGGTGCCGGTGATCACCATCGCCAAGGTGCGTGGCAGGGCCCGTGGCGGTGGCAACGAACTTGCCCTGGCCTGCGACATGATCTTCGCCGCGCGTGAGAACTCGGTATTCGGGCAGTTCGAGTCCGGCACAGGCGCCCTGCCCGGCGCCGGCGGAATCCAGCACCTGACCCGGCGCTTGGGCAGGACACGTGCCATCGAGGTCATCACCGGCGCCGACGACTTCGACGCCGATCTCGCGGAGCGCTACGGCTGGATCAACCGCGCCCTGCCCGACGCCGAGCTGGACGGCTTCGTCGAGCGCCTGGCCAGGCGCATTGCAGGCTTTCCACCTGAGGGGGTCAAGGCCGCCAAGCGCTCGATCAATGACCTCACGCTGCCACACCCGTCGAACGTCCGCTCCGACTCGGCCACGTTCCTCAGCCTGGTTGCACTGCCCGAATCCCGTGAGCGCCTCGACTACCTCGCGAACCGGGGCCTTCAGACGCCTGGTGACCTCGAACGTGACCTCGGCAAGGCCGTGGCGGAGTTCCCCGGCTGACAGTGCCGGCTGCTGCAGGGTTGCTGGATCCGGACGGTTGCCCTGGCCAAGGTGGGAGCGGTGTCAATGCTGTGCTTCGCGGCGTCTTCGGCGGAATCCTGCCGAGCAGCTGCACCGACGCGCGCTTGCCGGCACGGTCGGCTGGCGACGATTCGGGCGACCTTGCTGTCTAGGACCGCTGTGGGGGACGGGGCGAGGTTGCGGGCGGGAGAGTCTGCTCGGCCCAGACGGTCTTGCCGTCGAGGGAGTAACGGACGCCCCAGGTCCGTGCGAGCTGGGCGATGATGAACAAGCCGCGCCCGCCTTCGTCGACCGTCTTCGCGTGGCGCAGCCGCGGCGCGAGGGCATTGCTGTCGTGGACTTCGCAGGAGAGCGTGCGGTCCTTGATGAGGCGCAACCGCACAGGCGGTGCGCCGTAGCGGATGGCGTTGGTGACCAGCTCGCTGACGATCATTTCGGCGGTGTACGCGGTTTCCTCGTCCACTCCCCAATGGCTCAGCTGGAGTTGGGTGTGGTCGCGCGCCACGGCGACAGCTTTGGGATGGTGGTCGAGATGCCACGCGGCGACCTCATCAGGGGGGAATGTGTGGGTGCGGGCGAGGAGGAGTATGACGTCGCCGTGGCGGGTGTCGCTCCGCAGCCGGTAGAGCACGTCGTCGCACAGATCCTGCAGCGGCCGGTCGGTGTGGGCCAGCACCCGTTGGAGTGTCTCCGGGGACCGGGAGGTGGTCAGGAGGGATGGGGTGTAGAAGGCGAGGACGCTGCCGTCGGTGACAGAGACCGTGGTGGCAGCGAAGGGGGGCCCTTCGGTGCTCCCCAGGCGAGGCCCGCTCGGCAGCTGAGGGATCTCGGTACTGCCATCGGGATGGGCGATCACGGGTGGGGGGTGGCCGGCCAGGGCGATGGTGCAGGTCTGGGCGAGCGGGTCGTAGACCGCGTACACGCAGCTTCCCGTCAGCGGCATGGGATCGCCGGGCGGCAGAGCTGTGCGTTCCTGGGCCAGGCTGATGGTCGTGTCGTTGAGGCGGGCGAGGAGTTCGTCGGGCTCCAGGTCGAGCGCGGCCAGGGAGCGCGTGGCGGTCCCTATCTGTCCCAGGGTGGTGGCCGCGTGGATGCCCTGGCCGGCTACTTCGCCGACCACCAGTGCGGTGCGGGCGCCGGAGAGGGCGAATGTGTCGAACCCGCTGCCTCCGCCGGTTTCAGAGGGCACCAGCATGTTCACGGTTTCAACGGTCGTCTGCGTCGCAGGCTCGGGAAGGAGCAGGTGGCGCTGGATGGTCAAGGCGATGGTGTGTTCGCGGGTGTAACGGCGGGCGTTGTCGATGCACAGCGCGGCGTGAGCGGCCACTGCGACGGCGAGGGTGACATCGCCCTGGTCGTAGACGTCACCCTGGCCGGTGCGGTACAGGCTCATCAGTCCCAGCACGGTTCCCCGCAGCGTCAGGGGCGTGGTGATAAGACTGTGGGCACCGGAGGCGAGGATCGCCTCGGCGCGCTGCGGGACGGCCGCCAGCCAGGGCGTTTCGGGGCCCAGGGCGACCAGGCGGGGCTTGAGGTCGGTGAGCGTCTGCGCGTAAGGCGTCGGAAACGGCAGAGCCCGCACATCACCCACCGGATGTGCCTGAACCTGTTCCTCGCCGCCACTGCGGCCGAAGGCGGCACGGCGCAGCGGCATCTCCCGTCCGAGAGGACTCGGCGGAGGTTCCTCGCCACGCACCGCTGCCTCCACCACTTCCACCACGGCGATGTCGGCGAGGTCTGGCACCACCGCCTGCACCAGTTCCTCGCAGGTGGCCACCACGTCGAGGGTCTGCCCCACTCGCTCGCGCACCGAGCCGAGGACGCGCAGCCGGGCGCGTACCTTTTCGCGTTCGGTGACATCGAGTATCTCCGTCAGTACCCCCAAGATCCTCCCCTTCGTGTCCTCAAGGCGACTTGCCGAGACGGAGACCTGGTACTCCGGCCCCGGCCCGCCCTTCGGACGCACCCCCACCGGTCGGCCCCGTGCGGGCGCGCCGCTCTCCAGCACGCCGCGCAGCATCGCCTCGACCTCACCAGGCGCGGAGAGGTCGTACACGTCGGTGAAGTGCCGGCCCATGATCTGTTCAAAGGGCGCTGTGTGCAGGACCGGCATTTTGACGCTGCCCCGCAGGATTCGCAGCTCCGTGTCCAGGACCATCAGACCAGTCGGGGACTGGTGGAACAGAGCCTCCAGTACTGCCGCATCCTCGACGGGCGAAATGTCTTCGTTTCGCGCCACGGCAACCCACCTCCCCTATCCAGCCTGCCTCTGCCTCCTGCGCGCCGCTCCCTCGCATTCCGGGACGTGCCCGAACGTCTGGGCCGAGCAGCCCCTCCCGCCCGCAACCGCGGCCCGACCCACCAGCGGTCGGCCGGTTTGTCGCTACACGTATCGTTCGGCGCCTGTCCGGAGTTCCCGCCGGACCGCCCCATCGGGTTGGTGGTCGCGCAGGTCCACCTCAACGCGGGGGCGAGCGCAGACGGCCGCTCGGGTCACGCCCGGCCCGTCCGGTGTTGAGGCGGCCGGCAGCGCCTTGTCTCCCTTGAGGGTGGCCGGTCGGGTGCGCATGGGCCTGCCCGGCAGCCGGCAGCCTCGCCTTGCGAGCGCCCTGCGCAGAGGCCCATCCTGAGAGAGGCATGTCGACCACCGTGTGGACCGAGCGCAGACGGCTGCGGAGCCGGCGGCGACCGCAGCCTCGCAGAGAGCGTGTTCCAGATGAGGCTTGTCGTCGATCTCAACCGGTGTCAGGGATTCGCGCAGTGCGTCTTTCTCGCCCCGGACGTCTTCTCCCTCCACGGTGAAGAGGCGCTGCTGTCCTCCCCTCGCTTCGACGAGGAACAACGTGACCGGGTGGAGAAGGCCGCTGCTGCCTGCCCGGTCCAGGCCATCCTCGTCGACTACTCCGACGAGCCGACCAAGGGTGTGCAGCCTCATGTCGGCTGACACGGACGTCCAGGCCCTGCGGCGCCAGGGCCGCATCGTCGTGGTCGGTGCCTCGCTGGCCGGTCTGCGCGCGGCGGAGACCCTGCGCGAGCAGGGCTTCACCGGGTCGTTGACCATGATCGGCGACGAGCCGTACGAGCCCTACGACCGGCCGCCGCTGTCCAAGCAGGCACTGCTCGGGCGGGCACGGCCCGAGGACACTGCGCTGCCGCGACGGCGCGACATCGACGCCGACTGGCGTCTGGGCGTCGCCGCCGAGAGCCTGGACCGGGCCGCCAAGCAGGTACGCCTGACGAACGGCGACACCGTCCCCTACGACCGCCTGCTGATCACCACCGGGACCAGGGCACGGCCCTGGTTCCACCCAGAAGAGGCCGCGCTGGACGGAGTGTTCGTGTTGCGCACCCGCGACGACTCCGCACGCCTGCACCGCAAGCTGACCGGCGGCGTGTCCCGGGCGCTGGTGATCGGCGCCGGTTTCACGGGCTCCGAGGTCGCCTCCGCCTGCCGGGAGCTGGGCCTCGACGTCACCGTCGCCGAACGTGGCCCGGCGCCGCTGGTCGGCGCGCTCGGCGGAGTGATCGGCGCGGTCGCGGACCGGCTGCAGCGCAAGCACGGAGTCGATCTGAGGTGCGGCGTCAGCGTCACCGCCCTCGAGGGCGACGACCTGGGACGGCTCAGGCGCGCCCATCTGTCCGACGGTTCGGCGATCGACGTGGAGGTGGCGGTCGTCTCGCTCGGTGCCATGCGGAACACGGAATGGCTTGCCGGCTCGGGGGTGGCCGCGGGTCCCCGGGGGATCGCGTGCGACGCCGGGTGCCGGGTGTTCGACGTCAACGGCATCGTCACCGACGACATCTACGCCGCCGGTGACGTCGCCCGCAGCCCCCACCCGCTGTTCGACTACCAGTTCCTGGCGCTGGAGCACTGGGGCAACGCGGTCGAACAGGCCGAGATCGCCGCCCACAACATGATCTGTGCGGGTCCGGACCGTCGTCCGCACCTGTGGCTGCCGATGTTCTGGTCCACCCAGTTCGGTGTCAACATCAAGTCGGTGGGTGTTCCCTCGCTGGGCGACCAACTGGTCGTCGCCCAGGGGGCGCTCGCCGAGGCACGGTTCGTCGCGGTGTACGGCTACCGCGGCCGCGTCATCGCCGCGGCGTCCTTTGACGGAGCCAAGTGGCTGGGGTTCTACGAGCAGCAGATCGCGTCCGGCGCCCCCTTCCCGCCGGAGTACCGCTCGGTCGACCGCCGGACCGAGACGTTGGAGCCGATCGACCCGGCCTTTCCCGACCCTCATCTGCCCAGCCACGGGCCCACCGTCACGCTGACGGGCCACTCACCGAGCGAGCGGCGTGTCACGTTCGTTCCGTCGCATGCCTGATCACCGGCCCTGCACCGCTCGGAGCCCTTAGGAGCCACCATGACGTCCGGCACCATCTCCGCGCAGATCACCGACTACGCCAATCGGGCCGATCCCTATCCGCTCTACGCGGAACTGCGCAAGCAACCGGTCAGGCGGGAGGAGGACGGCACCTATCTGGTCAGCACCTACTACGAGGTGCGGAGCCTGGCCAACGACCCGCGGATGAGCAACGACACGAGCAACCGTCTACCCGGCTACGCCCGCGTCGGGCAACCGGTGGAGTCCGGACTGCCGCCCAGCTTCATCTTCACCGACCCGCCCGTGCACGACCGGCTGCGTGACACCATCAACCGGCCGTTCGGCCCGCCGCACAGCCCCAGGTTCCTCGACGGCCTGCGCGAAGAGATGGCCAAGGTCGTCACCGAGCTGCTCGACGCCTTCGAGGGCAAGGACCAGGTCGACATCGTGGAGGACTTCTCCTACCCCCTTCCCGTCACCGCCATCTGCAAGGTCCTGGGCGTGCCGCGCGAGGACGAACCGCGCTTCCACGTCTGGGCCGATGCCCTGGCGTCGTCACTCGACCCCCGCTCCGGCGACGACGGCGGCCCTGAAAAGGCAGGGCGGGCCCGCCAGGACATTGGCGCCTACCTGTCCGATCTGATCGAGACCAAACGCCGCCACCCCGGCCCCGGGATGCTCAGCGCGCTTGCCCCCGTCATGACACCGGCGGACCTGGAGGCCACCGCGGTGCTGCTCCTGGTCGCCGGCCACGAGACCACCGTCAACGCCATTAGCAACACGACCCTCACCCTGCTGCGCCACCCCGACCTCCTCGACCGGTTCCAGAAAGACCCGGACCTGGCCGTCCCGCTCATCGAGGAAGTGCTCCGCTACGAGCCCCCGGTCCAGTTCGTCCCATGGATCACCGCCCTGGCCGACATCGACGTCGCCGGCACCACGATCCCCAAGGGCTCGCCGGTCTGGCTCATGCTGGCCGCGGCCAACCGCGATCCCCGGCGCTTCGAGGATCCCGACCGGTTCGATCCCGACCGCAAGGACAACGAGCACCTGGGCTTCTACACCGGCATCCACTACTGCTTCGGCGCCCCTCTCGCCCGCATAGAACTCCATTTGGCTGTGCCCGAACTCTTCCGCCGGGTCAAGTTCTCCCGGCTGCTCGAGGACCCGCCGCCGTACCGTGCCAACGCGGTGCTGCGCGGCCCCCGCCACCTTCCTGTGGCGATCGAAGGCCTGCTGGCCTGAGCACCGTCACAAGGGCCGGGAGAACTGGGGAGCGTGTCTCTTTCGTGCGCTCATCAGTTGATCGAACGTGCCTGTCCGACTAGTGATCACTGATGCGACGTGGGACCGGATCGAACCGCTTATGCCGGCCGACCCGGTCCGCGGACGACGGTGGGCCAACCACCGCCGCACCCTCGAGGCCCCGCGTGGAAGTACCGCACCATCTCGCCCTGACGGGACCTGCCCGACGAACTGGGCTCGTACCAGACCGCTCACAGACGGCTGGTCAAGTGGGCCGTCGACGGCACCCGGGAACAGATGCTCGCCGCCGTCCTCGCGGCAGCGGACGCCGTCGACGACATCGCGTGGACCGCGTCGGTCGACTCCACCGTCGTCCGGGCCCACCAGCACGCCGCCGGAGCACTCAAAAGGGTGCGGCAGGTCACAGCGAGCCGGCCTACCACGCGCTCGGACGCTCCCGCGGCGGGCTGAGCAGGAAGATCCACCTCGCCGCAGACGGCCATGCGCGGCCCCTGCTCTGGCCGTCACGGCGGGCCAGGCTGGTGACGCGCCTGCCTTCGAGACGGTCATGGCCCGCATCCGGGTGCCGAGAACCGGACCTGGCCGGCCTCGCACCCACCCCGTCGTGGCCCTGGCCGACCGTGCCTCCTCATCCCAGGCAATCCGCGGCCATCTGCGCCGTCAGTAGATCCGCGCGGTCATCCCGCAGCCGTCGGACCAGGTCGGCCACCGTCTGCGGCCCGCCCGCCAAGGCGGGGGTGGCCGCCCGGCTTCGACGCGGATGCCTACAAGCAGCGCCACACCATCGGACGGTGCACCAACCGCCTCAAGCAGTGGCGCAGCCTGGTCACACAAACCGACAAACTCGCCTCCGCCTACCAGGCCGCACTCCACCTCGCCGCCATCCTCATGTGGACACGACGCTGACCAAAGAGACAGAACCTACTGCTGTGACCGCGAAGGTTCACCGGGTGGGGCATGCTGATCGGTTGGGCCGCCTGAGCGAGCAGCCGGCCCGTCGGTTTGTTCGGCAGGCCATTTCGGATGCGGCGGTGCCCCGCTTAGGGACGGAAGTACAGCCACAAGCCGGGACCCGATCCGCGCCATGGTGTGACCTCGACGACCCAACGTGACCTGGGTTTCACGCCTGTCCCGCGGTTTGCACCGATGCGCTGCTGAGAGACGATGGGAGGTGGGTGAGCCAGCCGCATGTACCGCTACATCTGAGGCAGGAGGCGCACCATGCCCGCTTCTCGATCCGTCGCAACCCCAGTCCTGGAACCCTCTGCCCGGGAGCTGACGGAGGCCACGTCGCCACATCCGCGCATCTACGAGGTCTCGCCGGAGAACGGCCGCGAGATTCTCGATGGTCTCCAGGAAGGGAAAGGGGTGGCCAAGCCGGCGGTGGACGAGGATTGGGTGACCATCGACGCCGGGCAGTACGGCAACGTCCGCACGCGTATCATCCGCCCCCGGGGAACGATGAAAACCCTCCCCGTGGTCCTGTTACATCCACGGCGCCGGATGGGTGTTCGGCGACGAGAAGACGCACGACCGGCTGATCCGCGAACTGGCGGTCGGAGCGGACGCCGCGGTGGTCTTCCCCGTCTACGACAGGGCCCCCGAGGCGAAGTACCCGACTCAGATTGAGCAGAACTACGCGGTCGGGAAGTGGATCCTCCAAAACGGCGGGGAACAGAACCTCGATGCCTCACGGATGGCGGTCTGCGGCGATTCGGTGGGCGGCAACATGTCGACGGTCTTCGCGCTGATGGCCAAGGAACGCGGAGATGTGCAACTGGCTGCCCAGGTGCTGCTGTATCCCGTCACCGACGCGAACTTCGACACTCCGTCCTACCAGCAGTTCGCCGACGGCTACTACCTCACTCGCGACGGGATGAAGTGGTTCTGGGACGCCTACACCTCGGACCCCAAGCAGCGCACCGGAATCCATGCCTCGCCGCTGCGGGCCGGCATCGAGCAGCTCCGTGGCCTTCCCACCACATTGGTCATCACCGACGAGGCCGACGTACTGCGTGACGAAGGCGAGGCCTACGCCGCCAAGCTCCGCGAGGCAGGAGTGGACGTCACCGCGGTCCGAGTGCTGGGAATGGTCCACGACTTCCTGATGCTCGACAGCCTCCGCGACTCCAAGGCAACCACGGTCGCGCGCACGCTCGCCATCGAGGCACTGCAACGAGCACTGCACCCCTGAAGCGTGTCGTATTACGCCGTGAGGCGGATGAGGGCCTCCTGCGGCCGGCGGGCCACGTCCGGGTCCAGGCGTGTTGTGGAGTCGACGCGCAGGCTGACGGTCTCGCTGCCGGTCTCCTCGGCGTCCATGAGGTAGCGCTCCTCGGCGTCCTGGGCTGAGGCGGCAGGCAGGCGGAAGGTGATCATCTCTGTGCGGAGCACGGTCACGTCGTAGTCGTCCGTCGGGGTTCGGCAGTCCCTGTCGGTCGGTCGCGCAGGCCCATGGAGGCTTCGATTACCTCGGCTTCCGCGTCCGCGTCCTGGGTGCACGGCTCGCACGGGTCGATCTCGGTGCACTCTGGCGGGCGGTTGCCGTTCGGGCTTGTCACGCCGGCCAGCACTCGGTGATGGGGTGAGGGGGATGACGGGGTCGGTGTGGGCCACGGCGGGGGTCTCCTGTCGGCGGGGAGGGGATGGGTCCGGCCTGCGGGGGTGGCGGAGTGTGGTCAGCTCGCCCACGGGCCGGTGCCCGGACCGTGGGCGAGGCCGGGGAAAGCCGGTGCTGGGAAGAGCCCGCCCCCGGGCCAGAACAACCGGGGGGCGAGCACACCGCTCCCGCCCGGCCCGCAGCCATCAGGCGCGCGGGAACGCGCGGTCCACTCGGGACCTTTCGAAGGTAGCCGACCCCGCCGACAGCCCACCCCCTCGCTACCGACCGCGTTCCCGTATGCCCCGGCGTGTCACCCCGGCCACTGCACGGACCACACTCCGCGCCGAGCGGTACAGAGGACGGCCTCGGAACCCGAGGCGGACGAACAGGCCGACCTGCTTCACAGACGGTGACTGCCTGGCACAACGTCGGCGAGGCCGGCCGTCTCCGGTTGCGCCGTGGCGGTGCGCACCCCAGTCTGCTCGTATGGACGGCACCCCGGAAGCCCGTGCGCTGCCCATTCTGGTGACAGGCGCGGCGGGCAGTGTCGGTGCCGTCGGCCGATCTGTGGTCGAGGGCCTAAAGCAAAGAGGGGCCTGTGCGTCCGGGCCATGGCGCATCGCGAGGATGAGCGAGCGGAGGCGCTGCGCACGATGGGAGCGGAGGTCGTCGTCGGAGACCTGACGCGCGCGGTCGACGTTGCCGACGCCCTGGCCGGTTGTGGACGTATGTACTTCGGTATGGGTGTGTCGGCACAGTATCTGGAGGCTGTGCCGTGACGGCAGCGGCCGTCGCCCGCGCGTACGGACGCCTGGAAGTGTTCGTGAACATGTCGCAGCTCACTGTCTCGGAGATGGATCTCACCAGCACCTCTGAGTCCGTGCAGCAGCGGCAGCACTGGTTGGTGGAGCAGGTCCTCGGCTGGTCAGGCCTGCCCGTCGTCCAGATCAGGCCCACTGTGTTCATGGAGAACCCGCTGTTCCGTGTCGGCTTCTCCTCGATCGCGAAGAACGGAAGCATCAGACTGCCCTTCGGCCGGGCGAAAACCTCCCCTGTGACGGCTCGGGACGTCGCCGCGGTTGTTGAGGAGATCCTGGCCGATCCGTCCCCGCACATCGGCCGAATCTACGAGCTGACCGGCCCGCACTCGGAGGACGCCGCCGTCATGGCGGCAGAGCTTTCCACAGCTCTGGGACGACCGGTCAGGTACACGGACGTCCCGCTGCAGGAATGGATCACCGATGATCTCAGACCGCTGGGGCTGCCGGACCATGCCTTTCAGCACATCTCCACCATGGCTCGTCTTCACGCCGAGAATCGATACGACCGCAAGGCGGACGGGGTCGAGCAGGTCACCGGGCGGCCTCCATCGGGGGTGGCCGATTACGTCCGCGCCAACCCCAGCCTGTTCAGCCTCTGAACCCTGTCCTCGTCGTGCGGTGTACGCCCCCTTCGACAGCACGGCCGTACAGGTGTTCCATGTCGAGGGCCCAGCTCCACCGCCGTCTCCCCGGCCTTCACCGGTCTCTTGCCCGCAGACCGCCGCTCCTCCAGCATGTCCAGAATCCGCAGGCAAAATCACGGGATCACGTTCGGTTGAGACACGGGATCTCCGGCGGCCTGCTTGACACCACCCGGGGAGCGGCTCGATCGGTTCGTCTACGAGCCGCCAACGTGGCCACGTTTGCCCGCTTTATGAAGTACAGGAGTTGGCGCATAGGTGACTTGACGCCTGGTGGACAGGGCAATCTGCTGACCTCGGCACTTGACTGCACCACGCTGTCCTCCCATGAGAGACATGAACAACAGGTGGCGCCGCGGGGCCCGCCCTCCCCGGCCTCGGCACACGGCGGCGACCGCTGCCCTCGTGGCGCTCGTGGCCGGTCTGACCGCCGCCCCCGGCGCCGCTCAGGACCTCGGCCCGCACACAGGGCGAACGGAAGCCGCCGCGCAGACCGGAGCGGCCCGGTCGCCGATCGTCTCCCGGCATCAGCTCACCCTGATCACCGGCGACCGCGTCACGCTGGAGACGGACAGCTCGGGTAAGCAGAGTGTGTCGGTCGAGCCCGCCGAGGGCCGCGAACGAGTCGCGTTCATCAAGCGCCAGGCCGGTCGCGACTGGACGGTCATACCCGCCGACACGCTCCCGCTGCTTGCGACGGGCCGCCTCGACAAGGCGCTGTTCAACGTCTCCGCCCTGGTCCGGGGCAAGTACGCGCAGCGGTCGAGCCTGCCGCTGATCGTCGAGTACGCCGGGGACGCGGGCACCGTCCGGCGACAGCTGACCGCCGCCGGTGCCGACACCGTCCGCCCCATCGGCGGGACCGCCTTCGCGACCCTCGGCGAACACCGCGCGGACGCCGCCGGGTTCTGGAAGGGCATCGCCCCCGGCCGGGTGGACGCCACGTCCTTCGGAGCGGGTGTGCGCCGGGTCTGGCTGGACGGCCACTCCAGGATCCAGCTCGACAGCACGGTGCCGCGCATCGGCGCCCCGCACGCCTGGGAGAAGGGCTACACCGGCACCGGCGTCAAGGTCGCCGTGCTCGACACCGGTTACGACCCCGACCACCCGGACCTCAAGGGCCTCGTCACCGAGTCCGCGAACTTCACGACCGAGCCGAACACCGACGACCTGAACGGCCACGGTACCCACGTGACCTCCACGGTGGCCGGTTCCGGCGCGGCCTCCGACGGCACGTTCAAGGGTGTGGCACCCGGTGTGCGGATCCTGTCCGGCAAGGTGTGCACCGCGGACGGCAACTGCGACAACTCCGACATCGTCGAGGGACTGGCCTGGGCCGCCCAGCACGGCGCCAAGGTGATCAACCTCAGCCTGGGTGACACGGACACCCCGGAGACCGACGCCCTCGAGGCCATGGTCGACACCGTGTCCCGTGACTACGGCACGCTGGTCGTGGCCGCGGCCGGCAACAGCGGTCCCGACAAGGTCTCCTCGCCCGCCTCCGACGACCGGGCGCTGGCCGTCGGCGCGGCCGAGGCGGACGACGACCTCGCCGTCTTCAGCTCGGTCGGCCCGCGGGTGGGCGACTCCGGCCTCAAGCCGGACATCATCGCCCCCGGCGTCAACGTCGTCGCCGCCCAGGCGGGCGGCACCACCGCCGACGACGGATATGTCGCGATGAGCGGCACGTCCATGGCCACGCCCCATGTGACCGGAGCCGCCGCCATCCTGTTCCAGCAGCACCCCGACTGGACGGCGGAGCAGGTCAAGCGCCAGCTGATGCAGTCGGCGACCGGCGCCAAGGATCACGGCGCCTACTTCCAGGGCGCCGGACGCGTCGACGTCGCCCGGGCGGTCGACCAGGACGTCACCGCCGACACCACCGCACTGGACTTCGGGCTGATCCGCTGGACGGACGGCAAGCGGCCTCCGGTGACCAAGACCATCACCTACCGCAACCCGGGCGCAGCGCCGGTCACCCTTCAGCTGAAGGACAACCCGAGCAGCGGGAAGATGGACGTGCCCGCTCCCGCCGGCCTGTTCCGGCTCAGCGCCGACACGGTCACCGTGCCCGCGCACGGAACCGCGGACGTCACCCTCACCGCGACCCCGGAAGCCGCCACGACGTACGCCGCCTACAGCGGTGTGGTGACCGCGAGCACCGCGGACGACCAGGTGTCGGTGCGCGTCCCGTTCGGCATGGACGTCGAGCAGCCGTCCTACGACCTGCGCATCGGCATGAAGAGCCGCACGGGCGCCGCCCCCGACAACGCCTACCTGCTGGTCAACTCGGCCGACGGCAAGGCGTACGAGGTCGAGGCGCTCGGGAAGAGCAGCACGGTGGTGCGACTGCCGAAGGACACCTACTCGGTGAGCGGCTTCTACTTCGACGCCTCCTTCACCGAGGGCACCATCGTCGGCGTGCCGAAGGTCGTGATGAACGCCGACCGGCAGGTGACCATCGACGCCCGGAAGGCGAAGCCCGTCACGGTGTCGGCACCGAGCCGCTCCGCGCGCATCATGTCGGCCGAGATCGGCACGATCAGCATGGCCGACCAGCTTCTCTCGGTCACCATGTACAACGCGATCGGCACCGACCACATCGACGGCGTGTACGCGGTGCCGACAACCCGGTACAAGGACTCGAAGTTCACCTACCTCGTCACCAGCGTCTGGGGCGACCCGGCCGGCGCGGACGGGAACCCCGCCTCGGTCTACTACCTCACACGACCGGTGCACGGCGGCATCCCCGCGGATCCCGCCTACAACCCCCGTAGGTCGGAACTGGCCAGGGTGAACACCACGTTCGCCGCCACCACGCCCGGCACCACGGCCACGCGCATCGTGTGGACGTACGTCGACAACGTCCGCTTCAGCGGCCGGGCGATGGAGGGAATTCCGGTTCCGACCCGGCGCGTCGACTACTTCTCGGCGGCCGAGGGCCTGCGCTGGCAGGCGGCCTTCGACCAGAACAACCTCTTCGACCCGGACACGCGCGGGCAGAGTTACCTGAGCGACCTGCACGGCTACAAGGCCGGCTCCCAGGTCGAGGAGCGCTGGAACGGCGGGATCCAGGCCGTGGGCCTCTCGTCCCAGATGGCCGCCTTCCGTGAGGGCGACACGATGTACCGGCCCTTCCTGTCGGCCGCGAACGGCAACCTCGACCTGGTGGCCGACACCACGTCCGGCCTGCCCGAGGTGAAGCTGTGGCGCAACGGCGAGCTGGTCTCCCAGGACTGGAGCATGAGCGACGTCCCGGCCGACGCCGCCCCCGCCGACTACCGTCTGGCGGTCGAGCTCAACCGTGAGATGGCCCCCAGCTCCGTCTCCACGCGCGTGCGGGTGGAATGGCGGTTCCGGTCGCAGACCACGGCGACCCGGCAGGCGCTGCCGCTGTACGCGGTCCGTATGTCGCCGAAGCTGGACGAGTGGAACCGGGCCGAGGCCGGCCGCAAGCTCGACATCCCGGTCCTGATCCAGCGGACGGCCGGCGCCCCGGCGTCGCCCGTCCGCGTCTTCACCACCGAGGTCTCCTTCGACGAGGGGAAGACCTGGCAGTCGGTGCGGGTCAAGGGTTCCGGAATGGAGCGCACCGTGACCGTGGAGCACCCGCGCCGCGCCGCGGGCGGCTCGGTCAGCCTGCGCGTCCACGTCGAGGACGCGGCGGGCAACTCCTTCAAGGAGACCGTCATCAAGGGCTACCTGCTCAAGTAGCCGCCTTCGCGGAGCAGCCACGTCCTCGAGCAACAGCTTCCGCCACTGGCGCGGCCCGGCCGCAGCGGCCGGACGGACGGGGACAGGGCCCACCGGACACGTCCGGTGGGCCCTGTCCGTGTGCGTTGCGGCGTCCGCCGTACTCAGAGCCAGTCGCGGCGGGCCGCGTGCCAGCCCAGCTGCATACGGGTCGCGACGCCCGCCAGGCTCATCAGGCCCTGGATGCGCCGCTGGACGGTGCGTTTGCTGACCCGCAGCTGTCCGGCGATCGCCTCGTCCGTCATGCCGGCGACCATCAGGGAGAGCAGGTGCCGGTCCTCCCCGACCGGCGAGGCGGCGTCCGCGGTGCCGGCGCCGCCGATCTGGCCCTCCTCGGTCACCCGGAGCGGGGCACCGATCTCCCAGTGGTGTTCGAACAGGGCGATGAGCGCGTCCAGCAGGCTGCTCTCCCGCACCACCGCGGCCCGTAGTTCCCGGGGGTTGCGGGACGTACCCGAGGCGGTCAGTGGCAGGATGGCCACCGAGCGGTCGGCGATCGCCATCCGCAGCGGCAGCAGAGGCACCGCCCGGGCGACCTCTCCGGCGCACACGCCCTTGACGACGTAGTCCACCGAGTCGGGGTCGTCGAAGTACGCCTGCTCGTACAGGGCCCGGTAGAGCACGCCCCGGTCCAGCGCGTCGTACTCCTCCTGGTTGCTCTCCGGGGACATGGCCACGTACTGGGCCTTCACGAACCACATCATCTCGCGGTCGGCGCCGTGCTGGAGCTGGCGCAGATGCTGGCGCAGTGCCGCCGCGCCGGTGATGATCTCGACGGCCTCGCCCGTGCTCCGGGCCCATGCGCTGCGGCGGTGTGTCTCCGCCAGTTCGTAGACGGCGGCCCGGGTCTGTTCCAGGGCGTCGAAGCGGCGTTGGAGCCGGGGCATGAGGGCCACCTGCGGCGGCACGGCCGTGAACCATTCGGGACTGTCCTCGACCGCCGACGCCAGGCCCTTGCGCTCCAGCGCGCGCAGCAGCACCAGCGCGGTCACGACGTCGACGGCCGAGCGGCCGGAGATGTCCTGAGCGGACGCCGTCCCGGTGGTGACCAGAAGGCGGTACACCTCGCTCTCGTCGGCCGTCAGGCCCACCGTCTCCAGCATGTCGCCACCTTTCTCACCATCCTGGCCGCCTCCGCCCCGGGTTCCGGTGGGGGAACGCGGTGCACCCGGCGGATGTTCCACCAGCCCCTGCGCCCAGGCACCACGACGGTTGTCACCGGCGATCTGGTTCACCGTGACGGGGCGGTGCCGTCAGCATCTGGTGGATGCGGCTAAGGCTCCGCCAACGCAAAGGCTGTCCCCGAACGCAGGAACCCCCGTCGCCACCTGGCCGACGGGGGTTCCTCAGCTGTCACGTTCCTGTCACCAACACCATCGACGCACCTGGACCCCGAAGGCCCCACCTGCGTGAACGGCATCGATCTAGACCACGTGGACACCAGCAGACGCTTCCGCCTACCTGTGCCATGTGGTACTGCGGCCCACTCGCTAGCACCACGTACCACTCATCAAGATCCGGACCAGGTGCGGACCGAACCAGCCTGGCACTCGACGTTTCCACTCTTTGTCGCAGGTAAGGAGCGAGGTCAGGCGTGTACCACCAGCAGACGAAGAACATTCTTTGTTCTTACAGCCCTCAGAAGCTTGGTTTCTTCTAGGGCCTCAAGTGGGTTGCCTGGCGGCTTGGTTGGACGCCAGGCAACCCGAACATGTGAGATACCCACTGTAATCAATTGGGTTCTTCGAGTTACTGCCTGACATCCAAGGGAGTCCCCGCCGGACCAGTCGCGGACCTCATAGCGCCGAAGGACATCACCCCACGAGCCGCCCGCTCACGAGCCTAGCGACCCGTCGATACCCGTCAGCAGCGCCGGAACCGCCAGCAGCGCCAGAGATCTTTAACGGTGCGGGTTACAACGGGCCGTGACGGCGGTTGTGGTCTGCGTTATGCCGGGAGGATGAGGTATCCCGATGGCGGTGGATAGACGGCCGAGGAGCGGGCTCGGCGTGAGCAGGTCCGGCTCGAAGGCGCTGGCCTCATCGAGCTCGGGGCCAGCGACAGGGAGGTGGCCCTGGTCTCCAAGGGCCCGGCGGGGCCCGCTGCAAGCTCCATGCGGGACTCCCTTTCCTGGAAGCCGTATTGGATGCCGGCCCGGCCGCTTCCGGCTGGTCCGACCAGTGCTGGACGTTGTCGAGGATCGCCGAGATCGTGCGTCGCTGAATTCGGTGCGGAATACACCCTGGCCGGGCTGGACCTGCTGCTGCACCGCATCGGCTGGAGCCTGCAGGTGCCCTCCCGCAAGGCCACCGAGCGAAACGAGGCGAAGATCGCCGCCTGGAAGGACTAACAGTGGCCCCTCATAAAAAGAGGGCGGCGGACTTGGGCGCCTGGCTCTGCTTCGAATTGCGCCGTGAGGCGCTGTGTTTCGTGTGGAGGTGAGAGACCTTCACCGCCGACCTGTCGTAGCGGGGAGGTGGAGCTGGGGGCAGCCTGATCCGGGTGATGCCGGGGAGGCCAGGAGCGGCCCTGACAAAGCCGGGACGTGCCAGTACTGCCAGATGGTGCGGGTCCGGCGAGCGGGACGGAGAGGAGTACGCGAGGAACCGGCGTCTTTACGTCTCTTAACGATGCCTTCGGCTCGAACCTGGTGGATCTGGGCCGGAAGCGGTGCGCACCTGCCGCCGTTGGCGGTGGGGAACTCTTTGGCCGGTATTTCGAAGCCGTCCGGGAGGCACGAGGAAGGACTACGGCGTACTAGTGGCAATGCCGCAGGGACACAGTCGGGTTCCTACTCCGACGAGCGAAGCACAGTGAACACGGGAACCATCCGCTCTCAACTCCCCAACAGTGGGCTGCCAGTTCGTTGGCGGGGATAGGTGCGTCGACCGCCGAACGGCCCGGGTGGGGCGGAGCCGCCGTAGTACTCCGAGCCGGGGAAAGCCCGGAGCATGGGGAAGGGCGGCAGCGGTATCGGGATGGAAAGGATGCTGCAATGCCGAAAGACGCACCGCCGAATGGAGGTGCCACGCCGGACGCAGACCTCATCGGTCCGCGCCAGCGGGTATCGGAGATGCAGGTCAAGCTTCACCGTTGGGCGGTGGCGGATCCAGGCCGCCGATTCGACGATCTGTTCAACTTCGTGCACGACCCGGCAACGCTGCAAGTGGCGTTCGACCGGGTCGCCGGCAACCGGGGAGCCAACACTCCCGGCATCGACGGCCTGAGTGCCACCGACGTCGAGGAGAGGATCGGTATTCCCGGGTTCCTGGACGACCTTCGTGCCCAGCTCAGGCAGGGCACCTTCCGGCCGTTGCCGGTGCGGGAACGCAAGATTCCCAAGCCGGGTGGGTCGGGAAAGGTGCGACGGCTGGGGATCCCAGTGATCGCCGACCGGGTCGTTCAGGCCGCGTTGAAGCTGGTGCTGGAACCGATCTTCGGGGCCGACTTCAAGCCGGTCTCCTACGGGTTCCGGCCCAAGCGGCGGGCCCAGGACGCGATTGCCGAGATCCATTTCTATGGCACCCACGGCTACCGCTGGGTGCTGGACGCGGACATCGCGGCGCGCTTCGACGAGATCGACCACGCCGCGCTGATGGACCGGGTCCGGATGAGGATCAAGGAGAAGCGGGTTCTGGCACTGGTGAAAGCGTTCTTGAAGGCCGGTCTCCTGACGGAGCTCGGCGAATATCAGGACACCTTCACCGGCACGCCGCAAGGGGGCATTCTCTCCCCGCTTCTGGCCAACATCGCCCTGTCGGTGCTCGATGAGCACCTGCACCGGGGATGGGAGCCAGGCGGAGAACTGTCCACCGACTACCGTCGCGGCCGACGCCGGGCTATTGGTCTGCCGTCGTGGCGGCTGGTCCGCTACGCGGACGACTTCGTCGTCCTGGTCGACGGGACCAGGCAGGACACCGAGACACTGCACGAAGAGATCGCCCAGGTTCTCGCACCAATGGGATTGCGGCTGTCGCCGGCCAAGACCCAAGTGGTGCACCTGAGCGAGGGGTTCGACTTCCTGGGGTTCCACATCCAGTGGCGCCGCAAGCGCGGAACGAACAAGTGGTACGTCTACACCTTCATCGCCGACCGGCCTCTTCGGTCGGTGAAAGCGAAGATCCGTCACCTCACCCACAGAACGTCGCAGCAGGACCTCGCCGTGGTGCTGATCAATCTCAACCGGATCACCCACGGCTGGGCCCACTACTTCAGACATGCCGTCGCGAAACACATCTTCAGCAAGCTGGACGACCTCCTCTGGTGGAGGCTCATCCGGCTGCTGAGGACACGGCATCACTGGAACTGGTCCGACGTCCGCAGACGGCTCACCACCCCCACCGGGCGGTGGCTGCCAATCAACGCGGACGGGATCAAGTTGCGGAAGATCAGCGCGATCCCGGTCACCCGGTATCGCTACCGCGGCAACAAGATCCCCAACCCCTGGGCCCCTGCAACCACCTGACGGCAGAGACCGTGGAGAGCCCGTTGCCTGGTAACAGGCACGGCGGGTTCGGCGAGGGTCCGGGGAAACGGACCGGGAGCAATCCCGGCACCGCGCCCCGGGCCTACTCAGCGACGAAGCCGGCCAGGACCTGAAGCCCGGCAAGGGCCGCACCTGGGGCCACCGGGACCGCACCCCGCTGGTGCGCGTCACCGCCCAGGACACCAAACGTGTCTCGATGGCAGCGCTGATCTGCACCAAAGCCGGCCCCCGACGCGGCTGATCTACCGCAGCCACCTCGACCGCGACCCTGCCAAAGGCCGTCGCAAGGGCTTCACCGAGACCGACTACGTCCGCCTGCGGGATGCCGCGCACCAGCAGCTCGGCGGGCCGACCTTTTTGGTCTGGGGCAATCTGAACACGCACGTCAGCCGCGCCATGCACGGGCTGGCCTCCGCCCGATTATGGCTGACCATCTACCAGCTGCCGCCGTACGCTCCCGAGCTCAACCCCGTCGAGGGTGTGTGGTTTCACCAGAAGAGGTCGCTGGCCAACCTCACCAAACACAGCCTCGACCAGCTCACCACGTTGGTGAAGACGCGGCTGAAACGGATGCGGTACCGGCCCCGCCTCATCGAGGGACTCGTCGCCGAGACCGGGCTCGACCTCCAACCGCCATAACCCGGCAGGTCACAGACCTCCTAGTAGTAGGAAGCCACCAGGTCGCGGTCCACCGTGATGGTGTCGCGATTCAGTGCGGGCAGCCCCAGGTGGTCACAGATCAGCTGGGTCAGCTGCTCCTCATAGGTCTCGTGCTGGCGGTCCAGTCCGGCCGCCGTGATGAGAGGGGCCATCTTGTTGGGCCAGTACTCTCCGACGCAGTCGGGGTCCTCGTAGTTGATGCAGGACGATAGCTGGCCGTCCTTGTAGTGGTACGCCTTGGGCCCGTGGGCCTTGGCAACGCACGGATTGGGAACGAACACCATCAGCTCAGCGCCCCGAGGGCACAGCTCACCGTAGTCGATCTCATCGTAGTCGTCGCGGTTGAACATGTGGTGCACGATCACGCCCCAGTCGCCGGGTGCTATGTCGTTGCCGTAGGCGAACGGCGGCCGATGCTGCGCGGACAGGCCTTCGGCCATGACGGCCAGGCTGGTCCCCTTGAAGTACACCAAGACGGTTTCGTCTTCCCGGTACCGCTGTTCGTCCACCCACGCCATGACGCCGCGGTCGATCCAACTTGCCATGCCTGGCAACATAACCGGCGCCACTGACACAACAGCCTCAGAATCGCCAATCAACGCCAAGATCCACCGCCGCCCCGCATCGTCGGAACGTAGCGCTTCGTCGTCGGCTCACGCCGCCATTCGCTCAAACGCAGTCACATCCAGAAGACCACGAAGAGGACAGCAGCCCGGAAAGGGCCGGGCAAGAAGGCCGCCGCGAGGAAGCCCGCCCCAAGCTCCTGACGTGAACAAGGCCGTTGTCAGTGCCGCGTGCGACCCTCACCCCGGAAGCGGGCACTTCAGAAGGAGGCCGGGTGGCGACGGGACGTCCGCGGAAGGATCCACGCGATCCTGTGCTGATTATGCGGGATGCCGGGCTCGAACCACTGGAGCCCTATCCAGGAAGTGAACAGCCCTGGCACTGCCGCCATGAAGCGTGCGGTAGAGAAAAGTCACCGCGGCTGGACAACATTGCTGCGGGCCGGCAAGGCGGCTGCCGGTACTGCTCAGGCACGGCTCCGATTCCTCCGGAGGAGGTGTCCACGGACAGTGGGACATCCGGGTGAGCGGACAACTCCAGTCCTTGCTGACGGGCAGTTGATCTCCCTGCCCGGTATGACTATTTGTCGCCTGTTCGGCGGCTCGTGCAAGTACGGTCCCCGTGTCGGGCTCGCGGCTCCTGTGCCATCTGCGATGTCAGTGGTGGCTGCGAGGCTGGAGTCATGCTCCCTTGGAACCTGCTCGATCTCGACAGAGCCCTGCGTGCCAGTTGGGCCGCCGACACCTGTTCGCCCGATAACCAAGCCGACTGGCAGCCCGGCAACCCGGCCTGGGGGCACTGTGACATCACGGCCTTGGTCGTCAACGACGTCTTCGGCGGTGATCTCATAGTTGGTGAGGTGCACCTTGACGGGACCCAGCACGGCTTCCACTGGTGGAACCGGCTGCCCAGCGGTGTTGAACTCGACCTGACGCGCGAGCAGTTCCAGCTCGGACAGACCGTCGCTGCTGCCCATGTCGTCGAGCGCCCGCCGGGCCCTCTGCCGCGCCGCTGGGAGGAGTACCTCCTTCTGCGTGTGCGCGTCATCAAGCACCTCGGCCCACTTCCGGAGCCCGTCTGAGGGAGAGCCGGGGTCAGCCCGGCTGGTTCAGCGGGACGATGCCCTGACCGCTGGCGGCCTGGGTCAGACGGAGCGAGGAGCCTTCGAGACGATCCATGGCGATGTCCCCACACCGAACCGAACGCTCAACTCCTGCCCCGGACCCGGCGACCAGGGCTGACCCACCTCATTGAGACGCCATCCGCTTTCCGAACGCGATCGGTTGGTTCGGGGTAGGTGGGCATGAACTGCGGTCGGTGGCGGGAGAGATGGGCGTGGTTGCTCCGCTTGTCTGGCTCGTGGAGGTGGCTGGTGCCGTCGGTGCTCGGTCTGCTGGAGGCCCGGGAGAAGAGGGTCCGGGAAGAGATCGCGGGGTTGCGGGAGGAGGCCGAGCGGGTGCAGGCCGCGCTCGGTGAGGCGGAAGGAGCCCTTCAGCGGCTGGTGGATGCCCGGGCGACGGTGGCCGAGGTACTGGCCGAGCCGCCTTCGGCAGTCGCGGAGCCGGTACGGGGCGCGATGACGGGCTCGCCGGTGCCGCACCGGAGTGAAGGAATGTCGACGTCGGTGCTCGCGGCGGACTACCAGCGGATCGTGTCGGTGCTGGAGTCGGCGGGCCGGGAGGGGATGCGCTGCCAGCAGTTGGCCGTGGCCCTGGGCCTGCAGGCGGTCCCGGCGAAGGTCGAGGGGCTGCGGTCGAAGGCGAAACGCCTGGTGGAGCGGGGCTGGGCCCTGCAGGTGCGGCCGGGGGTGTTCACCGCGCCCGCAGGGCCGGCCGGCTGAAAGCACCGGGGCGGCGTCCGGCCAGGCGGCCGCTCATGAGCATGGTCATCGACCACAGCACCATGGCCTCGTGCATGGCGGGCAGCCTCTCGTAGTCGCGCGCCAGACTACGTGAGCGCATCAGCCGGCTCAGCGTTCTTTCCACCACCCACCTGCGGGGCAGCACCACGAACCCGGTGGTGTCGTCGGAGCGTTTGACGATGTCGAGGGCGAGCTGGAGTTTCTCGGCCGCCCAGTCGACCAGGCGCCCGGCACAGCCGCCGTCCGCCCACACCAGGCGGATGGAGAAATACGTCTTGCGAAGCCGCTCAAGCAGTGGGACGGCGGCGTCGCGGTCCTGCACGCTCGCCGCGGTCACCCACACGGCCAGGACGAGGCCGAGGCAGTCCACCACCAGGTGCCGCTTGCGGCCGCCCACCTTCTTCCCGTCCGCGATCCGCGACGCGTTCTCCCGCCGGGTGGTGGCCTGGGAAACCTCCGCCCGCGCGGACGCCGACCTGGTCCTGACCACGCTGGAGTATGCCCTGGCCAGCCGCGAAGTCGCCCCCGGCGAGCTCATTCACCACGCCGACCACGGCTGTCAATACACGTCCGTGAAGCTCACAACTCGCCTGCTCAGGGCAGGTATCCAGGCGTCTATGGGCTCGGTCGGCGACTCGTTCGACAACGCCCTGGCGGAGAACCTATGGATGGTCATCAAGACCGAGTGCATCCGCGGCCGCGTCTTCGCCACCAGAGCCGAAGCGAACCTCCCACTCTTCGAGTACATCGACGGACCCTGTTGCCCAATTCGAGGGAATTTGCGTCGATCACTCGGTCGGAGGCAGGCGGCGAGACGGATCCTGCTGGTCAGGGGCGCGTGAATGGGGTCGCCCTACGACAGGGGGTGGCGGCTGTGGCCGGGTCAGTCTTCTCGAACGAGGAGTTCCGCGAGGCGTTCGGAGACCGCGGCCGGCCTGGCATCTCGCCCGGACAGCTCGCCCTGGTAAGCGTGCTGCAATTCGTTGAGGACCTGACGGACCGACAGGCAGCGCACGCGGTGCGGGCCAGGATCGACGTGAAGTACCTGCTGGGACTGGAGCTCACCGATCCCGGCTTCGACTTCACGGTGCTGACCGGGTTCCGGCAACGGCTGCCGGACCACGGCCTGGAGGAGCGGGTGCTGGACCTGCTGCTGGAGCGCCTGGCCGGTCAGGGCCTGGTCAGCGCCGGAGGGCGGCAGCGCACCGACTCCACTCATGTCTTGGCGGCCGTCCGGCGCTTGAACCGGTTGGAGTTCATCGGCGAGACGCTCCGGGCCTGCCTGGAAGCAGTGCCCGCGGCCAGTGCCCAGTGGCTCGTGAGCTGGATGGACCCGGCATGGCAGAAGCGCTACGGCGCCAGGACCGATGCCTACCGGCTGCCCTCCGAACGGTCCGAACGCGACCGGCTGGCCCAGCAGATTGCTGCCGACGGCTACCGTTTACTCGAAGCCGTACACACTTCCACGGCACCGACATGGCTGCGCGAGATCCCCGCGGTGACCGTGCTTCGGACGGTCTGGATCCAGCAGTTCACACGCACCGTCACCGACGGAGTGCAGGAGGTGGGCTGGCGAGGCAAGGATGATCTCCCGCCGGGCAGAGCGCTGATCGCCTCGCCGTACGATCCCCAGGCCCGGTATTCACACAAGCGCGGCTCGGCCTGCACCGGCTACAAGGTCCACTTGAGCGAGGACTGCACCGGCTCCGGGCAGCCGCATCTGATCACCCACGTGGTGACCACCGATGCCACCGCGAACGACGCCACCGTCGTCGACGCAGTGCACGACGCCTCACCACCAAGAGCCTCAAGCCCGCCGAACACCTCCTGGACTCGGGATACTCCTCCGCCGAACTCCTGCTGACCGCCCCTGTCGAACGCGAAATCTGTGTGAATCGCACCGGTCCGGCCGAACAGCACCCCGCAACAGATCAGGTCCGCCGGGTTCGGCAAGTCCGCCTTCACCATCAACTGGCAGGAAAGGACTGCCACTTGTCCGTCCGGCCGGACCAGCCGCTACTGGACAGTCGGCCTCGACAACAACGGCCGCGACGCGATCAGAATCCGCTTCGCGACCACGACCTGCTCTCCCTGCCCCGTCCGGGACCAGTGCACCCGCTCCACCCAGTACGGCCGACAGCTCACCGTCCCGCCTCAAGGGCAAGACGCCCTGCTCGAACGCGTCCGCGCCGAGCAGACCACCAAGGCGTGGAAGGAACGCCACGCCGCCAGGGCCGGTGTTGAGGGAACCATCCACCAAGCCGTCGCCGTCGGCGGTATGCGTCGCACCCGCTGTCGCGGCCTAGCCAAAACACACCTCGGCCATGTCCTGACAGCCACTGCAGTCAACTTGATCCGGCTCGACGCCTGGTGGACCGGCACCCCGCTCGCCCAGACCAGAACCTCCCGGCTCGCGGCCCTCGAACTCGCCACAAGAACCAATTGGGCAACAGGGTCATGCTTCTACAACCCCGCCGCATCCAAAAACGACTCGGCTACCTCAGCCCCATCGAGTACGAGGAGAAGCACTACGCCAACCAGGCAACGGCCGAACAAGTGAACCTGAAACCACGTCAAACCGCCCTGACCAGCTAGTCAGCCACCCCGCACAGCGGGGGTACCTCAACCCAAGCCGGCATCCGGACGTGGGCAGACAAGGGATATCAGGGAGCTCGAGGGACGATCCGGGTGCCTTACCGGGGCCGCAGGAGCACGCTCCCAGCCGGGAAGCGGGCGGTGAACTCCTCCCACGCCAGGATCCGAGCCGTCGGAGAGCAGGCCAACGCCATACTGAAGAGTTGGCGGCTCCTGCGCAAACTCCGTTGCAGCACCGCCCGCATCACCGACATCGTCAAGGCCGTCCTGGCCTTGCACCTTGCCACGGCAGCCTGAGGTCGCTGTGGCCGGAGGCATGGACAAGGACAGCGCCCCCGTCAACGACAGCAGGGGAGACTGCTCACCGTGACAGACGTCAGAGTCACCTACGACAAAACCGTGAACGCAGCGTACGTTTACCTCACCGAACCGCAGGCCCGCGTGCAGTCCGTGCGCATGTATCCCTGCGATCCAGTGGACGTCGACGGCATGATCAACCTCGACTTCGACGAGCAGGGCCGCCTCATCGGCATCGAGGTGTTGGCGGCCAGTTCAAAACTGCCCGAGTACCTGCTCCAGTCCGCGGAGCGACTGGACACCGAAGGTGCATGACCAGTCGAGCACCACGCTCGCAGCGAGCAGGTTGGAAAAGGCTCACTGATGTTCGACGGGATCGACGAGGTGTACGTCGAGACGGTTACAGCCGCATTCGACACGGTCGAGGTGGTGGCGAGAGGCCGCGAGACCGGGGCCGCATGCCCGGACTGCGGCCGCTTCTCGGACCGAATCCACGACCGGTGCCAGCGCAGGCTGAAAGACCTTCCGCTCGCTGAGCAGGGCTTCGTGATCCGACTGACGGTCCGGCGCTTCATCTGCGGAGCGGCGGACTGCCCGCGCCGGACGTTCGCCGAGCCGTTCTCCCGGCTGGCCGCCCCGCACGCACGGTTCGCCACTCGGCTCAACCACGCCCTGGAGCGAGTGGGGCTCGCCCTGGCCGGGCGGCCCGGCGCTCGGCTGACGGCCCAACTGGGTTTCGGCGCGGGAAGGATGACCTTGTTACGCAGGGTCACATCATTGCCCGATCCACGGTTCAGTACTCCGCGTGTGCTGGGCGTGGACGACTTCGCGATCCGCCGCGGCCAGACGTACTCCACTGTCTTGACCAGCGTCGAAGACCATCGCGTGGTCGATGTGCTCCCGACGCGTGAAGCCGGACCGCTGGCCGCCTGGCTGACCCGCCACCCGGGCGTGCAGATCATCTGCCGGGACCGGGCGGGCGCCAACGCCGAGGGTGCCCGGCGCGGTGCCCCGAACGCTCTGCAGGTCGCCGACCGGTTCCATCTGTGGCAGGGCCTCGGCCGGGCCGTGGAGACCTGCATCGCCGCCCACGGCGACCGCCTGCGCAACCCTTCGCCCAGAAGCGTGTTGCCGGAGGCCACCGGAGGGGCTTCGGGTCGACCGCAGGACGACTCAGAGCCCGTCGGCCGGCGGCCCGAGCGGAAGAAGGCAGCACATGCCCTGGTCCACGAGATGCTTGCCCAAGGTCACTCACGCCGGGCGATTGCCCGGCACCTGGGCTGGGGTCTCAACACCGTGCTCCGATAAGCGGCCGCCGCACGCTGGCAGGACACCTTCCGTGAAAACCCGCCCCGGCCCAGCAGGCTGGACCCCTACAAGCCCTACTTGGAACGCCGATTTGCTGCGGGGTGCATCAGCATCACCCGACTGCACGGCGAGCTGGTTGCCAGGCAAGCTCCTGTCACCTACGCCATGGTCCGCGCGCACATCGCTACTTTGCGCGGGACTCCGTCCGCCGCACCGCCTCGGCCGCCGACAGTGCGGCAGGTGACCGGCTGGCTCACCAAGCACCCCGCGACTCTGACAGAGGAAGACCGGGCCGGCCTGAAGGAGGTCCTGGCCCGCTGCCCGGAACTGGACAAGGCGGCTGGACACGTCCGCGACTTCGGCAAGATGCTCACCGACCGCCTCGGCTCCACACTCCCAACCTGGATCGACGCAGTCGACGCCAGCCAGTTACCCGGCCTCACCGGCTTCGCACTCCACCTGCTCCGAGTCCTCGACGCCGTGACAGCCGGGCTCACTCTCGACTGGAGCTCAGGCAGCATCGAGGGTGCTGTGAACCGCATCAAGAAGATCAAGCGGCAGCTCTACGGCCGAGCCGGATTCGAGCTACTCCGCAAGATGATCCTGCTCCAGTAACACTCCGAGACGTCCACCAAGATCGGCGCGAGAACCGAGGACTGGGGTCCATGGAGGTGCCCAGCCGTGGAAGGATGGCCTCATGTTGATCCGAAAGGGCGATGCCGCGTAGGCGTCCCAAGGCCGTCCGTGCAGAGCGGTGGCGGCCACGATGGCAGTATCCGGTCCTGAGGGTTCCCGGTGTCTCCGCGCGGACCCGTGCAGCGATCCGCCGGGTCGAAGACCAGGAGATGTGGCCCAACGCGGTCGCTCATGGGCTCTCTCGTTTCGAGTGGGCTTTTAAGCAGCCCGGACGGTATCTGGACGCCTCCGAGGTCTGTTCGCCCGGTATAGAGGTGGAAGATGCCCGTGATGACCTGGAGTGGGCGATGCTGCACCTTCCTCCCGGGGCCAAACGGGACTTGGGTCGACTGATCACGCGCATTGATGAGGAATTCGAGCGCCGTACCCTTCCCGAGCCCAACAACATCGAGTGGGCAATGTCGGGCTGGTGGTGGACCAGAATGCGTGAACGTTGACGGGCCCGGGATCGTAGCCCTCTCCTGCAATCGAACGTCCCGTCACCCTCTGCGACCGCTCCCCAAGATCTGTGCCAGAATCCAAAACTCATCGACGTGTCGGCGGGCAAGCCCCCTCAAGCGTTCCCAGAAGACGATGGCTGATGCCGCGCGGCATGAGAACCAACAGATCAGGCTGTGGCCGCCGAGGGAGCACTGCACGCAGGCAACCGCGCGGCCTCCCGTGGGGAGCCGGGAGGCGTGGCGGGCGCCGCCGCAACAGGGAGCGGCAGGGCCCGAGAGGCCTCCGCCTGGGGGAGGGTGAGGCGCCGTCCGCACACCATGCACCACAAACCAGCCATCAGGATAGATCCCGCCCGAAAATAGGCACTGCCGGCGCCAACGGCAATGTTGGGCCCATGACGATCAAGATGAACAGCTTTGGGCTCACCTGGACCGACGCCGAAGGAGTCAACGGCGGCCCTGGTTCCCATACTCGCAACGCTCCTACTGGGCGGCGGTATCGCCGACCGCTACCGGCGCGACACCGTCCTCCGCCTCACCAGCCTGGGCGCCGGCCTCGCCCAGGTCGGCGTCGCGCTCCTCCTCCTGACTCATAAGCACCCGGCGTTCCTGCTGCCGCTGTCGGGCCTCAACGGCATTTTCCAGGGACTGACCAGGCTCGCGCTGCGCGGCATCGTCGCAAATCTGGCGGCAGGGCGTGGTATCCAGCGGGCCAGCTCCCTGCTGGCTTCCGTCAGGAACGCCACGCAGATCCTCGGTGCGACGGCAGCCGGCCTGGTGACCGCTTCCGTGAGAACTCTCGCAGAACGCCCACACAGGCCGGTCAGGGTGACGCGTTTGTCCTTACGGAGTTGTTTTGGCACTGCTCGTATGTCTGCGCGGGTTGTTGGTTAGGGTGACCAACAGAGGCTGATCCCGATGCCCTTGGCCAGGGCGATGGCGACGGGGGCTCGCGTTGGATCGCCTGGCAGGAGCGGACCGCGGCGCGGTGGGCTTATGACCCGCAGGTCGGCGCGCGCGACGCTGCCCCCGTCGCTGCGTGTGTCACTCTGGCTGATCTCAGTGCTCGCCACGCTGGTGGTCGTCGCGCTCGGGGTCCTGTTCGCCGGCCACGGCGAGCCCAGCAGGGTGGACAGGTGGATCGTCCGGCCGACGGCGGACAGTGTGCGTCCGCCGTGGCGGTACGTCGCTCTGGCCTTGGACTTCTTGGGGGAACCCGCGGGATCGGCGATGCTGATCGTGGCCGGCGTGGCGGGCTGCCTGCTGCTGCGGCGTCCCCGCGCAGCGGTGCTCGTGGTGGCCGGCGCCGGCCTGACCGTGGGGACGACCACGCTGCTCAAGCAACTGGTGGGTCGCACCATCCACGGCGCCGGCAACCTCTCCTACCCGAGCGGGCACACAGCCTTCTTCACCGCGCTCGCCCTCATGGCCGCGCTGCTCGCGACCGGTCGGCTCGGCCTCGGCTGGAAGGCCGGCCTGTCACTCGTACTCGCCGCGGCGCTGGTCGCCGGCGCCACCATGGGCTGGGCGGAGGTCGGCCTGGGCGCGCACTACCCGACCGACGCCCTCGGCGGCTGGTGCACCGCGCTGGCGGTGATACCGGCGACCGCGTGGCTGGTCGACCGGGCGGTCGACAGGATGACCGACCGGACGACCGACCGGACGACCGACCAGGTGACCGACCGGACGACCGGCGTGGGCCGGCGGGAGCGCCGCTGACGTCTCGTCACGCCAAGCTGCGGAATACGGGCTTCACCGCTCGCCCGGCCAGCCAGGGAGTGGGGTCGGCGGCGTCCAGTGCCTTCCGGTACACCGCACATGCCTGGGCCACCACGCCGATGGTGCGGTCGATGTCCGCGTCGTCGAGTGCGCTGCTCACCACGAACGACGGGGCGAGCACCCCGCCCGCGAGGAGCCGGCGCAGGAACAGGGTGCGGTACTGCTGCGACGGTTGCAGGTTCTCGTCGAGGGTGGCGAAGACCAGGTTGCTGGCCCGGCCCCGGACGACGACGTGGTCGCCGACGCCCATGGCGGCCGCGGCGTCGCGGACACCGGCGGCCAGCCGCTCGCCGAGGGCGTGCAGCCGCGCGGTGACGCCCTCCTCGACGTAGGTGGCCTGCACGGCCATCGCGGCTGCCAGGGAGTGCGTCTCCGCACCGTGCGTGGTGGACAGCAGGAACACCCGCTCGCCGGAACCGCGCAGTCCGCCCCGTTCCATCAGGTCACGGCGGCCGGCCAGCGCGGAGACGGCGAATCCGTTGCCCAGCGCCTTGCCGAACGTGGAGAGGTCGGGGACGACGCCGTACAGGCCCTGGGCGCCCGCCTCGGACCAGCGGAAGCCGGTGATCATCTCGTCGAAGACCAGTACGCAGCCGTGCCGGTCGGCCAGCTCGCGCAGTCCGGCGAGGTACCCGGGCGGCGGCTCGGTGTGGGTGGCGGGTTCCAGGATCAGGCAGGCGATGTCGTCCGGGTACCGGGTGAGCAGTTCCTCCGTGGCGGCCAGGTCCCCGTAGGGGAAGGACACGGTGAGCTCGGTGGTCGCCGCCGGAATGCCGGCGGACATCGGTGTGGTGCCGATGAACCAGTCGTCGACGGAGAAGAACGGGTGGTCGGAGCAGAGGGCCACCCGCGAGCGGCCGGTGGCGGCGCGGGCGAGGCGCACCGCGGCGGTGGTGGCGTCGGAGCCGTTCTTCGCGAACTTCACCATCTCGGCGGTCGGTACCGTGGCCAGGAAGCGTTCCGCGGCCTCGACCTCCACGATGGACGGCCGGACGAAGTTGCTGCCGCGGTCGAGTTCCCGCCGGACCGCCTCGAGCACGCGTGGGTGGGCGTGGCCGAGGCTGACCGACCGCAAGCCGGAGCCGTACTCGATGTAGCGGTTGCCGTCGACGTCCCACACGTGGGCGCCGCTGCCGTGGCTGATGACCGGGGCCAGGTTCTCGGGGTACTGGTCGTCGCCCTTGGCGTAGGTGTGCGCGCCCCCGGGGATCATGGTGTGAAGCCGCTCGTTGGCTGTCCGCGACAGGGGCAGGTGAAGCTCTTCGGTGTCCACGGGGACCTCAACTTTCTCTGTGCTTCAGGACCTGGGCGAGGCTCGGCGCCTCCCGGTCCCGTTGGGACATCAGTGCGGCCGGCAGCGGCCAGGGAATGGCGAGTTCCGGGTCGTCGAAGGCGATCGTCACGTCCTCGGCCGGGTCGTGCGGGCGGTCGATCCGGTAGGAGGTGTCGGCGGTTTCGGTCAGGGCCTGGAAGCCGTGCGCACACCCCGCGGGGATGTACACGGTCACCTGTGTCTCGCCGGACAGTTGGAAGAAGGCCCGGTTCAGGTAGGTCGGCGAGTCCGGCCGCAGGTCCACGACGACGTCGAAGATCCTCCCGTACGAGCACCGCACCAGCTTTGCCTCGCCGGCGCCGGAGCGCAGGTGCAGGCCGCGCAGCACGCCCCGGACCGAGCGGGACACGCTGTCCTGGACGAAGGCGTGTGGGTCGAGGCCCACCGAGCGGACCACGTCGGCGTCGAAGGTGCGGCAGAAGAAGCCGCGCTCGTCGGCGTACGGCGTCGGCTCGAACAGGAACGCGCCGGCGATCTCCGGGACTTCGGTCGCTTTCATGGAGACTCCTGCCGAGGGCGGGCCTGGGTGTGGGCGTGGGTGTGGGCGGTCGCCGGGAACAGGGCGGCGGTCAAGGCGGTGAACTGGTCGTCGAGTTGCCGGGCGGCGTCCAGGTTCCGCTCGGCGAGGGTCCCCCGCAGTTCGGCCGACCGCTTCTCCAGCGCCCGGAACTGCTCGAGGAGCCGGTCGGCGTCGACCTCGCGCGCCGGGTGGCAGTACGCGCCGAGGCCCATCCGGGCCATGAGCGCGTCGCTCTTCGCTGCGTAGCAGAGGGCGAGCACGGGCGTGCCGGTCTTCAGCGCGCAGATCACGTTGTGGTAGCGGACGGCCACTACGGTGTCGGCGGCCGCCATCTCGTTCATCAGGTCGGCCAGTGAGGCCGGCTCGGCGGCGGTGACCAGCGGTGAGTCCACCGCGTCGAGGATCGCGGCGACCACCGAAGCATCGCACTCGTCGCCGGTGAGCAGCCGGACCTGCCTGCCCTCCTCGACCAGCACGCGGACGAACCGGATCGTCCCGTCGAGGTAGCGCCGGTGGATCTCGTCCGCCCGGGCGCGGTCGTCGTTGCCGCCGTGGAAGTCCATGACACCGAGGCAGACCGGGCCCGGTGAGCCCGAGGGCGCGCTCGCCGGCGGTGTCGGCAGGGCGAACGCCAGATCCGGGTAGATCTCGTCGCGCGCGGTGTCCACGCCCATCGCCCGCATCGCGTCCCGGGACTGGGCGTCCCGGTACGACCGGTACGCGGCCAGCCGTGCCGACCAGCGCACCAGGGCCCGGGTGGGCCGGTTGCGGATCTCGGCGGCGCCGACGCTGACCAGCGCGACCCGGGTGCCGAGCAGCCGGCCGCTCGCGCAGAGCAGGAACAGCGAGTACGGGAAGCCCCAGGGCCGCAGCGGCAGGGTGGCCTCCAGGACGCCCATGCCCGGCACGATCACCACGTCGTGCCGGCGCACCCAGGCGGCGGTGCGGAAGACGTCGACGAGTTTGCCGAGCCCCTTCGACGCGATCGCGCCCGCACGTGAGGCGGTCCGGTACTCCGCGCGGTTCCAGTGCATCCGAGTGGCGGGGATCCCGAACCGGGCCGTCACGGCCTCGGGTCCGCCGCACAGCGCGTCCACGACCGCCTCCGGGTGCTCGGCGCGCAGGTACCCGAGGACGGCCTGGAGCGACCCGTCGTTGCCGAGGTTTCCGGAGCCGAGCAGGCCGAACACCCCGACGCGCACCGGGGTTTCGTCCGTCGGCGTCATGACTGCCTTCCCTCACGGCCGGCGACGAGGGCGTCGACGGAGACCGTGAGCAGGGCCGGGTCGACCGGGGCACGGTCCTCGACGCGCTCGCCGGCGCCCGGCCGGGCCCGGCTGGTCATCCACGCGGCCAGGTGGCGGTAGCACGCGCGCCGGTCGGCCGGGGACAGGGGCGCCCGTCGGATCGCCGAGGCGAAGCCCCAGACGTACTCGGCGAGCAACCGGGGCGTCGGGTGCAGCAAGCCGGCCCGGCGCGGGTCCAGGTTGACGCACCGGGAGCGCTTGGACGGGTTCGCCCGCTCGGCGCGGGTGGGGTGATCGCGGCGGAAGTACAGCAGCTCCGGCACCTGGTGGAAGGGCCCGTGCAGGGTGATCTCGGCGACGAACGTGCGGTCCGCGTGGTGGTAGCTGTCCATCGCTTTCACCCGGCGCAGCATGTCGGCCCGCATCACTCCGTAGAAGTCGTCGCCGCCCGGCTCGAACAGCAGACTGCGGAAGCGCTCCGGCGCGTGCGGCGAGTCGGTGGCGAGGGTGTACTCGTAGGGGACCGTCACCTGGCCGTCGCCGTCGATGACCGCCTGGCCGGTGTGCGCGAGGATCACGTCCGGCCGCTCGTCCAGCGCCTCCACGCAGCGCCGCAGCAGGTCACGGCCGTAAAGGTCGTCGTGGGAGGCCCACTTGAACAGTTCGCCGCGGGACTCGGCGAACACATGGTTGTGGTTCGGCGTGGCGCCGATGTTCCGGGGCAGCCGGAGGTACCGGATGCGGGAGTCCTGCGCGGCGTACTTGCGGCAGATGTCCTCGGTCCCGTCCGTCGAGGCGTTGTCGGAGACGACCAGTTCGAAGTCCTCGTAGGTCTGGCCGAGCAGGGCGTCGAACGACTCGGCCAGGTACTCCTCGCCGTTGTACACGGGCAGGCCGATGCTCAGCCTGGGTCGGTCGGTCATGCGGTCCTCACTTCGGGGATGGGATGGCGGTGACGCTCGCGCAGGGCGGACCGCAGTTGCAGCCACCACACGACCGAGCCGCTGAGGGTCGCGGCGGCGACGCCCCAGGCCGAGCCGGCCGTACCGGCGACGGCCGCGCCGCCGAGCCCGCCGCCGACATAGCAGGCGGAGGCGAACAGTTGGCAGCGCAGGCTGCGCCGGGCCGCGCCAAGCGCGCGCAGCCCGGCCGCCGCGCCGGTGCCGAGGCCCGCTCCCGCGACACTGAGGGTGATCTGCACGATGAGGTGCGAGGAGGAGTGCCAGACATCGCCGAGCGCCAGTCCGCCGAGCCGGTCCGGCATCAGCAGCAGCGCCGAACCCCAGAGCAGCGCTCCGGCGGCCTGCCCGCCGCCGAGGAGGAGGCAGAACCTGCCCAGTTGGTGCGGGGCCCGCCGCAGCACCCGTGCCGCCTCCGGGACGGTGACCAGCGAAAGCCCCATCAGCACGGCGAGGAACGGGCCCATCAGGAGTTCGGCGCCCCGCACCGCGCCCACCGCGCCGACCCCGACGATCACGCCGAGCCCGTACGCCCGCACCTGGCTGGCGCCGCTGAGGCTGACGTTCTCGACCAGGTACCGGTAGCCGAGATCGCGCTGCTCGCGAAGCCACCCGCGGGCCTGTGCCATGTGCGGCCGGATGCCGGACTGGAGGTAGCCGTAGCCAGCGGCCACCGTGGCGGACGCGCCCCAGGCGAGCACGAAGGCGGCCACGCTGTCCACGTGGGCCGCCACCACCATGGCCGGGACGAGCGCGATGCCCCACACGACGTCGTTGACGAACGCCTTCCGCCCGGCTCCGGCGGCGAAGAACGAGAACCGCCAGGCGTCCTGGAGGAGCAGCCCCGGCAGCATGATGCCGAGGGCGGCGAACGCGGGCCCCACGCGGCCGCCGAGACCGAGCCCGGCCGCCAGGCACACCACGCCGAGAGCCGTGCCGACGCCGAGCGCGGTACCCGTCGAGCGGGCCACCGCACCGCGCCAGGACGTGTCCGGCACGCCGCTGAAGCGCACCACGAGCGGGTCGGTGGCGAGGCCGCGCGAGACGTTGAGGACGACGCCGTAGGTCACCCAGGCCAGGCTGAACACGCCGAACGCGGTCACCCCCAGCGAGCGGGCCACGTAGATGCCCACCGCGAAGTTGCTGATGCTGGAGGCCGCCTGGTCGGCAAGTCCCCAGGACAGCCGGCCGACCAGGGCCCGCTTGGCCGATACGGCCGGTGGCGCCGTCTTCTGCGGATTCTCCCCCTCGGTGGTCATCCGTGTCATTCCTTGATCAGCCCGGCGCCGAGCAGCGCGCCCGCCGCGGCGGCGACGGTGTCGAAGGGCAGCCCGGACCGCTCGGCGACGTCCAGCAGACTGTGCTCGCCGTCGGAGAGGTTGAGCACCCAGAGCATGGCCATCTGGGCCTGCTTGGTGTCGCTGCGGCCGCCGAGCGCGTCGTACAGCCCGCGTCGGCCCAGTTGCGGTTCGCCGTAGGGGCTGAGGTTGAGGTACTGCCGGTTGCGGTCGAGGACGGCGAACGCCTCGCGGCAGACCGCGAGGGTGTCCGCCATCGCCTTCGGGGAGACGAAGTCCAGGTTGTCCGCCGAGGTGTGGTACTCGGGGTAGCCGGCATACGGGGTCCGGGTGAGCGAGCCCACGCCCAGATTGAACCCGGGCGAGCAGAACTGCCGCTCGTCGTAGCCGTACGGGGTGAACTCGGTGATGTGGTGCGGGCGTTCGGATGCGGTCAGCACGTGCCGCAGCACCCGGTCGATCTCCGCGTCGCCGCGCCTGCTCTGTTTGTACGTCAGGTGGCCCGGGTCCCCGGCGCAGGCCAGCACGAGGCCGTGCTTGACCCGGTCCACCCGCTCCGCGTTGCGGGCCAGCCAGGTGATCGCCCCGATGGTGCCGGGCGCGAACAGGAACCGGTAGGTGTAGTGCGTCGGCTGCTCCGCAAGGGCCCGGGCCAGATAGGTGGCCACGGAGATGCCGGCCAGGTTGTCGTTGGCCAGCGACGGGTGGCAGACGTGGCAGGAGACGATGACCTCGTCGGCGACCTGTCCGGGGACCACGTACTCGGCGTAGGTGAGGTGGCCGTCCGCGAGGGTGGAGTCGATGTGCACCTCGTACTCGCCGTCCGGCAGCGCGTCCAGGGTCTCCTGGGCCAGGCAGAACCCCCAGTCCGGCTTGTAGTAGCTGGTGCGGTACGGCACCCAACTCGGGTGGTCCGGCAGGGTGTGCAGGTGCGCGCGCAGTTCGGCGAGCGGCATGGTCGCCGACACCGGCACGCTGTAGCCGAGCACGTGCAGGCTGGACGCGGCGAAGTCGACGACCCGCCGGCCGGCGGTGTCGGCGATGTACGCGTCCCGGATGTTCCACTCCTGCGGAACCGTCCAGTCGAGCACCTGCGTCCCGGTCGGCACCTCGTGCACCTGGAGCGGGATGTACTCGCCGACGATGTCCAGGGTGGCGCGTACACCGTCGCCGGTGATGCTGCGGCAGAGCGGGTACATCCGCTCCACCAGCGTGTACATCTCTTCGCCGGCGTTGGTCATCGGCGCCACCGCAGGGTGTCGTCGACGGTGCCGGCGTCGGTCGCCGCGCGCAGCACGGCAAGGCGGGTGAAGCGCTGCTCGAAGTCCTCCCGGGTCAGCCCGAAATTCCGGTAGGCGTCGGCGAGTTCGAGCGCGCCCTGCTTCACCGTCCACTCGCAGTCGAAGCCGGGAATCGCGGCGCGGAACCGGGAGAAGTCCACCCGGTACGACCGCGGATCGGCACCGTTCTCCCCCGTGATCACCACCTTCGCGCCGGACACCGCCTCGGCGACCTGCTCGGCGATCTCGGCGACGGTGACGTTGTTGATCTCGCTGCCGATGTTGAACGCCCGGTCGTGCACCGCCTCGCGCGGCGCGGTCAGCGCGGCCGTGAAGGCGCGTGCGATGTCGGCGGCGTGCACCAGCGGGCGCCAGGGGGTGCCGTCGGAGAGCACCAACACCTCGCCGGACAGGAGCGCGTGGCCCACCAGATTGTTCAGCACGATGTCGGCGCGCAGCCGGGGCGAGTAGCCGAAGGCGGTGGCGTTGCGCATGAACACCGGGGTGAAGTCGCCGTCGGCCAGCGCGTGCAGGTCGTCCTCCACCCGGACCTTCGACTCCGCGTACGGCGTCACCGGGCGCAGTGGGGCGTCCTCGGCCACCAAGTTCGACAAGTCGGGGTCGCCGGAGGCGCCGTAGACGGAGCAGGTCGACGCGTACAGGAAGCGCCGTACTCCGGCGTCGCGGGCCAGTCGGGCCAGCCGTACGGACGCGTGGTGGTTGATGTCGTAGGTGAGTTCCGGCGCCAGGGAGCCGAGCGGGTCGTTGGAGAGCGCGGCCAGGTGGATCACGGCGTCCACCCCGGCCACGTGGTCGGCCGTGACGTCGCGCAGGTCCACCCGCTCCCCCGGCGGGTCGGCGGGCTGCGGGCCAAGGACGCAGTCGGCGAACAGGCCGGCGTCGAGGCCGACGACCTCGTGTCCGGCAGCCTTGAGGACCGGGGCCATCACGGTGCCCAGATAGCCCTGGTGTCCGGTCAGTAGTACGCGCAAGGTGGTTCAACCCCCCAGGTTGAGCGTGAGTTTGGTGACGGCGAACGCCTCGGCGTAGCGCGCGTGGCATTCGATGCCGCGGATCCGGGCGAGGCCGAGGAAGGCCTCCCGGTCGTACCAGGGCCGTTGCCGCTGCGAGGGGTAGTGCTCCTGCAGCAGCCGCACCTTCTGTTCGGCGGTCTCCGGCGCCAGCGGCTGGTACGCCGCCGGACGGCCGAGATCGCCGTCCCACTTGACGATCTCGTAGCCGAGCACGAGGTGGTCACGGAACGCGGTGGGCAGCAACTGCGCCAGGCCGCGGTGGTCCTGGTGGGCGTCGTCGGTGCGCGGTCCGAGGATCAGGTCCGGTTCGGTCTGCGCACGCAGTTCCTCGACGGTGGCCTTGGCCTCCTCCCAGTGCGCGGGCAGTCGGCCGTCCGGCAGCTTGTGCACGGTCAGCCGCAGGTCGGCGCCCGGGCAGAAGGCGGCGAGCGCGGCCTGCTCCTCCTGCTCGCGCTCGCTGCCGCCGCCGGAGAGCACCAGCGCGTCGACCCGGATACCGGGCCGCGCCTGGCACAGCGTCAGCAGCGTGCCGCCGGCGCCGATGGCGATGTCGTCGCAGTGGGCGCCCACCGCGACGATCCGGTCAAGACGACCGGCCCCGAGCCGGATCACGCACGCACCCCCGCGACGTCCCGTTCCCACACGGCCCACGGGCGGTCGCCCCGGGTGTAGGCCTCGTCGAGCGCGGCCCGCTCCTTCACGGTGTCGGTCGGCTTCCAGAAGCCGCGGTGCTGATGGGCCACCAGCCGCCCCTGCTTGGCCAGTTGGGCGCATCCGTCGGCGACCAGGTCCCCGTTCTCCGGTATGTGGTCGAAGACCTCCTGGCGGAGCACGAAGTAGCCGCCGTTCTCCCACAGCGGCAGTTCGCTCACCGCGGTGATGCCTCCCACCAGGCCGTCCTCGCCCAGCTCCACACAGTGGAACGACGACTGCGGCGGCACCACCATCATCGACGCCCCGGCGTCGCGCGCGGCGAACCGGTCGATCATCTCCGGCAGCGGGGCGTCGGTGAGCACGTCGGCGTAGTTGGCGAGGAACATCTCGTCGCCGTCCAGGTGGTGCCGCACCCGGCGCAGCCGCTCCCCGATCGGTGACTCGATGCCGGTCTGCGCGAACGTGATCGTCCAGTCGGCGATGTCGGTGGAGAGCAGCTCGGTCTTCCCGCCCCGCAGGACGAAGTCGTTGGACGTCGTCTCCTCGTAGTTGAGGAAGAAGTCCTTGATGTGGTGGGCCCCGTACCCGAGGCACAGGATGAACTCCGTGTGCCCGAAGTACGCGTAGTAGCGCATGACATGCCAGATCAGCGGTCGCGGGCCGACCATCGCCATGGGTTTGGGCACGTCGTCGGAGGTTCCGTTGCGCATCCGCATCCCGTAACCGCCGCAGAACAGGACGACCTTCATGCTGTGACCTCTTTCAAGACGCCCTCGACAATGCTCAGTTCCGGGATGGGAAAGACGAGCCGGCCGCCCCACTCGTGCACGAAGGACAGTTGCTCGACGAGCTCGGCCCGCAGGTTCCACGGGAGGACGAGGACGTAGTCCGGCTTGTCGGCGGCTATCTGCTCCGGCGCCAGGACGGGGATGCGGGTCCCCGGGGTGAACCTGCCGTGCTTGTACGGGTTGCGGTCGACGGTGTAGGCAAGCAGGTCGGGGCGGATGCCGCAGTGGTTGAGCAGGGTGTTGCCCTTGCCCGGGGCGCCGTAGCCGACGACCGTCTCACCGCGCTCTGCCGCCTCGATGAGGAACCGGAGCAGGTCCCGGCGTACTTTGGCCACCCGGGCGGAGAACTCGGCGTACCCGGACAGCTCCTGGAGTCCGGCGGCCTTCTCCCGGTCCAGTACGTCGGCCACCCGCCGCGTCGGCTCGCCGGTCGCCTCGGCCGGACGGGCCCACAGCCGGATGGAGCCGCCGTGCGTGGGCAGCAACTCGACGTCCACGAGCGCGAGTCCGCCGCTCGCCAGGGCCCGGATCGCGGAAGCGACCGTGTAGTACTGGAAGTGCTCGTGGTAGATCGTGTCGTACTGGTTCTCCTCGATCAGGGTCAGCAGGTGCTGCACCTCGATGGAGACCCAGCCGTCGTCGGCGACCAGGGCGCGCAACCCCTGGGTGAAGCCGACCACGTCGGGGATGTGCGCGTACACGTTGTTGGCCACGACCAGGTCCGCCGGGCCGTGCTCCTCGCGGACCGCGGTGCCGGTCTCCGGGGAGAGGAACTCCGTGAGCGTGGGCACGCCCGCCTCCCGTGCCGTGGCGCCGACGTTCACCGACGGCTCGATGCCGAGGCAGCGGATCCCCTGGTCCACCACGTGCCTGAGCAGGTACCCGTCGTTGCTCGCCACCTCGACCACGAAGGCCTCGGGGCCGAGCGGCAGCCGCTCGACGGCGTCGGCGACGAAGGCGCGCGCGTGCTCCACCCAGGAGGTCGAGTAGGAGGAGAAGTACGCGTACTCCTTGAACGTCTCCTCCGGCGTGATCAGCGGCGGGATCTGCGCGAGCCAGCAGTCGGCGCAGACCCGCAGGTGCAGCGGGTACGCCGGCTCCGGCTGATCCAGTTGGTCCGCGGCGAGAAAGCTCTCACACGGCGGCGTCGCCCCCAGGTCGACGACGCTCGCCATCGCTTCCGAGCCGCAGAGTCGGCATCGTGTCATGTGCTGTCCCCATCCCCCCTGCTCGCGCGGGTGTCCCCGCCGCGAGCCTGTGCCGACCGTCCCGCGATCGCGGTGCGGTACTCCTCCAGCAGGCGCTCCAGGCCGACGGCCGGGCTGAATCCCTGCTCGTAGCGGCGGCGGGCCGCCTGGCCCATCTCCCGGTTGCGGTCGGGTTCGGCCGCGATCCGGCGTATGCGGGACGCGAGCGAGCCCGCCTCGCCAGGCTCGTGCAGCAGCCCGGTGACACCGTCCTCGACAAGTTCGACGAAGGCGCCGTGGCCGGCGGCGACGGTCGGGACCCCGGCCGCCATCGCCTCGACGACCACCAGGCCGAACGCCTCCAGCCACGTCGAGGGAGCCACCACCGCGACCGACCGCTCGATGGCCTTCCGGCACTCCGCCGTGTCCAGCAGGCCGACGTAGCGCACGTCGTCCCGGCCCGCCGCCCAGGCGGTCACCTCCGGCTCCAGCGGTCCGGTGCCGGCGATCACGAGCGGCACGCCCACACCGCCGCTCGCCGTGATCTCGTCCCACGCGGCCATGAGCAGCCGTACGCCCTTGGCCTCCGCGAGCCTGCCCAGGTAGAGCAGGTGCTCTCCCTCGCCGTCCCGGCACGTGCCGGGGTCGGGCACGAAGTTGTTCTTCACCGTGAGCCGCTCGGCCGGCATGCCGGACCGCACCAGGACGTCGCGCTGCGCCGCGGAGATGCAGAAGAACCGCTCCACGCCGGACCACCACCGCCGCCGGTTGACCGACAGGCTGACCGCGAGCGGCACCGTCGCGAGGCGGGAGTTGCGGTAGCACCCGTGCCGGACGGCGGGCAGTGGTGCGGAGCCGACGCACTCGGTGCACGGTCGGCCGTCCCGCTGCAGCGTGCCGGGCGGGCAGACCTGGGTGTAGTTGTGCAGCGTGGCGACGGCGGGCACCCCGGCGTCGGCGCACGCGGCCAGGACCGCGGGCGACAGGAGCGGGAAGACGTTGTGGACATGCACCACGTCCGGTCGCTCGGCGCGCAGCCGGGCCGCGAGTTCCGTGCGGACCGCCGGGTTCCACGGCACCAGGAGCGGCACCGCGACCTTGCCGAGGAGGGACCGGACGGCGATGTCGTCGCTGCGCCGCTCGAACACGTCGACCCGGTGGCCGGCCGCGCGCAGCAGCTCCACCTCCTGGTCGACGACCTTGTTCTCGCCGCTCGGCTGCGCGGAGGCATAGCGGTTGTGCACCACGAGGACGTGCATGGTCAGGTCACCTCCGATCGTCTGGCGGGTTCGGGCGTCGAGAGGGGTGTCGTCGCGGTGGGTGCGGCCAGCAGTGCGGCGGCCAGGGCCAGATGCAGCAGATACGGCGAGGCGTCGCCGAGACCGGCCTCGGTGTACGAGGCGATCGCGCAGTAGCTGATCAGGAAGATCGCGCAGGCCCTCTGCAGCGACGGTGGCCGCAGCAACGCGACGGCGCCCAGCACGATGATGATCGCCGCGACGAGGGTGACGCCGCTCAGACCCTGTTCGTTGTAGACGGCCAGCCAGCTGTTGTCGATCGGCAGCCCGCCGAACGACTTGTCGCCCAGGCCCACGCCGAGCCACTGCTCCGAGGTCGACCGGGGCGCGCCAAGCAGGGCGTCCCAGACCTTGGCCCGGCCGGTGAGGCTGGAGAAGTTCTCCTTGCTCTGTCCGCGCAGGAACCACGTCTGCAGAGCGGAGGCGAACCCCACCGCGGCCACCACGGCGCACAGCACCGCCCAGGTGAAGGACCGGCGGGCGGCCGCGCTGGTCAGGATGAGCGAGCCGATCGCCAGCGCCAGCCCGATGAGCAGGCCGAGCGTGGCCGTCCGGGTATGGGTCAGCGCGAGCAGCACGAGGGACGGCACGATGATCACCACGGCGCTGGTCCGGTCGGTCCGGCGGCCCAGTACGAGCAGCACGGTGAGCCCGATGATCACCGCTGCGTACTGCCCGATCTGCGGCGGGGTGAGCGGCCACAGAGCGCCGACCAGGCGTCCGCCGTACAGGTCGGGCAGGGCCGCGCCCGGTGAGACGACGAGGCCGGCGGCCACCGATCCGAGCACCGCGAAGTACGCCCGGATGTGGTACCGGACGAACGTCAGACTGCCGTCCCACCAGCGGCTGAGCAGCCACAGGGTGCCGATGAAGAGAGCCAGCCGGAAGCAGCGGAACAGTGCGCCGAACCCGGACTCCAGGTTCGCGCTGGAGATCACGCTCGTTACCAGCAGCAGAGTGAGCAGGAGCAGGTAGGCGCTGGCTCGGATGCGCAGCCGCAGATTGACCGCGAGCGCCAGCGCGAACGCGGCGACCAGCGCGCCCATGGTGACCATCTGGATGAGGGAGCGGGGCAGCGGGACGATGGTCTTCGCCCCGGCGGAGCCGAGCGTGTTGAGGACCAGCAGCCCCCAGACGACCCCGACGACCCTCGGTGTACCGGCGGCGCCCGGTTCGGCGCCGGACTGCGTGTCCGTCTGCCTGTTCATCCGCGATTCCATCTCAACCACCGGCCCGTGGGTCGAGGGCGCTGCCCGCGTCCTGCCGGTAACCCGCGCCCTGCCACTCCCCGAAGTCGAGCACCCGGCTCGGGTCGTAGGCGACGAACTTCCACGGCCCGACGTAGACGTTGTCGTGCCAGCGGTTGTCCTGCTTGTGGGTGATCGCCTCGGCCACCTTCTCGCCCTTGTACGGCGACCAGGCCGGATAGGTCCCGTAGTTGGACAGCACCGCCATGCGGTCGCACATCTCCGTGCACTCGACCACGGACTCGTCGAGCACGAAGCGGTTGTCGTGGATGTCCACGCGCTGGGTCTTCCACCGGCAGTCGGCGTAGAGCGGCGCCTTGGCGATCGCCGGCCTCGCGCAGCGGTCGGCGTTCTTCACCAGCAGCGTGCAGTCACCGGACGAGGTGTTGGCCGGACTGTTGCAGAACCGGTCGGCGTTCTCCCACAGGGTGATACCGGACCAGTTGTTCTGCAGCACGTTCCGGTAGATCTTGATCCTGTCGGTGCGGGCCCGGATCCGTGGTTCGCCGCCGGACTCGGACAGGTAGACGGTCCCGTACGGGAAGTTGTCGCCGCGGTCGGCGTACCTGCGGCCCTCGACCCAGTTGTTCCGCCGGATCGTGTTGCTCCGGATGATCGCGTTGTAGCTGGTCTCGTAGATCAGCGCGGCACCGTCGTTGGCCTCGAGCACGTTGTTCTCGATGAGGAAGTCGTTGTTGTCGGTGTCCGCCCACAACCCTGTTCCGCGGTTGTCGTGCACCCAGTTGCCGCGTACGTCGGCGCCGTCGACGGCCCAGAACTTGATGCCTCCGGTGCAGCCGCAGCCCTGCTGCCGCCGCTCCCAGTCGTCGGTGTTGTTGCCCACGATCTCGTTGTCCTCGACCACCAGGTCGCTGATACCGCCGCCGCCCTTGTACGCGTTCATTCCGTACTGTCCGTTGTCGCGCAGGCAGCTGGCGCGGACCTGCTGGTGGGCACCGGCCATCAGCCCGGCCCCGGAGTTGTCCTGGATCGTCGCGTGCTCGATCACCCACCCGTCGGCCGAGTCGTGGTTGACCACGCCCTCGTTCTGCGGTGCGACGAAATGCTGCACGGTCAGGTAGCGGATGGTGACGTCGCGGGCGGTACCCGCGAACGCGTACTGGTTCTTCTTCCCGCCGTCGAGCACCGCGCCCGGCGCACCGAGGTAGCGGTCCCCCTTCTTGGGGATGACCTGCGCGTAGCGGTCCGGGTCGAGCCTGTGCTTGCCCGGTCGCAGCCAGAACGTGGTGTTCGCAGGGCTGTTCTTGGTCTTCGACGCCAGGTCACCGATCACCGCGGGGTCGACCGTCACCGCGCCCGCCGGCGCCTTCGCCGGCCCGGCCGCGGGGTTGGCGCACACCCGGGCCACGGATCGGGCCGCGGACGTGGACGTGGACGGCGCGGCGGTCGGCTCCGCCCCCGGGGCGCCCGGCGAGCTCTCACAGCCGGTCGCCGTCAGCAGGGCCAGCGCCAGCGGTGCCGCCGCCAACGCCCAGTGCCGCCTCTTGATCACCACGTGCCCCCTAGCCGCCGAACCTGAGCACGGTGATGAACCCGCCAGCGCCGTCGGCGGTGCCGGTGCCGGTGCCGGTGCCGGTGCCGACCAGCGTTGTGGTGGGTTCCTTGCACCCGAATCCCGCGGAGTACCAGCCCAGCGGCGGGTCGGTCTCGCCGCGATGCGCCCGCCAGGACAGCTGCCCGGGCAGGTCGAGCACCGCGGAACGCCCCTCGCCGTCCCGGATCCAGGTGAGCACCGCCCGGTTCCCCACCAGGTCCGCGGCGATCTCCGGGCCGAGGTGGAACGCCAGCCGCACGGCCCGGCGCGGGCCGCGCACCTCGTCGACCACCTTCAACTCCTGGCTCGCGGCCGTCAGCTCCACCCGGCGGCGATGTACCAAGCCCTGGTACCCGTCGTGCTCGGCACACCAGCGAGCCACGCCCTCGCCGGACGTGTCCGCGGTCAGGACGCGGGTGCGGGCATGACGGGTCCACAGGAACGGGCCGCCGGAGACGGACTGGTCACCGCCGTCCAGTTGCAGCGTGTTGTGGCCGAGGGTCGACCGGAAGTACTGCCGCCACGCGGGCTGCCCGTGGTAGCAGAACGTCCCCGGGTCGGCGAGCACGTCGATCCCGTCGTGCCGGACCTCCACGGACAGCGCGTCCGCGTGGGCATGCGCGGCGATGGAGAGGAAGCCGTGCGGACCACCGTCGCAGCGGCACCAGATCTCGCCCGGGCCGCGCAGGACGGTGAGCCCCGCGTCGGCGAAGTGGGCCGGCCTGCGAGCCGGGCGGTTCACGGCCGGTGCGGTGCCGTTTCCCGGGTACGGCCGGATGAGCGCGGCCAGCAGCGGGGTGCGCACATCGGAACCGGCCACCGCCGGCCACCAGTCGAGCCGGCCGAACACGGCCTCGCCGGTGGCAAGGAGCGAGGCCCAGCGGTCGGTGCCCGTGCCGTCCACGACCAGGCCGTGCCCGTCGTCCGCGTCCCCCTGGCGCGGCGGCCGCATCCGATTGTCCACGACGGCCGCGAGCGCGTCGGTCATCCGCAGCAGCACCAGCCGGACGGACGGCGGGACCGGCACGCCTGCGGCATCCGCCTCGGCCACCGCGGCCAGGCCGAGTTCCAGGACGAGTCCGTGATACTCGGTGGCCAGCTCGCGGTTGAGGCCGGAGGCGAAGGTGTTGCTGCGCAGGTGCCGCTCCAGCGAGCGCAGCGCGTCCGCCCGCCAGCGCCCCGAGGACGGGAACCAGCCGAACGCGCAGGCCGCTGCGAACTGCCCGGCGGCCTCGGCGATGACGTGGTTGTTCGCCGAGGACCCTCGGCTGGGGAAGGCGGCCAGCCAGCGCTGGTGGTGCCAGATCTGGTTCAGCGCCACCGGGTTGTCCTCGAACAGCCCGGCCGCGCCCGGCCAGTCGTCGAGCAGCCTGCGGATCCACACCCAGGACAGCAGCCGGATACCCAGCTCGATGCCGCTGATCCAGTGCACGCCCCGCAGCGGGGGGTTGGCCGCCCACCACGACCGCAGATGCTCGGCCACGCGCTCGGCGTACCGCTCGTTCCCGGTGATCGCGTAGGCGGCGGCGAGGACGGTGAGGTACTGGTGCCGGGACAGCTCCCAGATCTGCTTGATGTCCCCGACCGCGTCCTCGTTCCGGTACGGCACGTCGAAGGCGTAGCCCCACGGAGCCCGGCGCCCGGTCTTCGGGTCGCACCACCAGTCCGGGTCGGTGAGGTCGTCGCGGACCACCCCGAAGTACTCGACGTGCCCGTACATCAGCCGGTCGGCCTCGGCGACGAGACGCTTCGCGGCGTCCGGTGGCACGGCGGCGATCGTCCCGGCGGGCAGTACCGCCGTGAACCGGGCGCCGGTCACGCTCGGGCAGTCCGGCCGGGCGGACCGCCACCGCCGTCTGCGCACCGTGTCGCCCACCCGGCCCGCGACCTCCCCCGGCCCCATCCGGGACAGCCGCCGCAGGTACCAGCCCGCGCTCCCCGAGCTCACAGTCATCGCGTCCTCGCCAACTCCACCGGCACACCGCCGGCCAGGCCGGTCCGCACGGCGAGGGTGGCCGCCGTGGTGGCGACCAGCGACTCCAGCGGCACCGGCATCGGCCCGCCGGTCCGAACCGCCTTGACGAACGCGGCCAGTTCGGCGTTCTGGCCCTTGTCCCGGGCCTTGGGCAGCCGCGAACTGACCCACCGCTTGCGGTCGTACACCGAGGCACGGACGAAGTCATCGAGCCGCAGCACCTTGCCGTCCGCGACCAGGTCCAGCGTCTCCTTGGGGAAGCCGGGCGCGCCGGTGGTGACGTAGCTGATGGTGGCCGTGGACCCGTCCGGGTAGCGCAGCACGACCTGGAGGTCGTCGTTGCCGGACGTGGCGACCGCGTAGACGGAGACCGGGTCTGCCTCGAGCAGCCAGCTCGCCGTGTCGATGAAGTGGCCGCCCTCGCCCGCGAACCGCGAGCCCTCGGTGCCCTGTTGGAGATACCAGCTGCCGTGCTGGAGTCGGCCGGCGTTGACCAGGTAGCGCAGGCTCGCCGGACCGGTCCGGGTGCCGAACCGCTCTCTGGCCTCCGTCAGCAGCGGCGCGAACCGGCGGTTGAAGCCCACCTGCACCCGGTCGTTGCCGGACTCCTCCACCGCCGCGAGTACGCCGGCCAGTTCGTCCTCGGTGAGGGCCAGGGGCTTCTCCACGAACACCGTCTTGCCGGCCAGCAGCGCCTTGCGGGTCAGTTCGGCGTGCGAGCTGTGCCGGGTGACGACGAACACCGCGTCGATGGACTTGTCGCCGAGCACGGCGTCGAGATCGGTGGTCGCCTCGGCGAAGCCGAACTTCCGCTGCGCGTTGGCCGCGGAGAGCGCCGTCGTGGTGACGACGGTCGACAGCTCGACGCCGTCGCGCTGTGCCAGGTGCGGCAGCAGCATCGACGTCGCGTAGTTTCCCGCGCCTACGAACGCGAGGCGCACCGGCGTCGTGGCCGACCGGGCCGGCGTGGACACTGCGCCGCCGGTTCGCTGCACCGCGGGCACGGCCACCGACGGGGCCTCCGCCTCGCCTTCCGCCGCCTTTTCGGGGTACCGGAACAGCACGGCCACGGCCTTCAGGTCGCCGTCCTTCAGGCGCTGGTACGTCTCGACCGCGTCGTCGAAGTCGGCGACGTGGGAGACCAGGGGCTCCACGTCGACGCTGCCGCGGGCGACCAGGTCGAGGAAGCACGCGAGGTTACGGCGCTCGGTCCAGCGCACGTAGCCGATCGGGTAGTCGCGTCCCTCCAGTTCGTACTCCGGGTCGTAGCGCCCGGGGCCGTAACTGCGGGAGAACCGGACGTCGAGTTCCTTCTCGTAGTACGCGTTCCACGGCAGGTCCAGGCGGCACTTGCCGATGTCGACGACCCGGCCGCGGTCCCGGCAGAGCCGGGCGGCCAGCTCGACGGGCTGGTTGCTGCCGCCGCCGGCGGCCAGGTACACCTGGTCCACACCGTGCCCGTCGGTGAGTTCGGCGACGGCGGCTTCCACGGCCGCGGACGCGGGGTCGCCGCAGGACGCGGCGCCCAGGCGCGCGGCGAGTTCGCAGCGCGTCGGGTCGGGGTCGACGCCGACGACGAGGACTCCGCAGGCGCCAAGGAGCTGGACCACCAGCTGACCGATCAGGCCGAGGCCGATGACCAGGGCCACCTCGCCGAGCTGCGGCTCGCCGCGGCGGACGCCCTGCATCGCGATCGACCCGACGGTGCCGAAGGCGGCGTGGCGTGGCGCGAGGCCGTCCGGCACCGGGGTGTAGAGGTTCTTCGGCACCCAGTTCAGTTCGGCGTGCAGCGCGTGCTCGTTGCCGGCGCAGGCCACGAGGTCGCCGACCTTCACATCGCCGATGCCGGTGCCGACCTGCTCGACCACCCCGCACAGCGAGTAGCCCAGCGGCGTGTAGGAGTCCAGCTTGCCCATCACCTTGCGGTAGGTGGCGGGCACCCCGTTGGTGGCCACGCTCTGCATGACCTTGGCCACCTGGTCCGGCCGGGAGCGGGCCTTGCCCACCATCGACATGCCGGCCTCGGACACCTTCATGAGTTCGGTCCCGGTGGAGATCAGCGAGTAGGCGCTGCGGACCAGCACACCGCCCGGCTTGCACCCCGGCACTGGTACGTCGAGCACCGCCAGCTCGCCGCTCTTGTAGTTCTGTACGACCTGCTTCACCCGAACTCCTGATTCCTAAGCCGTCAACCGAGTGCTCTGGCCGGACCCGGAGGTCGCGTCGCGATACCAGTACTCGAGGGTCAGTACGTGCCACAGATGCTTGGAGAAGTCCCGCTGTCCGGAGGCGTCCTCGGCGACCATGCGCGCCAGCGCGTCGCGGCGCAGGAGTCCGGAGTTGACGAGCACGCCGTCGTCGACCACCTCGCGCACCAGCGGTGCCAGGTCCCGGCTCATCCAGGCCCGCAGCGGGGCGCTGAACAGGCCCTTGGGCCGGTACACGATCTCCCGGGGCAGGATCGAGGTGGCCGCCTCCTTGAGGACGACCTTGCCCTGCCGTCCGACGATCTTGCGATCGCCGGGCACGGCGAACGCCGCCCTGACCACCTCGACGTCCACGTACGGCACGCGTACCTCGGTCGAGGCGGCCATGCTGGAGCGGTCCGTGTACGTGAGGTTCAGGCCCGGCAGGAACATCCGGGCGTCGGTGAGGCACATGCGGTTGACGAAGTCGTCGAGGTCGTTGTCCTGGTAGACGTCCGCGTGCTCGGTCAGCACGTCCTCGACCGTCGCGGCCAGATCCGGGTCGACGAGGGCGAGCAACTCGTCCTGGTCGTACATGGTGTAGCTGCGCCGGAAGGCGGTCTCCTCCGGCAGACCGGCGAAGGAGAGGAACCGCTTCGCGAAGCGCACCGACCGGTACCCGCGGCGGCTCGTTGCGACCGGCAGCCGGTCCACGGCCGCGGACACCCCGCGCCGCAGCGGCCGCGGGACGCGCTGGTAGCGCAGCGCGATCAGGTTGGCCAGGTGCTTGCGGTAACCGGCGAACAGCTCGTCCGCGCCCATCCCCGAGAGCATCACCTTCACCCCGGCCTCTCGTGCGGCCGAGCAGATCAGGTAGGTGTTGATCGCGGCGGGGTCGCCGATCGGCTCGTCCAGGTGGTACGTCATCCGCGGCAGCAGGTCGAGCACGTTCGGCGCGATCTCGATCTCGTGCAGGTCGACGCCGAACCGCTCGGCGACCTGCCGGGCGTAGCGCAGGTCGTCCGGCATCGCCTCGAACTTGGCGTCCTCGGCGCGGAATCCGATCGTGTAGGCGGAGATCCCCGGTTGGTGGCGGGCCGCCAGCGCGGTCAGGTAGCTGGAGTCGAGGCCGCCGGAGAGGAAGGTCGCCACGGGTACGTCGGAGAGCAGGTGGCGCCGGGTCGACTCCTCGACGACGGCGGCCAGGTCCGGCTGCTCGCCGGCCAGGGCCCGCTCCCGGCCCTCGGCGGCGACGTCCTTCAGGTTCCAGAACCGGCCGCGCTCCACCCGGCCGTCGGGCCGGCACCTCAGCCAGCTCCCCGGGGGCAGCTTCTCCGCTTCGCGGAACGCGCACCGTGAGTCCGGCACCCAGTAGTACAGCAGCGAGGCCACCAGCGCCGCCTGGTCCACCTCCAGCGGCCGACCGGTCGCGCCGGCGAGCGCCTTGAGCTCGGAGGCGAACATCAGGCCCGCGCCGCGCCGGAGCAGGAACAGCGGCTTGATGCCGAGCTGGTCGCGGGCGAGCACCAGGTCACCGGTGCGCTCGTCGAAGACGCCGAACGCGAACATGCCGCGCAGCCGGGGCAGGCAGTCCGTGCCCCAGCGCCGCCAGGCCTCCAGGAGTACCTCGGTGTCGGAGGTACCGCGAAAGCGCACCCCGGTGGCCGCCAGCTCGGCACGCAGCTCGGGCGCGTTGTACAGCTCGCCGTTGTACGTCAGGACGAGGCCGTCCGAGACCATCGGCTGGGCGCCGGTCTCGGACAGGTCGATGATGGCCAGCCGGCGGTGCCCGAGGTGCACTTCGCCGTCCCCCACGGGGTGGCTGTACCGGCCCGCTCCGTCCGGACCGCGGTGGGCGAGGGTGTCGGTGAGCCGGTCGGTCACGACCTTTCCGTCCGGCCATCGGTAAGTGCCCGCGATGCCACACATGTCCTACCGCACCTCCTGGTCGCTGTCCGGGCCCCGGGCGGCCCACACCGGCTGGCGCTCTGTCCGCCGCTGGCCCTCCCCCACTGCCTGAACGGCGTGCGAGGTACCCCCACCCGTCTGCCGGGCCGGCCGTTCGCTCCGGCCGCGCAGCGCGGTGTGCAGCCCGTCCCACAGGGTGCCGTCGGTCCGGTCACGCGGATCGGGGTCGATCAGCACCACACCGATCACCGGAATGCGCTGGTCCGCGAGCTGCCGCGCCACGGTGTGCAGCCATGCGGCGCTGCCGTGTCCGGCACGCACCACGAGCACGGTCCGGCTACCGAGGTACTGGAGGTCGGTCCACGCCGTGCCGGGCGCCACCGAGCCGACGCCGATCCGGCGCTCCTGAGGCGGCACGGTCGCGGCACGCTCGCCGCCGACCACGGTCGGGTCTCCCGGCTTCTGGCGGCGGCCTGCGAGCCGCGGGCGGGGCAGACCGTCGATGACGGTCACCGGCCCCTCCGCCGACATGGCCCTGGCGAGGTCCAGAGCGACCGCGCCGGCGCTGCGCGCACAGCCCAGTTCCAGCAGCGACACCGGTTCCGCGGAACCGCGCGTGGTGCGGGCCAGGGTCGCGGTGAGCCGTTCGCGGGTCAACCGGGTGCGTCGGCGCTGCCATGGCCCGCCCGACCGGCGGGGCAGCTCCGCGATGACCGAGGCGCCCAGATTCGCAGCGATGTCCCGGCGCAGCACGGGGCGGTCCGCCACCACCGTGCCGACCGCGGCCAGCGCGAGCCCGAGGACGAGCCCGAGGACGAGCCCGATCGCGGCGTCGGTGACCACGGCCTTGGGCAGGGAGTGCCGCAGCGCGCGCGGGGCGTCCACGATCTGCGTGCCGGCGACGACCTGGGGTGTGCCGGTCCGCGCGTCCGCGGCGCGCTCGTCGAAATCGGAGATGCGCGAGTCGAGTTCGGCGCGGCGGGCGAAGAGCGACTCGAGGCTCGCCGACGCTTTCGGGTCGCTGTCCGCCGTCTGGCCTCCGATCTCCTTGTTGACCTGGGCGAGCTCGTCCCGCATGCGGTCACGCTGGTCGAGCAGGGCCTGGGCTTCGGCCTGCGCGGTGTTCTGCATCCGCTGCACATGGTCCGTGACGAACGCGTCGGCCAGCGCCTTGGCGCGGGCCACCGCCTGTGCGTCGCTGTCTCCTGTCACGGTGATCTGGAGCAGGTTGTTGGTCAGCCCGGTACCTCGGTAGTCCTGCATGAAGTCCTCGGGTTTCTCCGGGGACTTGAGGGACTGCAGGGCCTTGCCGGCGATCTGCGTGGTCTGCAGCAGCTGGACGTCGGTGCGGATCAGCGTTCCGGTGTCGTTCGGCTGGTCCTCCGCGTGCGCGACCAGCACTTCGGTCACCGCGGTCGGCGACGGCGGCATCAGGACCGCCAGCGCGGCGCCGGCCAGCAGGCCGAGGAGCGCCATGGCGTACCAGAGGCGGCGGCGCCTGCGCACCGCCACCACCAGCGCCTGCAGGTCGAGAAGCGGAGTGGCGGCCGGCGACTCCGCAGTCGTGCTCGTCGTCACGCTGAACCTCCCGCCGCATGGCCGGGGACCGCGAACGCGAGCGTGGCGTCATCCGGAGGAGGGGCGGCGGACCGCGTCTCACGGGCGCGGACCGTGTCGGCGACGACGATGCCGAGGACCTCATGCCCGCCGTCCGCACATGACTCGGCGATGCCGGTGAGTTCCTCCGCGGTCCAGCTGCCCGCGCTGAGGACGACCAGGGCACCCGACTCGGTGTCGCGGTCCGGCACGATCGGCCGGTCCACCGAGACCTCCACCATCCGCAGTTGCGGATCGCTCCCGGCCTCGGCGGCGAGTTGCCCTGCGGCCCGGCGGGCGATCTCGTCGCCGTCCGGTACGACCACCAGCAGCCGCCGGGGGGCGGGCAGTTGGTCCCGGAGACGGGCGCACACCCGCCGGTAGCGGATCCGGCGGCCGGCCTCGTCGTCGGACCGCTGCGGGGTCGGCAGGTCCCAGCGGGTGTCGACGCCGAGGATTCGGCGGATCCAGCTCCGTCGGCCACTGCCTTCCGGCCGGTGCGCGCCGCGCCGGTCACCGGGCACGTCGACGGTGCCCAGCAGCGCCGAGCCCAGCGCCGCGGCGATCTCCGGTTCGGTGCGCAGTCGGCGGTTCATCCGTGCGGCGGCGAGATGGCCGATGATCGCGAGCAGGAAGGACAGCAGCGCTCCCGCGCCGACGAGTTGCACCCTCGTCGGCGGCGCCTCGCCGGTCGGCCGGGCCGCCGGCCCCATGACGACCATGCCGGCCTTGTTGGTCGCCGGGTCGGCCTCGTCCAGCTTCGTCATGGCCTCCTCCAGCGAGGTGCTCAGCTTCTCCAGCTCTGTCCGGGCCTGCACGCCTTCCACGGTCTGCCCCGGATCGGCCGCGTCGGCCAGGTCGGTGATGCGGCGGTTGGTCTCCTCGACCTGCTTGCGCAGCGCCTCGGCCTCCGTGGCAGCCGCGGAGTCGGTGCCGCCGCCCACGATCCGCGCGGCGAACTTGACGAACTGGCCGGCCACTTGGTCGGACAGCTGCTGCGCGCGCTTCGGGGTGTCGGCCGTACCGGAGATCTTGATGATGTTCCCGTCGGTGGCCTGGGCGGTCACGCGGTCCCGCAGCTCGGCACCGCTCACGCCCCTCCAGCGGAGCGTGGCGGCCGCGCGGTCGACCACCGTCGAACTGGTCGCTATGTCGACCTGGGTCAGCAGCTCGCGCTCTTCCCACTGCCCCGGAAGCAGGACCGACGCCGTCGTCGTGTACCGCGGCGGAAACACCACCGAGGCGCCGTAGCCGACGAGCGCGCCCACGACGGCGAAGACGGCGAGAAGCCGCCAGCGCCGACGGAATATCCGCCCGATGGTGACCAGACGTATCGATTCCTCGCTCAACTGCGCTGCCTCTTCCCTGTTCGTACCGGATCGGCCGCCGGCACCGGAGTGTGGTCACGGCAGGCGGCGGCGTAGGCGGCGAGCAGCGACGCTTGCGAGTTCCGCCAGGAGAGCGGCCCGCTGACCCGCTCCTGGCCGATCTTGCCCATCCGGGCCCGCTTCTCCGGATCGTCCAGGAGCAGGGCGATGAGCTCGGCGAACTCGGCCTCGTCGTTGGCTGGCGCGTAGACGGCGGCCTCTCCGGCGGAGACGCGCGCCTCCTTCAGGTCGAACGAGACGATCGGCCGGCCCATCGCCATGTACTCGAGGACCTTGTTCATCGTCGACACGTCGTTGAGCGGATTGCGCGGGTCGGGGGAGAGGCAGACGTCCGCGGTGGACAGGTAGCGCACCAGGTCGGCGTCCGGAATGCGCCCGGTGAACTGCACCTGCTCGGAGAGACCGAGCCGCCGGGACAACTCCACCATCGCGTCGAAGGCGTCGCCGGAGCCGACGAACACCGCGTGCCAGTCGGTCCGCCCGAGCTCGTCGCGGAGCTTCGCGAGGGCCCGCAGGGCGTAGTCGACGCCGTCCTGAGGGCCCATGACGCCGAGGTAGCACAGCAGATGAGGCTTGCCGCGCTTCAACTCCTCCTCCGGCGGCACCGGTTGGAACCGTTCGATCGCGGGCGCGCTGCGCACCACGAAGACGTCCTCCGGCCGCCGGCCGCCACGGCGTACCGCGACGTCCCGGTAGCTCTCGTTCGTGGCGAGGACGACGTCCGCGGCCCGGTAGGTCCGCCGTTCCAGCGCGCACACGGCGCGGTAGAGCAGGTCCTTTCCGCGGTCGAACCGGGAGAGGTACAGCTCGGGTACCAGGTCGTGCTGGTCGAAGACGAACCGTGCGCCGCGCCGCTTCAGCCACAGTGCCGGCAGGAACAGCAGGTCGGGCGGGTTGCAGGCGTGGACCACGTCGACCGGGCCGACCTTGCGGGCCAGCCGGGCCGTGTGCCAGAGCGCCGATCCGTACTCCTTCAGGTAGCCGGCCGGCCCTCCGGTGGCCGCGCGCAACGGGTAGCGGTGGATCCGCACCCCGTCGATCTCCGCCTCCGGCTCCGTGTCGCGCTTGCTCCCCTGCGGGCAGATGACGTGCACCGTCCAGCCCGCGTCGCGGAGCGTCGTGCACTCCTGCCACACCCGCCGGTCGAACGGCACCGACAGGTTCTCCACCAGGATCAGCGCGCGCCGGTCGGACCGGTCGCCGCTGATTGCGTTACCAAGCAAGGCCCACGTACCCCGGTTCGGTCCGGCGCGTCTCGGCGTCGGGAAGACGGATGAGGTCGACGATCACTGGTCCGTCCGCATGAGGCAGCGCCGACAGCACGGCCGGGTCCCTGGTCCCGACCAGGCACACCTCGGCGTGTTCGAGCACCTCGTCGACGGAGTCCGCGAGCAGCTGCGCGAGGTGCGGCAGCCGGCTCTCGATGTACTCGCGGTTCGCGCCGATCAGCCGGGAGAGGCTCACATTGGCGTCGTAGATCTTGATGTCGTACCCCTTGCCGAAGAGCCTCTCCGCCAGTTCGACGAGGGGGCTTTCGCGGAGGTCGTCGGTGCCGGGTTTGAAGGACAGCCCGAACAGGCCCACCCGGCGCTTGCCGGTGCGCTCGACCAGGTCCACCGCGCGCTGGAGATGGTCGGAGTTGGAGGTCAGTACGTGGGAGAGGATGGGTACCGAGACGTCGGCTCGCTGTGCCGCGTGGACCAGGCTGCGCAGGTCCTTGGGCAGGCACGAGCCACCGAAGGCGAAGCCGGGCCGCAGGTAGGCGGGGCTGATGTTCAGCTTGCGGTCGGCCAGGAACACGTCCATCACCTGGTGCGAGTCCACCCCGAGCGCCTGGCACACCGCGCCCAGCTCGTTCGCGAAGCCGATCTTGAGGCCGTGGAACGCGTTGTCCGCGTACTTGATCGCCTCGGCGGTCGGGATCGGCACCCGGAACACCTCACCTGGCAAGCCGTCGTAGAGCGCCATCACCGCGTCGCCGCTTGCCGGGTCGAGCTCGCCGATGACGGTCTTGGGCGGGTCGAAGAAGTCCCGCACGCTCGTGCCCTCGCGCAGGAACTCGGGGTTGACCGCGATCCCGACGTCCACCCCGGCGGTGCCACCGACGTTCTTCTCCAGGAGCGGTACCAGCAGGTTCAAGCAGGTGCCCGGGAGCATGGTGCTGCGGAACACGACGGTCTGCCGCCCGCCCCGCTCGGCCAGCGCGGCGCCGATCTGCTCCGTGACCCGCTCCAAGTACGTGGTGCACAGGCTGCCGTTGGGCTCCGAGGGCGTACCCACGCAGACCAGCGACACCTCGCTGCCCATGATCGCCTCACGGACGTCGCCGGTGGCGCGCAACGCTCCGCTCCGCACGACCTCGGCGATGAGCTCGCCGATACGTTCCTCCACCACCGGGGCCTTGCCGTCGTTGACCAGGTCGACCTTCACCTGGTTCACGTCCACCCCGATGACCTCGTGCCCCATGCTGGCCAGGCACGCGGCTGATACGCAGCCCACGTAGCCGAGCCCGAAAACGCTCACTCTCATGACACGTCCCTCCCCCCAGGCAGGCCCTGGTGGCCTGCGGTCCGCGCGTCTACCGGACGACGCCCCCCGCGCATCAGTAGGCCCCCTGCCCGTGGAGCACCGCACGCATCGTCTTCCACAAGATCACTGTGTCGAGGGCGAGCGACCAGTCCTCCACGTACCGCAGGTCGAGGCGGACCGCCTCCTCCCACGGCAGGTCACTGCGTCCGCTGATCTGCCACAGGCCGGTGAGCCCGGGCTTGACCAGCAGCCGCCGCCGAATGTCCGGGCCGTACGCGGCGCACTCCTCCGGCAACGGAGGCCGCGGGCCGACGAGCGACATCGCTCCGGTGAGCACGTTGAAAAGCTGCGGGAGTTCGTCGATCGAGTACCGGCGCAGCGCTGCTCCCACCCGGGTCACCCGCGGATCCCGGCGGAGCTTGAACAGCAGCCCCGCGCCCTCGTTGCGGTCGGCGAGCTCGGCACGCGCCCTGTCAGCCCCGACGACCATGGTGCGGAATTTGAGAATCGTGAACTCCCGGCCGTCCTTGCCGACCCTGCGCTGGCGGTAGAAGGCCCCGCCCCGGCTGTCCACCAGCACGAGCAGCGCGACAAACGCCATCAGCGGTCCGAACACCATCAGCAGAACCGCCGCGCCCACTCGGTCGACGACCCCCTTGATCGCCCGGCGGCCCCCGGTGAAGGTCGGCAGGCTGACCCGTAGCAGCGGGATCCCCAGCACCGCGTCGACGTGCAGCCGCGGACCGGCCACTTCCATCAGCACAGGAGCCACGACCATCTCGGCGTCGCTGCCTTCGAGGTTCCAGGCCAGCCGCTGTAACCGTTCCGGCGTCCAGTGCGGGTCCGGTGTGACCGCGACGACGCGGTAGCCGTCGTGGCGGACGTGCTTGGCGACGTCCGTCAGTCGGCCGACGACCGGCACTCCGTCCAGTTCGTCACCGTCGAGCCCGCGACCGTCCGTCGTGCACACCGCCTCCACTCGCCAGCCGATGTGCGGGAACTTGCGGGTTCGGGTGATCAGGTCGCACACGGTGTCCGGACTTCCGGCAGCGAGCACCGGTCTCAGGCAGCGCCCTTCCTTCCGCCGCTTGTGCAGACAGAGGCGGAGCAGATACCGCGCGGTCATGGTGACGAGCGCGATCGCGGGGATCGCGACGAAGATCCAGAGCTTGATGTTGCGCGAGGTGAGGGCGATCCCGCCGAGCGCCAGTACGACGGTGGCCGCGAACAGTGAGCGCCCGAGCCGGCGGAATTCCTCGGCACCCTGGCCGAGCACGGCCGGAGCCCACGACCGGCCCACCGCAAGCGCCGCCAGCACCAGCAGCTCGGTGCCGAAGGCGAGAATCCCCCATTTCTCGTGCCAGTTGGCCGCGTCCCGGGCCCCGAAGAATTCGCCGATCCCCGCCACCACGAAGGCGGTGGCCACGGTGTCGCTGATGATCACGTTACGGCGGTACCGCTGCTCCCACTCGATCGCCGGCCTGCTGATTGCCCCGTCCGCCAGACGCCCGCGCGCCGACGGAAAAGGGTCGACTAGTCCCCCCTGCCGCACAGAAACCCCCCGGTCCCCAGTGGTTCGACATGGTGCTTGACACGGTTCTCCCCCAGGAGGCCCCCGCCCCCCGCACGCTTCCTCCCCCGGGAGGCCCCCGCCTCCCGCACGCTTCCGCCCCCGGGAGGTCCCCCGGCTCCCCGTGCCGCGCTGTTCTTCCCGCGGGCGGCCCCCGCCCCCCGCGTATGACATCCCGGCTACTTCAGCGCTACTTGGACAACCCGCCCTCGCCGCAGCGGCCTTGCCTGCCCTGCCAGGCTCTCGAGGTGCACGGGAACCCGTCCAGGACCTCGAGTGCTCCCCGCACCCGAAGCCCCTCTCGGCCCCAGGAGTTGATCACCCCCACGTCTGGCGACAGAGACGCGGCTATCGGCCGTCTGCATCTACGGACCTATAGATCATCATTTGTCGCCTAGTGTCCCAGCATGCGAAGCACGGTCAATCTAGACCATCAGGGCCCGTCTGAAGAGAGGGCTGTGTGGAATTTGTGCTCATGATTTGAAGCGGGGTCCACGGATGGGCGGCGGCCTGCGGGTGCCTCGGCGACGCAAGACATGCCTTGCGACCTTCGATGACGCGAGTTCTGCGGACTCCCGGCACCGCCAAACCCCGAGGCGTCCCGGCGCCGCGAAGTGGGCCGCACTCACGGTCTGTTCGGCGGAATCCCGTCGGTGGAGCACGGCGCGGCGGTCGCGGGGGGCGGGTGGTCGACGGCACACGGGAACGGATCTTCACCGCTCCGCTCGCGCGAGCGGACACCGAGGGCGACGTCGACCAGGTCGGCACCGTCGACTCCGCGATGACCGGGTCGGCACCGTCGGCTCCGCGATGGCCGGGTCGGCACCGTCGGCTCCGCGATCGTGCGCGCTCACCAGCACGCCCCGGAGCGCGCCCGAACGGGCCCCTGCCATGCGCCCCTGACCGACAACGCGTACGCCGCGCGAGCCATCCGAACTCGGCCGCCGGTCGTCGCCGGTACGGGAGCGTGATAGACCACCGCACCACCGCACCACCGCACCACCGCACCGAGCGGTCCCCGAACGCAGGGCACCCCTGCCGTCGCCACAGCACCCACTCGCGCAAACAGCCCCGGCCTGGACCAGGTGGATGTCAAGAGTCGTTTTCGACAATCTGGACCATGGAGTGCCGCGTCCACCGTGACACCGCACACCAAGATCCGGACCGGCCGCGGAACATCCCGGCCTCACATTGCGTGCTTCTGCCCATTTCAGCAGGTCGGAAGGGGTTTCTGTCGGTTGAGGTCCGGGTGAGCGGTGAGCCGCGGGCGCTGCCGACGGCCATCGACGCGACGGCGTATCACAGGGAGGCGGTTGCCGACCGGCTCGCTGTGGCGCCTGATCCGCGCCTGGCGGGCCTGGTGAGCTCCGCCGAGGGGTTCTCGGCCAGGTGCGGGGCGGCCTGGGCCCGAATACTGATCACCGACATGTGGTGGGCGAGCGGTGAGGACGGCGTAGTCCTCGTAACCCCAGACCAGGACGAAGAGCAGACCTGTGACGACGTTGATCGCCAGTGTCTCGACGGCGACCCGGGGCCGGGAACTCAGCACGACCAGGAACAACACCCATGCATGCGGGACGAGTTCGCTGCTCGACCAGTTCGCGGTCAAGTCGCTGCTGACCGTGCCGGGGGGCGGTGAACCAGCCCACCACGAGCGCCGCCTGCAGCAGGTCCGCATCCACCACCAGCCCAGAACCGGCCGGCGGAGCGCCGGCCGGGGCACCACGGACTGGCCCACGGCGACGAGGATGCCGAGCGCGCCCAGTTGGCAGCCGTAGAAGTACCGGTTCCAGTCGAAGACGAGCAGGGCCAGGACGAACAGCACCGGCACGGTGCCTTCGAGCACCGACAGCCAACGCGTCCGGGGCGCCCGAGGCCGGGTGTCGCCTCACGAGCACCGCGAACAGGGCGCGGCGCAGACGGCTCGGACGGGCGCGGAACGGCATGGCAGAGGAGGTACTTCCACGCCGGAGGCCTGTGGTGCTTCCGGCACAGAAGCTATGCATCACCCCCGTAGACGGCGTCCCTCCGCGGAGCGAGCCGTACGGGTAGCTCCCAAGTACCACGGGGACGAGGCGGATTACCAGAACCCGACCGACAACTGTCTCTGCACGCGGAAGCGTTCAGATCAGCCCGCCTTTCGTGTGACGGGACGGGCCGTCCAGGGTCCGATGGTCCGGGCAGCCCAACGGGAGGGACCCTCAGTCGTGCCCTCCGTACCGGTGATCGGCACGGGGCTGATGGGCACTTCTGCTCAACCCCCAAGTGCCAGGTCCCGCCTGGCTCCACACCCACTCGCCCCCACCCACCGCGGCAGCAACAACCCACCCCCACGAACAGCAAGCTGAGGCTCGTCCACCGCAGCCAGCGCACCCCAGTCCGGCACACCACCATCGACGTCGACCAGTGTGATCCGCACCAAGCACCGCCACCGCCACACAGACGACGTAGGCAACGGCGGCCGGGTCCTGGGCGGCGACGTGCCGGGCGACCGCGTCGATTGCCAGGGCGGGCGTAGGCGCGCTTGGCGGCGCGGCCTTGTAAAGGGTTCTTTCTAAAGATAGCTTTACAACATGCCCGAGCAGAGTTCATCGCGCTCTATCCGCCTGACCGATCCCCGCGCCCTGCGTGCGTACGCTCATCCGACGCGGCTGGCGCTGGTAGGGCTGTTGCGCCGGGACGGTCCAATGACTGCCACCCAGGCCGCCGAAGCCACCGGTGAGAGCGTCGCCAGTTGCTCCTTCCACCTTCGCCAGCTTGCGAAGTACGGACTGGTGGAGGAGGCCGGGGGCGGCCGAGGGCGGGAAAAGCCGTGGCAAGCCACCACTATGTTCACCAGTTGGGATGCCGACATCGAGGACCCGGCAGCCGCCGCCGCCACGGAAGCTCTCGAACTGGCCATTGCCGAGCGGTACTTCGAGCTCACCGCGCGCTGGGTCCAGGCGCGCTCCCAGGAACCGGTCGAGTGGCAGCAGGCCGCGCAGTTCGGTGACACGGTGCTGCACCTGACGGCAGCTGAGCTGGGCGAGCTGGGCGGGAGGATCCAGGACCTGGTGCAGCCGTACTTGGATCGGCTCGACGACGAGAGCAAGCGCCCCGAAGGCTCACGGCCGATCACCCTGGTGCACCTGGCCTTCCCCACCCGCGCCAGCACCCAAAGCACCCAGGAATCGGCCTCGTGACCGCGTCCGCCCCTAACCTGTCGGCACCGGGCGCGACGCCCACGACACCGTCATCGGACGGAATGCGCTGGTTACCCGACCTGCTCCGGGAAGTGAACTTCCGCCGCTACTGGACCGGTCAGACGATCTCCGGCCTCGGTGATCAGATCTCCTCCATCGCGATTCCCCTCGTAGCGGTCCTCGCCGCGCATGCCAACGCCGCCCAGATGGGCTACCTCGCAGCCGCAGCGTGGCTGCCCAATCTGCTGTTCGCGCTCCACGCTGGTGTCTGGGCGGACCGTAGAAGTCAGCGGCGCCGGGTCATGATCGCCGCGGACCTCGGCCGGCTCGCACTCATCGCCACCATTCCACTGGCCTACGCCTTCAACGCAGTCACGCTCACCCACCTGTACGCGGTGGCACTGGTAGCCGGGACCCTCTCGGTCCTCTTCGACGTCTGCAACGCACCCCTGTTCAACGCTCTGGTCCCGCCTGACCGGTATGTCGAAGGGAACTCCCTGCTCAGCGGCAGCCGCGCCATGTCCCAGATAGCCGGCCCAAGCATCGGCGGGGTGCTGGTGCAGATCCTCTCGGCGCCGCTCGCCCTGCTGGCCGATGCGCTCTCCTTCGCCGCCTCGGCCTTCGCCCTGTCCCGCATGGCACCGGTCGAACCCCCTGCGGAACGCAAGGCCAACAGCCGGCTCGCGGAAGGCGCACGGTTCATAGTCGGTTCACCGATGATCCGCGCCTCACTCGCCGCCACCGCCACCGTCAACTTCTTCACCTTCATGGTGGCAGCCCTGTTCGTGCTGTACGCCACCACCGTCCTGCACCTCAACCCCGGTCTGCTCGGCGCAGTTCTGGGTGCCGGATCCGTCGGCGGGCTTCTGGGGGCGCTCTGCGCCGCCGCCCTCACCAGGCGAATAGGTGTCGGGCCGACCTTCGTCCTCGGCACCATTGTCTTCCCTGCCCCCCTGCTGCTGATCCCCGCCGCGCACGGGACCACCCCCGTCGTCCTCGGGCTCCTGTTCGCAGCCGAATTCGGTTCCGGACTCGGAGTGATGTGGCTGGACATCGCTGGGGCCTCCATCTTCGCCGCGGTCGTTCCGGACAACCTGCGTTCCCGCGTCTTCGGTGCCTACCGGAGCGTCAACTTCGGTACTCGCCCACTCGGTTCGCTCGCCGGTGGCGTCCTCGCCAGCACCATCGGCCTGCGCCCCACCCTGTGGCTGGCGGTCGCCGGTGCCCTCACCGCGTTCTTGTGGCTCTTGCCTTCCCCCGTCCTGCGGCTCCGCGAGTTGCCGAGCCGTGACCGGCACACCCCCGCGGCCTGAACCGATCGCCCACATCAGCAGGTCCTCGGCACCTTCCGTGCGGCGGCGGAGGCCTGTCCGGACGCCCCTCTTCAGGCGATGCGAGACGCTTTCCGGGACCTGAGCGCCGACGGAGTCGCCAGCGGCCTGTGGCTCCAGGCGTATACACCCTCGCGCAAGGACGAAGAGCTGGCGGCGCACTGTCGTTCCCTCGTCGCGGGGGTGCCGGCGGAGGCCGAGCGGCTGACCGGCGCGGGCCGTGACGAGCTCGCGCGGCTCCTGGCGAACGGCGCACTGGTCGTGCTGTTGCGGTCGCTCGGTGCGGATCTGACCGGCGGGAGCTGGGCGGCCGTTGCTCAGCTGCACGCCCAGGAGGTCCGCCCGCTCCGGACAACTCGCCCCATCATGGCGTGGTGACCGGACGCCGCCGTTCGGTCTCTGCCGTCCCTGCCGAGGTCCTGGCCGGTTACCTCGCCGAGCAGGCGGCGGGTCTCGACGAGGCCTCGCGGCGAGTGTGTGCCGAGTCGCGGCGGGCGACCTGGATCGGCTCGGAGGTTATGCTGCCGATGGGCCCGGACTTCTTCGTCCGGGACAACTTCCGCCCTGGGACCACCGGTTACCGGCGTTGGGTGGAGGTGTCGCGGCCCATCTCGCCGAGCGCCGCGGCGATCTCCTCGCCAAAGCGGTCTGAAACGCCAAGGCGGCCTGAGAAGCAAGGCGGTCCGAAAAGCCGCCCGCGGCCCTCCTGCCCCTGCCGTCCTGCCGTCCTGCCCTCCCCTGCCCTCCCGCCTGCTGCCCTCCGGTCCGAGACTGCGCGGCACACCACATGCCTGGAGAGACACAACCCATGGCCGACGACGAACCGCCGTTCATCGACGAGCACACCGTGTTCGTGAAGGCCTCCTCCGCCGCCGTGTGGCGGGCCCTCATCCGGGTGTACGGGGGCCGTGGATCCGTACGGCCTTCCGGGATCGAGGTGTACGGGTATCTGGTGGGCGCCGAACCGCGGCGGCGTTCCGGAGAACCGCTCGCCGAGGGTTCGACACTGCCCGGCTTCGAGGTGGCGGAGTCGGTACCCCGGCGTCTGGTCCGGTTCACCGGCCGCCACCGGTTCTCGCGGTACGCACTGATCCTGGCCCTGGAGGAGCGGGACGGCGGGACAGTGCTCGGTGCGCGCACCTATGCGGAGTTCCCCGGGCCCGCGGGCTGGGCCTACCGGCGACTCGTCATCGCGTCCGGTGCACATGCGGCCCTGATGACCCGTCAGCTCTCCGCGGTACGGCGTCGGGCCGAGGCGGCCGGGCCGACTCGGTGAACTCCCCTGCCAGGTGGCGGGGTTGCCGTAACTGCGCTGCGGCGGCGACTGGTTCCGGCGCGGCATCGCCAGGCCTGCGATGAGTGCCGTCCGGGTCTCGGCCGGGTCGATCACCTCGTCAACGGCGAGCTGCGCCAGGACCGCGCCGCATCCTCCAGGCGGCGGGCGGCCACGAGGAGTTCGCCGCCATCGCCCGCCCCGCGCGCCGCCTGCGGCTGCCGGTGGCCCGGCACCGGCTGCCGGCCGAGTTCCCCCGGGCCGCGCACGGAACGCACGGCTGCCGGGGGACCAGCATGTTCGACCAGCCCGTGACCGCCGCCGTCGTCACCGCCTGCGGTGCCCGGTTCAGTTCACGGCCACCTCGCGCTCCTTCCGCTCCGGCTCCACCCGTGCCTGTCGCGGCAGCTTCGCGCCCTCGATGTCCACGTCGGGCGTGATGCGGTCGAGCCAGCCGGGCAGGCCCCAGGCCCGGCGGCCGAGCAGGGCCATCGCCGCCGGTACGAGCGTCATACGGACCACGAACGCGTCGACCAGGACGCCGAACGCCAGGGCGAAGCCGATGGACTTGATGATCGGGTCGTGGTTGAAGACGAACCCGCCGAAGACCGCGACCATGATGAGGGCGGCGGCACTCACCACCCGGCCGCTGCGGGCCACGCCCCGCGTCGCCGCCTCGGCCGCGTCACCCGTGTGCTCGTGGTGTTCCCGCATGCGGCTGACCAGGAAGACCTCGTAGTCCATGGCCAGTCCGAAGAGCACGCCTATGAGCAGGACCGGCAGGAAGCTGGTGACCGGGCCGGCCGAGGGGATGTCGAGTACGCCGTTGAGGTGGCCCTCCTGGAAGACCCACACGGTGGCGCCGAGGGAGGCGGCGACCGACAGCAGGAAGCCGAGGGCGGCCTTGACGGGGAGGAGCAGGGAGCGGAAGGCGACGGTCAGCAGGAGCAGCGCCAGGATCACGATGATGGCGACGAACAGCGGCAGCGCGTCCGACAGTTTGCCCGCGACGTCGATCGCGGCGGCCGTCGTACCCGCGATGTAGAGGGTGCCGCCCGCCTTGCCGACGGTGGAGGCGTTCTCGCGCAGGCGGTGCACCAGGTCGGTGGTGGCCTGGGCGTCCGGACCGGTCCTGGGGACCACGGCGACGACGGCGAGGGTCGAGTCGGCGTTGGTGACCGCCGGAGCGACCACGGCCACCCCGCGGTCGCTCGCCAGGGTCCTGCTCAGCGCCTTGACGGTGGACGTGCGGTCGGCGGCCGGGATTCCGTTCATGTCGACCACGGCGGTCAGCGTGGCGTTGAAGCCGGGCCCGAAGCCCTCCGTCAGCAGGTCGTAGCTCTTGTGCTGGGTGCTGTCGACGGGCTGCGAGGCGTTGCTGGGCAGGCCGAGGCGCAGATCGCGGGCGGGCACGGCGAGCGCGAGCAGGCCGACCGTACCGGCCAGGAGGACCAGCAGGGGCTTGCGGGTGACCCCGCGGCCCCAGGCCAGGCCCCAGGAACCGGGGACGCGCCGGCTCCCCTCGGGTCCCTCGGTGCGCTCGGTGCGCTCGGTCCGCTCGGTCCGCTCGGTCCGCTCGGTCCGGCGGGCGCGGGGGCGCAGCCGTTCGCCGAACAGGCCCAGGACGGCGGGCACCAGGCTGACGGCGACGAGCACGGCGAGCAGCACGGTGGCGGCCGCGGCCAGGCCCATGACGGTCAGGAACGGGATGCCGGTGACCGCGAGGGCGGCCAGCGCGATGACCACGGTCGCCCCGGCGAAGACGACCGCGCCGCCGGCCGTGGCCACGGCACGCGCGATCGAGTCCGCCACGTCCTGGTCGGGGTCGGCGAGTTGCTCGCGGTGGCGGGAGATGATGAACAGGGCGTAGTCGATGCCCACGGCCAGCCCGATCATCAGGGCGAGCACGGTGGCGGTGCTGGTCATCTCGACCCAGCGGGAGACGAACTGGACGCCCAGGACGCCGATCGCCACGCCCACGAGGGCGGTCAGCAGCGGCAGTCCGGCGGCCATCAGCGAGCCGAGCGCCAGGGCCAGCACGGCGAAGGCGACCACGACACCGACCACCTCGGCGGGGCCGCCGACCTCGGTCTTGGCGTCCATCGCGGAGCCGCCGAACTCGACCGTGAGACCGGCGTGGCGGGCCTGGGCCATCGCGCGGTCCAGGGCGTCCTTGGACGTCTGCGGCACGTCACTGGCCTGCTGGCGAAAGCGGACGTCCGCGTAGCCGATCCGCAGGTCCGCGGCGACCGTCCTGGCCTTCAGCGGGTCGGAGACGTCCAGGACGCCCGGCACCCGCGCCGCCTTCTTCAGGCTCGCCTCCAGGGCCGCCTCGGTCCCGGGCGCGGTCAGCCGGCCGCCCTCGGGGGCCGCGAAGACCACCCGGGCCACGCCACCCGAGGCCTGTGGGAACTCCTTCTTCAGCAGTTCCTGGGCCTGCTGCGACTCGATCCCCGGCACCGAGAACTCGGTGGTCACCTTGCCGTGCAGGGCGATCCCGAGACCGCCGACGACGGCGAGCAGCAACACCCAGACCGCGATGACCGAGCCGCGACGGCGTACTGCCCATCGCCCCCAGGTGTACAGGCGTGACGCCATGTTCCTCTTCCCTCTCACTCGCCCACTCGCTCACTCCGCTTGCAACAACGTACGGCATTTTTACAGCCGACTGTAAATACGCCGCTGATGGTAAAGTGCTGGTCATGATGAGCGAGGGTCTGCGAGAGCGTTCCAAGGCACGCCGCCGGGAGGCGATCCTCAGGTCGGCGTACCTGCTGTTCGCCGACCGCGGCTTCGAGGCGACGACGATCGCCGACATCGCCGAGGCGGCGGAGGTCTCGCCGCGCACGGTCACGCTGTACTTCCCGTCCAAGCTGGAATTGGCGACCTCACGGTTCGACGCGTTCACCGACCGGCTGGGCGCGGCGCTGCGGGAGCGCGCGGAGGGGCACTCGATCGTGGACTCGCTGGAACGCTGGCTGCGGGCCGAGGCCGCCGACCTCAGCGAGCTGGACGACCTCTACGACCGGATGCTCGAACTCAACCCGCAGGTCAAGGCGGTCGCCAACACCCGCCTCGCGGAGGTCATCCAGGAGGGCACGCGCATCCTCGCCGAGGAGCGGGGGGAGGCCCCGGACGACTTCGGCCCGCGCATGGCGGCCGCCGCCGCGGCCGCGGTCGTCTGCGAGGTGATGTGCCGCACCCCCCAGGAGCGCGACATCGAGACAGCGATGACCTTCCTGCGCGCCGGAATCGCCGCCCTCCCGGCACCCCGGCCGGTCACCGACCCGGCGCCCTGAGCGCCTGAGCGCCTGCACAGCGCGCGTGGCCCGCTCGCTCGTCCGGGCCCGCCCCCAGCAGCTCGCGGTCGCCTCAGCCCCCCGCCCCGTGCCGGGTGACGATCCGTCAGGGTACGGCGAAGTCGCCCATCCGGCGCTCCACTTCGGCCGACGGCCACCCCCGCCGACGGGACAGGCGGACAGGACGGGTGTCGTGGCGCGGCCAGGTCAGGCCGGTGCCCGTAGGGAGAGCTGATGAGGCAGTCAGAAAGCGGAGCGAGGGCCGCCCCGCCGTACCGAGGGGCCGGTGACCGCGTACGCCCAAGGGCTGATCACCTCCTCGCGGTGTAGCGTGAGTGACCATTCGCCCGCCGAAAGGGCGATTGGCCGGGCAGCGTTGACGGTTGTCCATAGCGGTCATGACCCGTCGGCTCCGGCTGGAGATGGCGGAACAGTTGCGGGTCGCTCATCCGATCTCGACATCCGCGTCGTCTGCGACACCGGGCCGCAGGAAGAACGCGGGTCGCTGCGCTCCGCCCAACTGGCGTGAGCCGCGGCAGGACCGGACGCCACGCATCACCTCGTCCTCCAGGACGATGTCCGCCTCACCCGGCACTGGGCCCACGGGATGCGCTGCGCCGCCTGTTGGGCCGCCGGCACGTCGCTGGACGGAGTGGACCTTCGGCGGTCGATCACGGGCATCGACTCCGTTCCCGTCATGGCCTGGTGGGGGAAGCCCGGGGCGTACTTCCGTGTACGTGACGCACAGGAGCCCGAAGGCTGGCGGAAGTTACCGGCGCTGCGGGTCCTCGCCGGTCTCGGCCTGGCCGAGGACGACGTCAGACGACTGGGCCGGCACGCCCTCCGCGACGCGGACAGGGCCCGGCAACTGCTCGGTGAGTTCCTCCTGTTCGAACTCTGGCTCGCTGCGTTCAGTCTCGGCGTCCGCACCGCCGAGGTCGGCACCTCCCTCGCCCACGGCCTGTCCGGCGCGGCCGGCATGTCAACTCCGGGTCAGCCCCGCGCCCTTGCCACCATGGCACTGGGCGCGATGCGCAATGCCGTACCGCGCCGCCTGTTCGCCACGGTCACTGCCGTGCTGACGCCGGTCGTGCGGGACGCCGTACATGGAACGCGTCGAGGTCCGCGACGACCCACCAGTCGTCCGGGTGCCGTCGCATCTGGGCCCGGATCAGACAGGCGTTAAGCGGATCGTCACGTCCGATCTCGCGGGCCGCCCCAACAGCAACGGACGATGTGCGACAAACGTAGATCGTTGCAGCAGGGAATGGCAGAAACTTTCCCGCCGCATTCCCCATGGCCGATATGTCCGCTTACGCTCACGAATCCACGATGGCCGACCGGCACACGGCCAGCCGTTCGTGCCGCGCGACCAGATGTCGCGCGAGCCGGTCGCCGCAGTTCAGGGCTCCACGAAGGTTGAATCTTTTCTTTCACGAGTTAAGAAAAGACGTATCCTTCTACGGAGGCCGGGTTGGCACTCATACGGACGAACCCCCCGTCGCCGTCAGTAGGTTTTGTCCATAATTGACATTATTCACATCATTTGCTGCAATTCCCGAGCGCCTCTCCGGGGAGAGACGTGAAACCAGATCTTCTCCCCGCCGTTACGCCAACGACCCGGAGAGCTTCCGGGACGCCCGGCGCCGGAGTAGCGGCCGCCACTGGGCCTGTCGGGTCGCGCTGTCGGCCCGGCCAGTATGTGGATGGGAAAATCCAGTTCATCAGTCCGCAAATCGATCACTGGATCGGTGTAATCGGCACAGATGCCGGACCGAAAAGCGATCTAGCTTCGGAGTGCACGGGGGCCGTACGGACCAGAAAGGCATCGAGGCACTCATGCCCATCCCGCATACCGACGTCATGACCGCACCCGAGTTCGACACCCTGACCGCTTCGCCCGGGCCCGACCGCCCACTCGTCGACGACCGCCCGCTCGCCGACGACCGCCCGCTGGACGACCGCCTGCTCGCCGACCACCTGCTCCCGCCCGTCGACCACCTGCTCCTGCCGGTCGACGAACTGCCCGCGAACGCGTCCTCGCCCGACCTGGTCGGCCGCCGGGTGCGCGACGAGCTCATGCTCGACGGCAACGCGCGGCTCAACCTCGCCACCTTCGTGACCACGTGGATGGAACCGCAGGCGCGGCAGTTGATGGCGGAGACCGCGGAGAAGAACCTCGCGGACCGCGCGGAGTACCCGCAGATCACCGCCATGGAGGAGCGCTGCGTACGGATGCTCGCCCGGCTCTGGCACGCGCCGTACCCGGAGCAGGTCCGCGGCTGCTCCACCACCGGTTCGAGCGAGGCGGCCATGCTCGGCGGTCTCGCCCTCAAGCGCCGCTGGCAGGACCGCCGGCGGGCCCAGGGCAAGGACACCGCACACCCGAACCTCGTGATGGGCGCGAACGTCCAGGTGTGCTGGAAGAAGTTCGCCAACTACTTCGAGGTGGAGCCGCGTTACGTTCCGATGGAACCGGGCCGCTACCACCTCACGCCGGACACGCTCACCGCCTACTGCGACGACAACACGATCGGTGTCGTCACCGTCCTGGGGTCCACCTTCGACGGCTCCTACGAGCCCGTCTCGGACATCTGCCTGGCCCTGGACGGATACCAGGCCGCCACCGGCACCGACATCCCCGTCCATGTCGACGGCGCGTCCGGCGCCATGGTGGCCCCCTTCCTCGACCCGGGGCTGCTCTGGGACTTCCAGCTCGAACGGGTCGCCTCCATCAACACCTCGGGGCACAAGTACGGGCATGTCTTCCCCGGACTGGGCTGGGCCCTGTGGCGCAACGCCGAGGCCCTCCCCGACGACCTGGTCTTCGAGGTCGACTACCTCGGCGGCCGCTCCCCCAGCTTCACCCTCAACTTCTCCCGCCCGGGCGCGCACGTCGTCGCGCAGTACTACAGCTTCCTGCGGTACGGCTTCGAGGGGCTGCGGAACCTGGCCGCCCAGAATCGTACGACGGCCCGCGCCCTGGCCACCCGTATCCAGCGCATCACGCCCTACGAACTGGTCACCGACGGCTCCGAACTGCCCGCCTTCGCCTTCCGCCTGGCGCCCGGCACCGAGGGCCTGACGGTCTTCGACGTCTCCCAGGCCATGCGCGCCCGCGGCTGGCACCTGCCCGCGTACACCTTCCCCGCGCCCTGCCAGGACGTCTCCGTCCTGCGTCTCGTCGTACGCACCGGGTTCACCGCCGAACTCGCGGGGATGTTCATCGCCGACCTGACCGAGGTGACCCGCAGGCTGCACGGCGGGCGCCCGACGCCCCCACCGCCGTTGACCCCTCCGGCCACACCCTGACGGCGACTTGAGCCGGAAGGCGGACGCCGCCGAACCGCCGAACCGCCGCATCGCACCGCCCGCGGGCGCCTTTACAGCACTCTCACAGAACCCACCCTGCGTTTGATGTTTCAAGTGTTAGGCTCGCGGCCACTCCCCCCACCTGGCTCAGGAGAATCGCTGTGCGGGACGGCAACGTAGTGGTGATCGGCGGCGGTTACGCGGGCATACGACTGGCGAAGAAGCTGGACACGGCGGCGCATGTCACGCTCGTGGACCGCAAGGAGGTCTTCTTCCACCGCATCGCCTCACTGCGGGCGGGTGTGCGCCCGGAGTGGACGGGCGCCCCGTTCATCCCGTACGACAAGCTGCTCAGCAACGGCCGTGTGGTCGTGGGCAAGGCGGTCCGCGTCGACACCGTCGACCGCCGGGTCACCCTCGCCACGGGCGACCGGCTGCCGTACGACGTGCTGGTCATCGCCACCGGCGCCGACTACCCCGAACCGGCCCGCTTCGTCGGCTCCACCCCCGACGAGGCCGCGAAGGCCTTCGCCGAGCACCAGCACAACATCGCCGCCGCCGACCACATCCTGGTCGTCGGCGGCGGTCCTTCCGGCGTCGAACTCAGCGCGGAGGTCCGGCTGGCCCGGCCGGACGCCCGGGTCACCCTCGCGCACTCCGGGCAGGAGCTGCTGCACTCCACGGGCAGCGCCCGCGCCGGCCGCAAGGCCCGGGCCTGGCTGACGGCCCACGACGTGGCGGTCCGGCTGGACGCCTTCATGGCCCCCGGCACCGACTTCGGCACCTACCGCGACGCCCACGGCGAGGTCCTCGCCGCCGACCTCTCCTTCTGGGCGACCGGCACCACCCCCAACACCCTCTGGCTGCGCCTGGCCGGGCACGGCGACTGGCTGACCGGGACGGGACACGTCAAGGTCGACCGGACGCTCCGGGTCGAGGGCAGGCCGGACGTGTTCGCGGTCGGTGACGTGAACGACGTCAGCGAGCTCAAGGTCACCCCGGCCGCACTCGCCCAGGCGGAGGTCGCCGCCCACAACATCCTTTCCTACCTGCGCAGTTCGGGGCGGCACAGCAAGAAGCCGCGCGCCTACCGGGCCGTCCGCCGCACCCCGCTCATCGTGCCCTTCGGCCCGGCCGACGGAGTGACCGTGCTGCCCGTGCCGCTCGGCGAGAGCGCGGTCCTCGGCACCCGGGCCACCGCCATGGCCAAGGCGAAGACCCTCATGACCCCCTATATGCGACGCCAGCTCGGCTACCCCTCGGCCTGACCGCCCCCGGGCGCCTCACCGCACCGACTGACGGATCACCGGCCGTGTGCTCGGGACACCTGGTCTTCGCCGCTGATCCGCCGACGCCGGGAAACGGCCGGGAACCCCTGACCTCGTACCGGACGCGCCGGGTCCGTGCGGCGGGCGCCTTACGAGCGCGCCGACGGCCGTCACGTGACACTTGAGGCAAGCGACCGGCGAGCGGGACGGGGAGGCGAGGACGGTGATCGCCGTCAATCCGACGGACAGTGCCTCGCTGCTCGCCGCCTTCGGTGCGCTGGCCGTGCTGGTGGTGATCTTCGCCGAGTCGGGGCTGCTGGTCGTCGGCTTCTTTCTGCCGGGTGACACCCTGCTCTTCCCGGCCGGGGTGCTGTGCGCGGCGAGCGCGGACCAGCCCCCCCGGCTGGAGCTGTGGCAGGTGCTGGTGTGTGCGGCCGTCGGTGCGGTGGCGGGCGGCCAGGTGGGCTATCTCATCGGGCGGCACGGCGGGCGCCCGCTGCTGGCCCGCACCTCCAATCGGCGGGTGAAGTCCGGAGCGGCCCGGGCGGAGCGGCTGCTGGCCCGCTACGGGTACGGCAAGGCGCTGGTGATCGGCCGCTTCGTGCCGGTGCTCCGGTCGGTGCTGCATCCGGCGGCCGGGGCGCTCGGGGTGCCCGTGCGGCCGTTCACCCTCTGGCAGGCCGTCGGTGGTGTGCTCTGGTCGCAGACCTTCGTCCTCGCGGGGTTCGCCCTGGGCTCGTCGGTCTCGCACATCGACCGTTATCTGCTGCCGCTGGTCGGCGTGATCGTCGTACTGTCCCTGCTGCCCGCGCTGGCCGAGGCGCGCCGGGCACGGCGTGGCCGGTGACCCGGCTCAGGGTTCCCGGTGGGCCAGGCTGTGCAAGGCGGCAGCGAGACGGTGTGCGCGGTCGCCCAGGGCGCCGTCTCGTCCGCACCCGCGCCTGGACGCGGCGGAACCTGATCGCACCACCATCATCATCGGATCGCCGTTCCGGGAAGACAGCTCCGCCGCGAGCGGTTGAATGCGCCGGCACGGTCGCTGTGCGGCTTGCGGCACAGGGCCGTCGAGGCCTGTCCGGACGGATGGAGAGCGGTGATCACGCGATGAAGGCGGTGCGGTTCCACGCGTACGGCGGGATCGACGTGCTGCGGGTGGAGGAGGTGGAGCGGCCGGTGCCCGGCCCCGGGCAACTGCTGGTCGAGGTCCGCGCGGCCGGGATCCAGCCCGGTGAGGTGATGATCCGCGAGGGCGCGCGGCACGGACGCTGGCCGGCGCGGTTCCCCTCCGGGCAGGGCAGCGATCTGGCCGGCGTGGTGACCGGGGTCGGCCCCGAGGTACGCGGTTTCGCGGTGGGCGACGAGGTCCTGGGCTTCACCCACAACCGGGCGAGCCACGCGGAGTTCGTCGTGGTCGACGACGTGCACGTGGTCTCCCGTCCACAGGGGCTGCCCTGGGACGTGGCCGGGTCGCTGTACGTGGCCGGCACGACCGCGTACGCCGGCGTGTTCGCGGTGGATCCAGGACCGGCGGACACGGTCGTGGTCTCGGGCGCGGCGGGCGGCGTGGGGTCGCTGGCCGTGCAGCTGGCGCGACGGCGGGGCGCGATGGTGATCGGGCTGGCGGGCGAGCGGAACCACGCCTGGCTGACGGCGCGTGGCGTTGTCCCCGTCACGTACGGGGAGGGCGTGGCCGAGCGGATCCGGCGGGCCGCGGGCGGGAAGGTCGACGCGTTCATCGACACCTTCGGCGACGGCTATGTGGAGCTGGCGGTGGAGCTGGGTGTGCGGCCCGAGCGGATCAACACGATCCGCGACTGGCAGGCCGCGGCCAAGGTCGGGGCGCGGACCTACGGGGAGGGTTCGGCGGCGTCCGCGGTCGTGGTCGGCGAACTCGCCCGGCTCGCGGCGCGCGGGGAGCTGGAGGTCCCGATCGCCCGCGTCTACCCGCTGGAGCAGGTGCGGGACGCGTTCCGTGACCTGGAACGACGGCACACCCACGGCAAGATCGTGCTCCGGCCCTGACCCCGCCGGGACCCGTCCCGTACCCGCGGGTCCGGCGGACGGCCGGTCACCCCGTCTCCCCGAGATAGGCAGGCAGCCTGCTACAGTTTGACAGGTAGCCTGCCTAATTCTGGGAGGCCGCGCATGCGGGACGGGAGGAGCAGTACCTTGGGAACCACCGCCGACGTCGCCTCCCTGCAGCAGGAAAAGGCCCCGCCGGGCAAGCCTTTCGGGGCTTCCTTCGTGACCCCGCTGTACATGGGCGCCGTACTCAACCCGATCAACAGCTCGGTGATCGCACCGGCCCTGGTGGCGATCGCGGCCGCGATGCACACCTCCGTAGGCGGCACCGCGATCCTGATATCGAGCCTGTATCTGACCAGCGCGATAGCCCAGCCGGCGGCCGGGCGGCTGGCCGAGGAGTTCGGGCCCCGCCGGGTGTTCTTCGTCGGCATCGTCCTCGTCCTGGTCGGCGGTGTCCTCGGCGCGGCCGCCCAGAACATGCCGTCCCTGGTCGCGGCCCGGGTGCTCATCGGAGCCGGCACCTCCGCCGGCTACCCCTCCGCGATGCTGCTGATCCGCCGCCGGGCCAGGGCGACCGGCATGCAGCAGCCGCCCGGCAGCGTCCTCGGCGGCCTGGCCATCGCGGGCGCCGCCACCGTCGCCATCGGCCCCGCCATCGGCGGCCTGCTGGTCGGCCGGCTCGGCTGGCAGACGGCCTTCTGGATCAACGTCCCCGTGGCGGTGGCCGCTTTCGTCATGGCCGCGGTCTGGATCCCCAAGGACACCGACCGGGTGCGCGGGCGCTCGGCGCGCACCCTCGTCTCCCGTCTCGACCTGGCCGGCATCGTCGGCTTCGGCGGGGCGCTCACCGCGCTGCTGGTGTTCCTGTCCTCGCTCCCCGCCCCACAGTGGCCGGCCCTCGGCGTGTCCGTCGTGATCGCCGCCGTCCTCGTGGCCTGGGAGCTGCGCGCGGCCAACCCCTTCCTGAACGTCCGGCTGCTCGCCTCGAACCTCGCGCTCACCCGCACCTACCTGCGCAACGGCCTCACCCTGCTGGGCACTTACGTGATCCTCTACGGGCTCACCCAGTGGCTGGAGGCCTCCCGGGGACTCACCGCCTACCAGTCGGGCCTGGTCCTCATCCCGATGGGTGTCCTGTCGGCGGCGTCCGCCCGGGTGGTGTCCCGGCGCGGCCGGGTCCGCGCGCCGCTGGTCGTCTCCGCGCTGCTGCTGCTCGTGGGCGCCGTCGCCACCGTCTTCGTGGACGGCGGCACGCCCGTGGCCGTGGTGGTCGCGATCACCGCGGTGTTCGGCCTCACCTCGGGGGCCGGCACGGTGGCGAACCAGACCGTCCTCTACCAGGAGGCACCCCCCGACAGCGTGGGCACCGCGTCCGGGCTGCTGCGCACCTTCGGCTACATCGGCTCCATCGCCTCGGCGGCCATCACCGGCACCGCGTTCCACACGCACGTCGACGACACCGGCCTGCGGCACATCTCCTGGGCGCTGGTCGGCATCGCCGCCGTCGTCCTCGTCATGACGGTCCTCGACCGGCAGCTGGCGCACACCGACCGGCAGCCCACCCCCTGACCACTCTCCTCAGCCCTCCTCAACCGGCCGGAACCATCTGGAACCATCCGGAACCATCCGGCAAGACAAGAAAGTTCAGGTAATGACCAGCACCGTCCCGCGCCTCGACCCCACCCGCACGGCCCTGTTCCTGATGGACTTCCAGCCGGCCGTCCTCGCCGCGGTCGCCGACCCGGACCAGGCGCTCTCCCGCGCTCACGCGGCCCTGTCCTGGGCCCGGTCGAACGACGTCCAGGTCGTCCACGTCCGGGTCGCCTTCGCCCCGGAGGACTTCGCCGCCGTGCCCGAGCTCAACAAGTCCTTCGCCCCCGTCGCGCAGAGCGGGTTCCTCGCCGACGGCAGCCCCGAGGCCGCCCTGCACGAGTCGTTCGAGGTGCGGGAGCGGGACATCACCGTGCGCAAGACCCGCATCAGCGCCTTCGCCAGCCACACCGACGTCCGTGAACTGCTGCGCAAGCAGGGCATAGACACCCTGGTCCTCGCCGGACTGTCCACCGGCGGAGTGGTGCTGACGACCCTTCGGCAGGCGGCCGACGACGACTTCGGGCTCTACGTCCTCAAGGACGCGACCGGCGACCCGGACCCCGAGGTCCACCGGGTCCTGACGGAGAAGGTCTTCCCGAGCCAGGCGCACGTCATCGAGACCGGCGAGCTCCAGGCGCTGACCAGGACCGCCTGAGGCCGGACAGCAGAGGTGCCCCTCCGGGTCGGAGGGGCACCTCTGCTGTGTGCCGAACCCCCGACCCGGCCGTCACCGCCCGCTGTCCGCGATCCTGTTCATGATCGCCGCGGCCTTCAGCAGGGTCTCGCGCTCGTCCGGCCGCAGATGCGCGTCGATCGCCGCGCCGAGCCAGGTCGCCCGGGCGACCGGGATCATCCCGAACAGGGCCCGCCCCTCGGGCGTTGCGTGGATGAGGGTCTTACGGCCGTCGCCGGGATCCCTGCTGCTGGCGATCAGGCCCCCGGCGCGCAGCGACGCGAGCGTCTCGGCCATCGACTGGCGGCGCACGTGCTCGGCCTGCGCCAGCTCACTGGCCGTGACCGGGCCCTCCTCGACGATGCGGCCCAGGGTGGTCAACTGCGACCAGCTCCACCGCATGTCACTGGGGGCCGACTCGGTGCGCAGCCGGGCGCGCAGCCGGGTCATCGCCTTCATCAACTCGGCGGCGACCTCGGCCTCGGGCCTTGGGTCACTGGTCATCGGTCCACCCTACCCAGCGCCCACCGGGCATTTTAATCAACTATTTGCGCCGTCAAGCATTTTGCGGGAGCTATATTCAAACAGTGAGCACCTCCGAAAGGCGTCGTCAGACCGAGGAACCGTCCCGATCACCGTCGGGCGGGGCGCAGCTGGTCGGACGTGCGGCCGAGCTGGAACTGATCGACTCGCTGCTCGCCGGTCCCGGCCAGGGCAGCTCCGGTCTCCTGCTGCACGGCGAGCCGGGGGTGGGAAAGACGGCGCTGCTGGACGCCGCCGCGGCACGGGCCACGGCGTACGGGATGCGGGTACTGCGCGCCGCCGGCGCACAGGCCGAGGCCAAGATCTCGTTCTCCGCGCTGCACCAGCTGCTCTACCCGGTGCGCCATGATGTCGACCGGCTGGCCGAGCACCATCGGGACGCCCTCCACCAGGTCTTCGATCTCACCCGGAGCCCGGCTCCGGAGTCCCTGGTGTCGACGGCGCTGCTCGCCCTCCTGGAACTGACCACCGCGGAACGCGCGCTGCTGCTGATCGCCGACGACGTCGCCTGGTTCGACGAGGCCAGCGCGGCCGTCCTGGGATTCGTCGTACGGCGGATCTCGGACGCCCCGATCGTCTTCCTGGCCGCCTCCCGGATCGGGACCGAGGACCTCTTCCGCCGGTCCGGGCTGCCCGAGCGCACGGTCGAGTCGCTCGACCCGAGGTCGGCGGGCGCCGTCCTGGACGCCTGCTCCCCCGGGCTGGCCCCCGTGGTGCGCCGACGGCTGCTGGCCGAGGCCGACGGCAACCCGCTGGCGCTCCAGGAGCTGCCCGTGCCGCTCACCGAGCGGCAGCGCGCCGGCCAGGATCCACTGCCCGACCGCCTCCAGCTGTCGCGACGCCTGGAAGCGACCTGCGCCGGGCTGCTCGCCGAGCTGCCCGCACCGACCCGCAGGCTCATGCTGCTGGCCGCCCTGGACGCCGACGCCGGACTCACCGTGCTGCGCAGCGCGGCGCAGGGGTCGGCCCACATCGACGACCTGGTCCCGGCCGAGCGGGCCGGTCTGGTCCGCGCGCCCGCGGCCGGCAGCGGTCTCACGTTCTGCCACCCGTTGATCGGCACGGCCGTGGTGGACCTGGCCTCGCCGCGCGAACGCCGGACCGCGCACGAGGCGCTGGCCACCGCGCTGGCCGACGATCCCGAGCGCCGGGCCTGGCATCTCGCGGAGGCCGCCGCCGCGCCCGACGAGTCGGTGGCGCGGGCGCTGGACGAGGCGGCGCTGACCGCCTGGCGGCGCGGCGCCGGTTCCCCCGCCGAGCTGCCGGCGCCGGTCGGGGCGCTGCTCTCCGACCGGCGGCGGATCGCCGCGTCCGTCGCGGTCACGGCGCTGATGCGGGCCGGCGAGCTCAGTCCGACCCCGGTCGACCGGTCCCGCCGCCTGGTCGAGGCCGCCTTCCTCGCCACCATGACCGGCCAACTCGACCAGGTGAACCGGCTGTTGGCGGATGCTGGGCAGACCCCGGACACCCCGACCGGGCTGGTCTTCGCCGCCACCGCCCATCTGCTCACCCATGACGGGGGCGATGTCGACACCGCCTACCGGCTGCTGGCCCAGGCCCTCGACCACGCCTGCGAGGCCGAGAGGGGCGACTGGGACCGGCTCGGGATCCTGTACACCCTGCTGCTGGTCAGCCTCTACACCCTCAGACCCGAGCCGTGGAAGCTGCTCGACACCGCGATGGCCCGGTTCCCGCCGGAGGCGGTCAGCACGTTCCGGCTGTGCTACGACGCGTATGTCGACCCCACCCGCAAGTCCGACGCGATCCGGGAGGGGCTCGCGGACGCGTTCGCCGGGCTGCCCGTCGACGCGGCCCCCTGGCAGATCGTCCCGCTGGGCTTCGCCGCCGTCGCCATGGACGCCCTTTCCGACTACCGGTGCCTGCTGCTGCGCATGATCGCACGGGAGCGGGACGGCGGCGCGATCGGCATGGTGATCCCGGCGCTGCTGCTGCTCTGCCAGGACTCCTACGTCCACGGGCAGTGGGACGAGGCGGAGCAGCTCGCGCAGGAGGGGCTGGACCTGGCGTCGGCGTACGGGTACCAGTTCTGGGAGCGGCAGCTGCGGGCCCTGCTGGCCTCGGGCGCGGCGCTGCGCGGCAACGCGGATCTCGCCCGCACCCGCAGTGCGGAGACCACGAGCTGGGCGGCGCCGCGCGGCATGGACGTGACGGAGGGCTACGCGCGGTCGGCGCGCAATCTCGCGGCCATCGGCCAGGGCGACTACGAGGAGGCTCTCGCCCAGGCGACGCGGATCGGCCCGTCCGGTGCTCCCACCCCCGGAGTGCCGGGCCGGTGGATGGTCCTGGACTTCGTCGAGGCGGCGGTCCGCACCGGCCGTGTCGAGGACGCCCGGGCGCATGTGCGCGCCGCCCAGGAGGCCGGGATTCCCCGGATCGGGCCGCGTACCGAGCTGATCACGGCGGGGGCGGCCGCCGTGGCCGCCGACGACGCGGAGGCCGACACCCTGTTCAAGGCCGCCCTGGCCCTTCCGGACTCCGGGCGCTGGCCCTGGGACTTCGCGCGCATCCAGTTCGCGTACGGCCAATGGCTGCGCCGCACCCACGACATGGCCGGGGCTCGGGTCCACCTCGGCGTGGCCCTGGAGACGTTCGACCGGATCGGCGCCGAGATGATGGCCCAGCGGGCCGCGGCCGAACTGCGCGCCACCGGTGTCTCCGTCGCCCGGCCCGACGCGGCGCCGGAGCAGCTGACCGCCCAGGAACGGCAGATCGCCGAGCTCGCGGCGACCGGCCTGAGCAACAAGCAGATCGGCGAGCGGCTGTTCCTGTCGCACCGCACGGTCGGCTCCCATCTGTACCGCGTGTATCCCAAGTTGGGCATCACCTCACGCGCCGCTCTCCGTGGCGCGCTGGAGGCGATGTCCGCCGCGGACCAGGACGAGGAGACGCCGTAGCGCACGTGTCGCAGTAGCGGAACCAGTCGAATGACGGGTGGTGCCGGACCGCGACGCCGATAGTCTCCGTGCCCGTCACGCGGTCCCGGGCCGAGGCGGAAGTCGGCGCCACGGCACCCTCGTTTGCGGAGGTCTTCATGCTCAGTTCGCCCAACGCGCTGCTCTGGCGCGGCCTGCTGGCCGTCGTCATAGGCATCGTCTCCGTCTCCTGGCCGGGCATCACGGTCGGCGCGTTCGTCGTCCTGTTCGCCGTCTACGCGTTCATGTACGCGGTGATGGACGGGGTCCGCGCCTTCAGCAGCGACCGGGTGGGGCCGGTCCTCGGCTGGCTGGTGCTGGCCGTGCTGTCGGTGGTGGCCGGGGTCAGCTCCCTGGCCTGGCCGGGCATCACGGCGCTGGTGCTCACCCTCTGGGTCGCCGCGTGGGCGATGACCACCGGTGCCACGGAGGTCGTCCTCGCCTTCCAGCGCGGTGAGACGGCGGGTGAGCGGTCCCTGTTCCTGCTGACCGGCCTGGTGTCGGTGGCGCTCGGGTTCGTGCTGTTCGTACGGCCGGACATCGGGGCGGTCTCGCTCGCCACCGTCTTCGGTCTGTTCAGCATCGTCCACGGCATCTCGGCGGTCTTCGCCTCGTCGGAGTTGCGGCGCAGGCACCGCCCGCAGCCGCTCGGGGGCTGACCGACCGTCCAATTTCCTTGCTTGACAAAGCACATAGCGGTCCCGGCATACTCGATGGCGACAACCCCGGCGGCTCACACCACGGAAGGCCCGCATGAACCTCGGTATCGCCATCGCGGATTTCACCCAGCCCGGCGGTCCGGCGGGCATCGCCCGTCACGTGGCACGACTCGCCCGAAGCGCCGAGGAGTTCGGGTTCACCCGGATCGCCGTCATGGACCACCTCTTCCAGATCGGGATCGTGGGCGCCTCCGAGCAGGAGATGCTGGAGGCGTACACGACGCTGGGCTATCTGGCCGCGGCCACCGAGCGGGCGGAACTGCTCGCCCTGGTGACCTCGGCCGGCTACCGCGAGCCCGGGCTGCTGGCCAAGATGATCACTACGCTGGACGTCCTCTCCGAGGGCCGCGCCGCCCTGGGCATCGGCGTCGGCGCGGGCTTCAACCTCGCCGAAGCACGCGGGCTCGGGCTGCCGTTCCCGCCCGTCGCGGAGCGGTTCGAGCGGCTGGAGGAGACCCTCCAGATCTGCCTGCAGATGTGGAGCGACGACGAGAAGCCGTTCGCCGGCCGCCACTACCGCCTCGAGCGCACCCTCAACTCCCCCGGCACGCTGCGCCGTCCCCACCCGCCGATCCTCATCGGCGGCTCCGGCGAGCGGAAGACGCTGCGGCTGGTCGCGGAGTACGGGAACGCCTGCAACCTCTTCCACGGCCCGGACCTCGCACACAAACTCGACGTGCTCCGCCGGCACTGCGAGGACGTCGGACGCGACTACGCCGAGATCGAGAAGACGGTCCTGCTCCCCCTCGACCCCGGAGCGCGCGGCGAGCATGTCCCGGCCCTGCTCGCGGAGTTGCGACGGCTGGACCACATCGGCATCGACCATGTCATCGGCCCGGTCCGCGGCGCCGACCAGCATGCCTCGCTCCGGCTGCTGGGCGAGCGAGTGGTACCCGAAGCGATGCGGATCTGACCGCCGTGCACACCGCGAGAGACCGTTTATTTATTTGCTTGCTGAAGCAATATATAAGGAGATTCAGATGACCATCACGAGCGACCACGCCGGTCACCACGAGGCCGATGTCGTCATCGTCGGCGGCGGCTCCGCCGGCGCCGTGCTCGCCGCCCGGCTCAGCGAGAACCCGCGGCGCACCGTCCTGCTGATCGAGGCGGGGCCGGACTACCCCGCCGACCGGGTCCCCGAGGGACTGCTCACCCCGCACCTGCTGGCCGACCCCGACCACGACTGGGGCTACAGCGCGCGTGCCACCGACCGCGCCCCGAGCATCGCGGCGCCGCGCGGCCGGGCCATGGGCGGCAGCTCCGCGGTGAACGCCGGTGTGGCGATCCGGGCGCGGGCCGCGGACCTCGCCGCCTGGGGCGAGCGGTACGGCATCAAGGGCTGGTCGTACGAGGAGGTCCTGCCCACCTTCCGGGACCTGGAGAACACACCGACCGGCGACGACGCCCACCACGGGCGGACGGGCCCCTTCCCGATCCGCCAGTGGACCTATGAGGAACTCACGTCCCCCATGCGGGCGTTCGTGGACAGTGCTGCGGGCCTGGGCTTTTGGCGCAACGACGACTTCAACGGCGACCGGCAGGACGGCACCGGCGCCTACCCGGTCAACATCGTCGACGGGGTGCGCCAGAACACCGCCATGGCGTATCTGACGCCGCAGGTGCGCGGTCGCCGCAATCTGACGGTGCTGAGCGACATCACGATCGACAGGGTGCTCGTCGAGGGCGGCAGGGCGCGCGGTGTCGTCGACGCGTCGGGCGCCGTCCACCGGGCCGGCGAGGTGGTGCTCAGCGCGGGCACGTACGGCAGCCCGGCCATCCTGCTGCGCTCCGGCGTCGGCCCGGCCGCGGATCTGCGGGGCCTCGGCATCGACGTGGTCGCCGACCTGCCCGTCGGGCGCCGGCTGCAGGACCACCCGTTCTTCCACTCGCTGTTCGCGCTCGCGCCCGAGCACCAGGGCATGACGTCCGCGTTCGCCGCCCATCTGTGGCTCGCCTCCCGGGAGGCGCTCCCCGGTGAGCTGGACCTCGCCGTCGTGGGCACCCATCTGCTGGACGGCTCGTTCAGTCCGACCGGCGGGGCGATGGTCCTGGCGGCGGCCGTCACCCGGCCGGAGTCGCGTGGCTCGGTGCGGCTGGCCGACCGTGATCCGCACGTCGCCCCGGTCATCGACGACAACTACCTGGCGACGGACCGGGACCGGCGTCGCATGCTGGAGGCGGTGCGGCTGGTGCGCCGTCTGGCGGGCAGCGCGCCCCTCGCCGGGACGGTGGCGGCGGAACTGGTGCCGGGCGGCGCCGTGGGAAGCGACGAGGAGCTGGCGGCGGCGATCGAGAGCGGTATCGCCACCTACGGTCATCCGACGTCCACCGTGCCGATGGGCGGGCCCGAGGACCGGTGGGCCGTCGTCGACGAGACCGGTGCCGTCAAGGGGCTGGCCGGACTGCGGGTGGTGGACGCCTCGATCATGCCGGAGGTGCCGTCGACCGTGACCAACGCGACCACGATCATGATCGCGGAGCACATCGCCCGGCGGGTGTACGGCGGTTGAGGCCGCCGTCGGCCCCCGAGGCTCAGAGAGCCGGTGTCTCGTCGCGGCCCAGCCTGCGGGCCACGGCGAGGCCCCAGGGAATGCCCAGCAGGACGACGAGCGCCAGCCCGAGCAGGAGCGGCGCGGGACGTACGGCGCCCAGGGCCAGGGCCGCGAGGGCCACGGCGAGGCCGGTGCCGGCGAGCGGACGGTAGAGCTCCCGCTCGTCCCGCCAGGCCTCCAGGCCGGTCGCGACCAGCATCGTCGCGGCCAGCACGACGGCCACGCCCCCGCACAGCGCCCAGGCCGTGGCGACGGGCGTGCGGTCGGCGTGGGCGTGCTCGACCAGGCCGACCATCGCGGCCCCCATGGCGGTCACCGCCGCCGTCAGCGGCAGGTGGGTGAGCATCCACCCGAGGGTCACCGTGCGGGTGCGCCGGGGCGGGCGGTGGCCGGCGAAGTCGAAGTACGTCCACCAGGCGCCGAATCCGACCACCACGGCCACCAGCCCGACCGCCAGGCTCATGACGGTGGTCGGCTCGCCCGCCAGCCCGTCCACGACGCCCGTCACGGTCTCGCCGAGCACGATGATGATGAGCAGCCCGAACCGCTCGACGAGTGCGTCGGTGAGGGCGAGCGCGGACTGCCGGGCCGGAGCGGCCGCGAGGACCATCCAGGCGAACCCGGCGAGAAAGGCGAGGGCCAGCAGCCCCCAGGTCAGCAGGCGGGTGTCGGCCGGCAGCCCGGCGCTGGCGAAGAGAACGGCCGCGCAGGCCGCCGTACCGATCACGTACAGCCGGGTCGGTTTGCGGAACTCTGCGGAGCTGCCGCGTCCGGCCAGGAACCAGAGCACGGCGAGGACGGCGAACAGGACCCCCGCGTTGACCGCGAAATGGGCGCCCTCCGCGCCGCCGGCCTTGGGGATGAACGCCCCCAGCGGGACGAGCACGAGGATCTGCAGGAGGAAGAGACTGCGGCCCCGGGCGTCGTCGTAACCGTGCAGATCGTGGTGGAGCGTGCCGTTGAGCCAGGCGATCCACACCAGCGCGAACACCACGGCGAACTCGCCGAGACCGTGCCAGGTGAGATGCGCCGCCAGATGGTGGGCGGCCTGGGCGACCAGGACGACCACCACCAGGTCGTAGAAGAGTTCCAGCGGGCCGACCACCCGGTGCCGCGGCTGGTCCCCGTGGACGCGCGGCGGCCGCCACAGCTGGCGGCGCAACCGGGCCCAGTGCTCCTGGTTCTCCGGTCGCGAGGTCATCCCCGCGGTCTCGGCCGAGGTCGCTGCTGCATGACTGCTCTCCGGGTCATGGGCGGGCTGGAGTGCGCTTCCGGCACAATTTGACACTTGTAGATTAGCAGTCCGGCGGGCGACGGCCAGGCCGGGCGAAGCTCAGTCGAGCTTCTCCACCACCGCTTCGAACTGCCGCACCATGGCCGGTACCGATCTGCCGTCGAGGAGGTCCATGACCCGTTTGCGGGCGCTCGCCAGATGCACCGGGTAGGCGTCCTGGAGGCGCTTGAGCCCTTCCGGGGTGAGGGTCGCGACATTGCCGCGGGCGTCGCCCTCGTAGCGCCGTTTGACGACCTGACCGCGGCTCTGCAACGCCTCCACGACCCGGGTGATGCGGCTCGCCGACAGGGCGGTGGCCGAGGCGAGGTCCGTCATCCGGAGCTCCTGGTTCTCGGCCTCGGAGAGGTTCATCAGGACGACGTACTCGGTGAGCGTGAGCCCCGTGGACCGCAGCAGGTCGTCGTCCAGCGAGCGGGGCAGCGCGACGATGACGCGCATCAGGGCACGCCAGAAGCGTTCTTCGTGGGCGGTCAGTGGGTCGTCGTCGCTCATCCCATCACAATAGCGTGCACAAGCAAGGAGTCTCAAGGTTCCGGCCCACGTCAGGGGCTGTTCGGCAGCCGGCCGGACAGCCCCCGGCGAGGGCGCTCAGGCCTGCTCGACGATCTCGGCGACGGAGTCGAAGGGGTCGTACTGGGCGTACTCCCCCTGGATCTCGCTCGCACGCTTGCGGTACCGGGGGTCACCCAGCACCTCGTCGACGGCGGCGCGCACGGCGGACGCCTCCGGGCGCGAGGTGCGCAGGTTGACGCCGGTGCCGGACCACTCGACGCGGGCGGCGACCTCGGGCTTGTCCTCGGTCTCGCCGCCCACGACGAGCGGGACGCCGTGCCGCAGCGCGGTCTGCACACCGCCGTATCCGGCGTTGGTGACCAGGACGTCGGCGAGCGGCAGCAGCTGCTCGAAGGGCACGAACCCGGCGAGGTGGACGTTGGCGGGGATCTGGCCGTCCAGCGCCGTCCGCACCGCGTCGGGGCCGTCGGGCCGCGCGGTGGCGGCGACGACGGTCACGTCCGCGTCCGCCAGCGCACGGAGCGTGGGGACGACGAGCTGGGACAGGTCGTTGTTCTCCACGGTGCCCTGGGTGACGACGACGACCGGCCGGTCGGACGACAACTCCGCCCACCAGTCCGGGCGTTCGAACTCGGCGTCGGTGGCGGCCGGGAGGGGACCGATGAAGCGGAAGCCCTCCGGCGCGTCGCTGCGCGGGTACTCGAAGGCCGGAACGGTCAGCTGAAGCAGGTGGTCGGGGGTCGTGGCCATGGCGTCGAAGATCGGTCCGGGGAACGTGACGCCCATCGAGGTGAAGACGCCCTCCACGTGCTGCTGGGCGTCGGCGAACATCGCGCCGATCTGGGCCCGGATCCCGTCGTGGGCGGCGCGCTCCTCGTCGGTGGTGGGCGGAAGCAGCCCCGGCCCGAAGGGCGCGGTGTCCACGCTGGCGAAGGGCGGCGGCGCGATGCCGATAGTGACCAGGAGCGGGCGCTGCTCCCGCGGGGTGCGCAGGACCGTCGCCAGCGTCCACAGGGACAGCAACTCGCTGATCACCACGGTCGCGGGGAACTCGGCGAGCAGTTCCTGAAGGCGCTTGTCGTGGAGCGGCGCGGGATCGGCGGCGAAGTGCTTGAAGTCGAAGGATATGCGCTCGAAGGGGGCGAGCTCATCGCGCTCGGGGAAGGTGGCACTGAGGTCGGCTCCGTCGATGTCCACCTCGGCGGGGTACGGGACGAAGCGTGCGCCGGTCTTGCGGACCCGGTCCTCGAACCGGGTGCCGGTGTAGAAGAGCACCTCGTGCCCGCGCTCCGTCAGGTCGGCAGCGATCGCCGCGAGGGGCAGGACATGGCCCGGCACTGGGGTCGCTGTGACAATGATCTTCGCCATGGTCTCGTTTCTGGACAGACCGGACCGGAGTCCGGAGGAATGTATTTGCTTCAACAAGCAATATAGAGATTCGTCATCGGGCTGTCGAACGTTTCGCGGAACCCGGCGTATGTCGAGTCCATGAATCCTGAGGGTTCATCAGATGTCCGTCCATGAACGGAAGACCGCCGCCTGGCCATGGCAAGTGCCGTCCGGGTCAAGGAGGTTCCACATCGTGACGTCCTCTATCCAGAATCGGCGGCCGGGCCTGGCGATCCTCAACCCCCGGTACCCGGAGGCGAATCCGCGCTCCGTCACCGATCGCACGAAGGTGTCCCTGTCGCCCTGCGCGTCCGGTTCGGCGGACAGCCGGGACGGAAGCCGGACGAACTCCTCCCAGCCGTACTCGAAGCACTTCTGGGCGGTCCTGTTCGCGTAGACGAAGACGGGATCCGGACCGGCATCGTGGGCGAGCAGCCCGAAGGGCGCGGACTCGTAGAGCCAGCGCGCCGCCTCGTCGGCGTCCGGGAACACCGAGGGGCACAAGGGGGTGCCGGTCAACCGCTCGTGGCTGGCGAGGAGAAGCTGGGCGAAGTCCGGGCCCCGCCTGTGCTCTTCGTGGAACTTCATGGCCATCGGTGACCGCCTTTCGTCGCTTTCGGAGGGGATGGTTCCAGAGCGCGTGCGGCCGACGCGCAGCAGGGCGGGTTCGGTCCGCGCGACCACCGCCGCCCCACCGGTGCGACCGGGTGCCGGACGACCGTCCGTTCGCGGGCGGCCGTCCGTTCGCGGGCGGCCGTCCGGCCGCCGGGTCACCACACCTGCTGGTCCTCCTGGAGGCGTACGGCGACGAACTTGGTCTGGGTGTAGTGGTGCAGCGCCTCCAGGCTCTTCTCGCGGCCGTATCCGCTGTTCTTGTAGCCGCCGAACGGGCCCTCGACCATCATGCCGGGCGGGTAGGCGTTGACGTAGACCTGCCCGGCCTCCAGACGGGCGGCCACCCGGTGGGCGCGGGTCACGTCGGCGGTCCAGACGGCGGCGGCCAGGCCGTAGTCGGAGTCGTTGGCGATGGCCACCGCCTCGTCCTCGTCCTCGAAGCGCAGGACGGCGAGGACCGGCCCGAAGATCTCCTCGCGGGCGATCCGCATGTCCGGGGTGACGTCCGTGTAGACGGTCGGCTCGAAGACCCAGCCCTCCCCGGTCGGCCGGCCGCCTGCGAGCAGGGTGGCGCCGTCCTGCTCGGCGATCTTGAAGTACTCGTTGACCTTGTCGTATTGGGCGCGGGTGATCGCCGGTCCGTAGGTCTCCCCCGGCGTGATGTGCGTGAGCACGGCCCGGACGGCCGCCACGAAGTCGTCGTGGATCCGGGCGTCGACCAGCAGCCGGGTGCCCGCCATGCAGGACTGGCCGCCGTTGGGCAGGAACGCCTCGACGGCGCCCTGGGCGGCCTTGGCCAGGTCGGCGTCCGCGAAGACGATGTTGGGGGACTTCCCGCCCAGCTCCAGCGTGAGCGGGATGATCCGGTCGGCGGCGATCCGGCCGATCTCACGGGCGGCGCGGACCGAGCCGGTGAACGCCACCTTGCGGACCTTCGGATGGCCGACGAGCGCCGCTCCCACGGTGTCCCCGGTGCCGGTGACGACGTTCAGTACCCCGTCGGGCAGGCCGCATTCGGTGGCGATCCGGGCCAGTCGGAGCGTGGTCGCCGAGGTGAACTCGGACGGCTTGGCCACCACGGCGTTGCCGGCCGCGAGGGCCGGGGCGATGGAGCGGGCCGCCTGGTTCAGGGGCGCGTTCCACGGGGTGATGACACCGACCACGCCGAGCGGCTCGCGCCGGGTGTACGCGTGGAAGGACGGCCCTATGTTCACCACCTCACCGCCGGGCAGGTTGACCAGGCCGGCGTAGAACTCGAAGAAGTTGGCGGCGCCCGCCACCTCCAGCGGGGTCTGCCAGGCGGGCTTGCCGGTCTCGGCCGACTCCAGCTCCGCGAGCCCGGCGGCCTCGTCGCGCAGCCGCTCCGCGACGGCCGCGAGGACCCGGCCCCGCTCGACGGGCTGCCGGTTCCACCAGCCGTCGACCGCCCCGGCCGCGGCCTGGACGGCCCGCTCCACGTCGGTGGCGTCACCGAGCGCGATCTCGTGCGCGACCTCCTCTCCCCCGGGAGTTGTGGACGGCAGCCAACCGCCCGCCGCCGGGTCGGTTTCGGCGCCCGCGATCCAGTGCCCGTAACGCTTCATCGGCGCACTCCTCATGACTCAGTAGATGAGCGACAGTGAATGAATTTTCATTCACTCCATAACCTACCCTCTTCACCTTGACAAGATCGAGTCGTTGAACGAAGTTTCGTTCGTGACGATGCCGCCCTCCGTGACCAGCGACGACCAGACCCCACTGCGCCGGAAAGTCATGGATGCCGCGCTGGAGCTGTTCGACGAGCGCACCTGGGACGGCACCAACGTGCCCGAGATCGCCACCCGGGCCGGGGTCGCGGTGGGCACGATCTACCGCTACTTCCCCAACAAGCAGGCGCTGGGCGAGGCGGTCTTCACCGAGGCGAAGGCGGCGTTCGCCGACGCCGTGGTCACCGACGCCGTGCGCGCGGCCGACCCGGTGACCGCGATCGGGCTGGTCTGGCGGCATCAGGTGGCGTTCGCCATGGCCTATCCGCAGGCGTTCTCGTTCCTGGAACACCAGGTGCACGGCTCGTATCTGCGGCCGCAGGCGTACGAGGTCGTCAACCGGCTCAACGCCGAGCTGGTGGAGATCCTGCGGGCGGCGCAGACGGCCGGTGCCGCCCGCGCCGGTGATCCGCAGGTGCTGCTGTCGATGGCGTTCGGCGCGTTCGTCGGGGTCACCAAGCACTCCCGCGCCTCGGGGATCCCGCTGGGCGAGTACGACCTGGAGGGCATCCGGCAGGCCGTGATGAGCCTGATCGGATTCCCGGACCCCGGTTCCCTGGGCGTCTCCTAGGAAGACAGGTGCCGCACCACGTTCGTGCGGGCCAGTTCCAGGAGTTCGTCGCCGCGTCCCGACAGCACGGTGCGGGCGGCGTACAGGGCGAAGCCCCTGGCCTGGTCGAAGGTGATCGTCGGCGGGACGGACAGCTCCTGCCGGGCGGTCATCACCTCCACCAGGGCCGGCCCGGGGTGGGCGAACGCGGTGCGCAGCGCGTCGGCGAGGTCGGCCGGGTGCTCCACCCTGGTGCCGTGGATGCCCAGGGACTCGGCGACGTCCGCGAAGTTCGGGTTGTCGAGGTCGGTGCCGAAGTTCACCATGCCCTCGGCCTTCATCTCCAGTTCCACGAAGCCGAGGGCTCCGTTGTTGAAGACCACGATCTTCACCGGGTGCCGCTGCTGCTTCAGGGTGATCAGATCGCCGAGCATCATGGCCAGCCCGCCGTCCCCGGACAGCGCGATCACCTGCCGGTCCGGACAGGCGGCCTGGGCGCCGATCGCCTGGGGCAGCGCGTTCGCCATGCTGCCGTGGGTGAACGAACCGATCAGCCGGCGGCGGCCGTTCATCGTCACGTAGCGCGCGGCCCAGATCACCGGGGAGCCGACGTCCGGGATGAACACCGCGTCGTCACTGGCGAGTTCGTCGACGACCCGGGTCAGGTACTGCGGGTGGATCGGGGTGCGGTTGTGGTCGTCGACGGCGAGCCGGTCCAGTTGGGTGCGGGCCTTGCCGTAGTGGTCACGCATCGCGTCCAGGTGCCTGGAGTCGGTCCGCGGCGCGAGCTTGGGGAGCAGGGCCTCGGCGGTGTCCCGTACGGTGCCGACCAGGGCCAGGTCCACCCGGGTGCGCCGGCCGATCTGCTCGCCGCGGACATCCACCTGCACGACGGTGGCGTGCTCCGGCAGGAACTGCCGGTACGGGAAGTCCGTGCCGAGCATCAGGAGCGTGTCGCACTGTTCCATCGCGCGGTAGCCGGAGGTGAAGCCGAGCAGTCCGGTCATGCCCACGTCGTACGGGTTGTCGTACTCCACGTGCTCCTTGCCGCGCAGGGTGTGCACGACCGGGGCCTGCAACGCCCCAGCGAGCCGGACGAGTTGGTCGTGGGCGCCGGCGCAGCCCGCGCCGGCGAGGACGGTGATCCGCTCGGCCCGGTTCAGGAGGACCGCGGCCTGCTCGATCTCCGCGTCGGCGGGGCGCACCACCGGTGTGGTGGGCCGTACGGTGGCGGCCTTGCGCGGATGGTCGAGCCGGTGCTGGAGCACATCGCCCGGGACCACCAGCACGGACACCCCGCTGCGCTCGACGGCGGTCCGCAGCGCGATGTCGAGGAGATAGGGGAACTGCTCGGGTGTGGAGGCCAGTTCGCAGAAGTCGCTGCACTCCCGGAACAGCTCCTGGGGGTGGGTCTCCTGGAAGTAGCCGGTGCCGATCTCCGCGCCGGGGATGTGTGCGGCGATCGCGAGGACGGGGACCCGGCTGCGGTGTGCTTCGAACAGCCCGTTGATCAGGTGGAGGTTGCCCGGTCCGCAGCTGCCGGCGCAGACGGCGAGCGAGCCGGTGACCGCCGCCTCGCCGGCGGCGGCGAACGCGGCCGCCTCTTCGTGCCGGTAGTGCTCCCAGGTCACCGACGGGTTTCTGCGCAGGGCGTCGGTCAGTCCGTTGAGCGAGTCGCCGGGCAGGCCGTGAACCCGGGAGACACCCGCGTTGCGCAGGCCCTCGACGATGAGGTCGGCGATGGTGTGCATCAGCTTCCTTTCGTTACGGCGGTCGGAGGGGGCTGTCCCGGTCCCGTTCCGCTACTCGCCGAGCCGGTGCACTTCGGTCACGGTGTACGACATCGAGGCGCGGAAGCCGGTGCCGGTGCGCACCGGGGCCAGGTCCGCGAGTTCCTCGCCGCGGGCCTCGAACAGGCTGATGTCGCCGGAGCCGACCCAGACGTCGGCGAGCGCCTGGTCGCCGAACTCGGCCATGACCAGCTCGTGGACGGCGGGCTTGTCGTAGTGCCCGGCGGTCAGCGTCGGGAAGTGCCGGAGGTTGACCGTGGGCCGGAACAGGCTCGCGGGGTCGTCCGCCGGGCGCTCCAGGGTCACCCCGGCCTCGGCGAGAGTGTGCCCGGCCGCCGACAGGGACGCGCCGAACCTGCCGCCGGCCGCGAGGGACGGTGACGCCTTGCCGGGGGACGCGAAGACCCGGGTCTGGGCGACCGAGCCCAGCTTCTTCGGGAAGCCCTGCACCCAGCCGCGGGCCATGGCGAGGTCGTTGTCCACGTAGATGTAGGGGCACCACGACACCGGCTCGGCGCCGAACCGGGCGTCCACCAGCAGCATGAACTCGCGGTACTGGCTGCGTACCGGGTCGAGGTACTCCTCGTTCCCGGCGGAGAACTGCCAGTCCACGAAGAGCGCCACCACACGCCCGTCGGACTCGGTGTCGGGGGTCAGCCCCTCGGGGAGGGTCGCCGCGGCGGCCGCCGGATCCGTCCAGAACTCGACGCCGACGATGTCACCGGCGTAGTGCCACGGCGGAGCGGGGGCGAGGTTCGCCTCTCCGCGCGGCGACAGTGGGTAGGTGTAGCCCTTCAGCAAGGGTGCCTCCAGAGAGCATGGGTCCAGCCGGAACGGGCCCATGCTCTGCGCAGCTACGCGATCCCGGCTTGGGTCAAATGACTGCTTCCCGGTAGCCGGAGGCTGCTGCCGGGTACCCCGGGGGGTCCTCGACCGCGGTGCCCTCCCGGTCCGCGGGGCTCCCCTTCCGTCCCGTACCCCGTTCGCACGGGGAGTGGAGCGGCTGGGCCACCGACCCCATCTGCTCGGCCAGCCGCCGGACCAGAGCGGGATCGAGTTGGTCCATGACACGTCTGCGAGCGCTGGTGAGATGCGCCGGGTAGGCACCGAGCAGCCGCTGCCGGCCGGCCTCGGTGAGTTCGGTGACGTATCCGCGGGCGTCCGTGCAGTGGCGCCGCTTGGTCACCAGGCCCTGGTCGCGCAGGTTCTCCACCACCCGGGTGATACGGCTCGCGGACAGGGCCGCCGCCGAGGCCAGTTCGGTCATCCGCATGCTGTTGTCCTCAGCCTCGGACAGCTGCGCCAGGACGATGTACTGCGTGAGCGACAGGCCCGTGGCGCACAGCAGGTCCTCGTCGAGCGCCCGCGGCAGAGCGACCAGCATCCTCTGCAGTGCGCGCCAGAGTCGGTCCTCGTCGGTGTTCAGCGGGCAGACGGGCTCGGGTGACTGTGCGGACATGTACCGGCCTCCCTTCCGTAGCGTCCCGGTGCTACCACTGAAGCACATCATTACTTGCTTGACAAAGCATTTCGAGTGAGGCAAAGATACTTGCCAAGGCAAGCAACAGCGCCGTAGCGGACCAGCCGCGCGACGCCAACCGAGAGGCCAGAAGGGCATGAGCGTCGAATTGCCCCCCGCGGGGACCTACACGGTCGATCCGGAGCGGTCGTCCATCGGCTTCAGCACGCGGCACATGTTCGGCCTGGGCAAGGTGAACGGCACCTTCCGGGTGGAGTCGGCGAGCATCACGATCGCCGAGCCGGTCACCGAGTCGGCCGTGACCGCCGTCGTCGACGCGGGCAGTTTCCACACCGGGACCCCGCGCCGGGACGATCACGTGCGCTCCCCCGCCTTTCTGCACGCGGAGCGCCACCCCGGGATCCGGTTCGAGTCGACCGGCGTGAGCCGGGGTACGGCCGGCGTCTGGGTCGTCCAGGGCCACCTCACCGTCCGCGGTCTCCGCGCGCCGGTCGAGCTGACGGTGGACGCGTTGTCCGTCGAGAACGGCTCACTGAAGATCTCGGCCTCCGCGACCGTCGACCGCTACCGCCACGGGCTGACCGCGGCGAAGGGGGTCGCGGCACGTCATCTGCGGCTCTCCCTGTCCGCCACCGCCCATCCCGACCCCGGCCCGACGGCTCCCGCCGCCGGCGCCACGACGGCTTCCGCCGTCGAGACCGAGGCGGCTCCGGCCGCCGGAAGCAAGGCGGCGTCCGCCGCCGAGACCACAGCACAGCGAGAGGAATTCCCCATGGCTCCCAAGGTCGCCGTCGTTTACTACTCGTCCACCGGTACCGTCCACGAGCTGGCGGAGGCCGTGGCCGACGGCGCCCGCAAGGAGGGCGCGGAGGTACGGCTGCTGCGCGTGTCCGAGCTGGCGCCCGAGGAGGCCATCGCGAGCAACGACGCCTGGTCGGCGCATGCCGCGGCCACCAAGGACATCCCGGTCGCCACCGCGGCCGACATCGAGTGGGCGGACGCCGTGGTCTTCGGCACCCCCACCCGGTTCGGCAACATCGCCAGCCAGCTGAAGCAGTTCATCGACACGCTCGGCGGCCTGTGGGCGCAGGGCAAGCTGGCCGACAAGGTCTACAGCGGCTTCACCGCCACGGCCACCGCGCACGGCGGCCAGGAGTCCACGCTGCTCGCGCTCTACAACTCCGTCCACCACTTCGGCGGCATCCTGGTGACCCCCGGCTACACCGACCCGGTCAAGTTCGTCGACGGCAACCCCTACGGCACCAGCCACGTCAACGGCCAGGGTGCGATCCCGGTCGACGACACCGCCCGTAGCGCCGCCGAGTACCAGGGCAAGCGGGTCGCCTCCGTCACCGCGCGCTTCACGGCCGCGTAAGGGGCGGCGACACGGACGGCCGCGTGCCGGCGGTGGGGGTGCCGTCGACACACGGCCGGGCCACGGAGCACGGCCGTCCGTTGTCAGGCCTCGCCGCGGCGGGCCAGCCACTCCTGCTCCGTGCCCGGTTCGGGCAGCACCTGGCCGCCTTCGACGGCGGACCTGGCGGGGCTGTCCTCCAGCACCACCATGACGTGGCTCTCCGCCACCCCGGTGACGCGGGCGGCCGCGGCGGACAGGTCCAGCGCCAGCCGGGTCGCCTCCTCCTGCGGATGCCCGCGCCGGACCCAGCCGCTGATGATCAGCGGGGCCCCCGGCACCCCGCCGGCGAAGACGCTGTCCGGCGGCGGCTCGGAGAAGATCACGTTGACGTAGGCCGGTGGCACATGGTTGACCGCCGCGTGGATCCGGGTGATCTCGGCAGCCAGCGCGGCCTTCGACTCACTTGTCAGGGTTCCCTGTGCTGCGGTGCAGGTGTAGACGGGCATTTCGGCTCCTCATCGGACGGGGGCGGAATCGCTCACGGCAACGGCGGAAGGGCGGCGAGGGCCGTGATGGAAGCAGTGGTCCTGGGTGTGGACCGGAAGATCGTGCTGGAGTCGAGGCCCGAGCCCGGGCTCCGTCCCGATCAGGTGATCGTGGAGGTCGACCTGTGCGGCATCTGCGGCACCGACCTGCATGCGCCGCAGATGCCGCAGGTCTACCGCGGCGGATTCGTCATGGGGCACGAGCCGTCGGGCCGGATCAGCCGCGTCGGGAACGCGGTCGAGGGCTGGGAGGTGGGCCAGCGGGTCGCCGTCAACCCGAACGGCAACGTGTGCGGCCGGTGCCGGTACTGCCTCTCGGGGCGCCCCAACTTCTGCCGGCAGGCCACGATGGAGACCGCGCTCGGGCTCCAGACGGACGGCGCCCTCGCCCGGCAGATGGCCGTCTTCCCGGGTACCTTGCGGGCGCTGCCCGCGTCGATGGGCCGCCTGGAGGCGGCCTGGGTCGAGCCGACGGCCACGGCCCTGCGCGCGGCGGTGCTGGCCGGCGATCTGAAGGGGGCCACGGTCGCGGTGTTCGGCGGCGGCCCGATCGGGCAGCTGGCCTGCCGTATCGCCGCCCACCGGGGCGCGGGCCGGATCGTCCTCGTGGAACCGGCCCCGAAGCGCCGCCGCTTCGGCCCGGCCTCGGGCGCCGATCTGACGCTGAGCCCGGCCGAATCCGGCGCCGAACTCGCCGAGTCCTCGGTGGACGTGGTGTTCGAGTGCTCGGGCAACCCGGCGGCGCGGGCGGAGGCCATGCGGCTGCTGACCCCCGGTGGGGTGCTGGTCAACGTGGGCGGGGGGCCCGGCGGCGGCTTCGACCCCGATGTCGTACTGCTCAAGGAGATCACCATCCGCGGATCCTTCGTGTACGGCTCCGAGTTCGACGACGCCATCGATCTGCTCGCCCGCGGCGCCGTCCGGGTCGACGACCTCACCACGGAGATCGCCCCGGTCGGGGAAGCACTGCGCGCCATCGACGCCCTCCGCTCCGCCGAGGTCATGAAGGTGTTCATCGCACCCGACGGCTGACCCCAGGGTCCGCCCGGCCGCCGGGTTCCGCCTTCGGTCATCCGACTGAGGCCGGAACTGCGGGAGGCGGCCGGCGCTCCGTGGGCGGCAAGCAGTCGTCGTATCAGCAGGCGCGTCAGTCATCGGACGGAATGCGCGGCGGCCATGCCTGGGTCAGGATGAGGTGGATCATCCCCCCACCGGAACCGGCACGAAAGCTGGCAGGTTGCCATGACCCAACAAGCCACCGTCCGAACCGTGACCTACGATCTGCTGCGTTCTCTCGAACTGACCACCGTCTTCGGTAATCCGGGGTCGACCGAGCAGACGTTCCTGCAGGAGTTCCCCGAGGACTTCACCTACGTACTGGCCCTGCAGGAGGCCTCCGTCATCGCCATGGCCGACACCTTCGCCCAGGTGACCGGCCGACCCGCGCTGGTCAACGTGCACTCCTCGGCCGGGCTGGGCAATGCCGTCGGCAACCTGGTCGCCGCCTACCACGGCAACACCCCGCTGATCGTCACCTCGGGGCAGCAGCACCGCGAACTGGTGATCGGCGAGCCCTATCTGGGCAACCGCGAGGCCACCACGCTGCCCAAGCCATGGGTGAAATGGGCGTACGAACCCGCCCGTGCGGAGGACGTCCCGGAGGCGTTCCTGCGGGCCTACGCCACGGCGCTGCAGCCGCCCGCCGGGCCGGTCTACCTGTCCATCCCGATGGACGACTGGAAGCGGCCGCTGTCCGGCTTCACCCGTATGCGGACCTTCAGCCACCGGATGCTGCCCGACCCGGACCGGCTCCGTGCGTTCGCCGACCGCATCTCCGCCAGCAGCCGTCCCGCGCTGGTCTTCGGACCGGAGGTGGACCGCGCCGGCGGCTGGGACGTGGCCGTCGCCCTCGCGGAGAAACTGCGCGCGGCCGTCTACGGCGCCCCGCTGCTCGACCGTGCCTCCTTCCCCGAGGACCACCCCCTCTTCCGCGGGCCGCTCGGCATGTCGGTGAAGACCATCAGCGACCGGCTGGAGGGACACGACCTGGTGGTCGTGATCGGCGCGGAGGTCTTCCGCTACTACCCCTACGTCCCGGGCTCCTACCTGCCGGACGGCACCGAGCTGCTCCAGATCACCGGCAACCCCGACGTCGCCGCGGCCGCGCGCGTGGGCGACAGCCTGCTGGGCGACCCCAGGGCGGCGATCGAGCAGCTCCTGGGCGCGGTCGAGGAGGGCACCGCCCGGACCGCTCCGCAGCCGATGGAGCGTCCCCGGGTGCTCCCGGAGGCACCGAACAGCCCGCTGACCCCGCCGGAGGTCTATGCCGCGCTGAGCAGCGTCAAGCCCGCCGACGCGGTCATCGTCAACGAGTCGACGTCCACCATGGCCCAGCAGATCGAGTGGCTGCCCACCACCCGGACCGGTTCCTTCTTCGCCACGGCCAGCGGCGGCATCGGCTGGGGTACACCGGCGGCCGTCGGCGTCGCCCTGGCCGACCGGCAGCGGGGCGTGGCCCGGCCGGTCGTGGGACTGATCGGCGACGGTTCCTTCCAGTACTCGGTGCAGGCCATCTGGACGGCGGCGCAGCACCGGCTGCCCATCGTCTACGTCGTGATGCGCAACCAGGAGTACTCCATCCTCAAGTCGTTCGCCGTGCTGGAGGAGACCCCGGGCGTCCCCGGGCTCGACCTGCCCGGGCTCGACATCGCCGCGCTGGCCGGCGGCTTCGGCTGCCGCGCGGTTGACGTCGCCACGACCGAGGACCTGCAACGCGAGTTCAAGGCGGCGCTGGCCGCGGACACCACCACCGTCATCGTGGTGGCCACCCAGCCCCAGAAGGCGATGCTGTAACGGGAGCAGTGATGGATCTCGGACTCAAGGACCGCGTCTACATCGTCACGGGCGGCACCCGCGGCCTCGGTCTGGCCGCCGCCCGTGAACTGACCGCCGGCGGAGCGAAGGTGGTGGTCAGCGGGCGCAGCACGCACTCGCTGGCCGCGGCCGAGGCGGAGCTCGGCGGCCCCGGGCAGGCCGTCGGTGTCGTCGCCGACAACGCCGACCCCGGGACCCCGGAGCGGCTGATCGCCTCGGCACACGGGGCGTTCAAGGGGCTGGACGGCGTGCTCATCAGCGTCGGCGGCCCGCCGACGGGCACCACGGACGCCATCGACGACGAACAGTGGCGTACGGCCTTCGAGTCGGGCTTCCTGGGCGCGGTGCGGCTGTCGCGGGCCGTCGCCGCGCAGCTCGGCGAGGGCGGGGTGATCGGTTTCGTCCTGTCCACCTCGGTGTACGAACCGATCCCCGGCCTCGCCACCTCCAACGCCCTGCGCCCCGCGCTGGCCGGTTACGCGAAGACCCTCGCGGGGGAACTCGGCCCCCGGGGCGTGCGGGTGCTCGGTCTGGTGCCGGCCCATATCGGGACCGACCGCGCCCTCGAACTCCAGTCGATCACCGGCGACGCCGACCGCACCGCCGCGGGCATCCCGCTGCGCCGTCTCGGCACTCCGGAGGAGTTCGGCCGCACCGCCGCGTTCCTGCTGTCGCCCGCCGCGTCCTATGTCACGGGGTCCATGATGACGGTCGACGGCGGTACGAGGGTCAGTTTCTGACCGTCAGTCATTCCCAACGTTCCTTGACACGCTCCCGCTTGAACATAATGCTTGCCGACGAAAGCAATTTGTTCGGGCGGGAGAAGTCGATGACCACACACACCCCGGGCGGCCGGCTGCGAGCCGTCCTGGAGGGGCCCGCGTTCCAGGCGGACCCGCATGCGGTACTGCGGAAGCTCACGGACTCCGCGTCCGCACACCGCTGCGAACCGGACGGCGCTCCGCCGCAGTTGCTCGTCACCGGGTACGACGCGGCCCGCGAGGTGCTCACCGATCCGCGGGTGTCCAAGCGGAGCGAGCGCGCGGGCCTTGAGCCCGGCTGGCTGATGAGCGGGGTACGGGACGAGGTCGGGGTCGACTACATGCTGACCGTGGACCCGCCCGACCACACCCGGCTGCGCAAGGTGGTGGCGCGCGCCTTCACACCGCAGCGCGTCGAGGCCCTGCGGCCGCGGACCCGGGAGATCGCGTCCCAGGCGATGGAGGCCGTACTGGCCCAGGAGACACCGGAGTTGGTCGACGGCTTCGCCACCCGCGTCCCCATCTCCGTGATCTGCGAGCTGCTCGGCGTGCCACTGTCGGACCAGGACCGGTTCAGCTGGGCCTCCGAGCAGGTCGTGGCGCCGGTCGCCGGTTCGGACCGGGAGGAGGCCTACGTATGGCTGAGCGGGTACCTCGCGGAACTGATCGCGGACAAGCGGGCCGACCCAGGACCTGATCTGCTGAGCGCGCTGGCCGTCGACACCGACGAGGACCGGCTCACCGATCCGGAGCTGATCGGCATGGCCTTCCTGCTCCTGATCGCCGGGTACGAGACGACCGCGAACCTGATCAGCACCGTACTGCTCGGCCTGGCCCGGCAGCCGGACCTGCTGCGGACCCTGCGCGCCGATCCCGGTCTGATCCCCACGGCGACGGAGGAGTTCCTCCGCCTGGACAGTCCGGTGGTGACCGCCACCGAACGGTTCGCCACCGAGGACATGCGGGCCGGGGAGGTGCCGGTGCGGCGAGGGGACATGCTGCTGGTCTCCCTGGCGGCGGCGAACCGGGACCCGGCCCGGTTCGAGGAGCCGGACACCTTCCGCCTCGGGCGTCCGGCCGGCGGCCATCTCGCCTTCGGGCACGGCGTCCACCACTGCCTGGGCGCTCCGCTGGCGCGGATGGAGGCCGAGGTCGCGATCACCGTGTTCGTCCAGCGCGTGGAGAGTCTCGCCCTGGCCGTGCCGGAGGCCGACCTGGAGTGGGCACCGGGCCTGCTGATGCACGGGGTCCGGCGGCTTCCCGTGTCCGCCGTGGTCTCCGGGGACTCCGTCTAGACGGAGGACGCGGGCACCAGCCGGCCCCGGGAGATGAGGGAGGCCGCCTTCTTCAGGTGGTGGACGCTGATGCTGACGCCATAGCCGTCGATGCCCGGGGTCGCGGCGATCCGGGTGGTCAGAAAGCGGTAGAAGTCCTCGGGATCGCGGGCGATGACGGTGACCATCAGGTTGTGCTCGCCGCTGATGGCCCCGACGAAGGGGACCTCGTCGTGCCGGGCGGCCTCCGCACCGACCAGTTCGAGGCGGGCGGGGGCCACCCGCAGCCACAGGACGGCGTGCAGCCAGTGGCCCAGTCGCTCCGGGAGCAACTCCACCTCGTACTCGAGGGTGCCGGCGCTCTCCAGCGACTCCAGCCGCCTGGCCACCCGGGACAGGGACCAGCCGGTGAGTTCGGCGAGCCGGGTGTGGGTGGTACGGCCGTCCTGGGCCAGGGCGTCCAGCAGCGGGGCGTCCTCGTCGGTCGGCGCGAGCGGGGGCCCGGGGGTGAGTGGCGGCCGCTCCGAGGTCAGCCGCCGGACCTGCTCGGGGTCGAGGTTGTCGCCGTAGCCGGTCCAGCCGGCGGTGCCGGGAGCGTCGTAGTTGTGGATGATCAGGTCGATGCTGACGTCCAGGACCGAGGCGGACCTCGGCAGTTGCCGGAGCAGCACGTCCTCGCGGGGCATGTCGAGCGGTGCGCGGATGATGCAGATGATCTCCGAGCCGCCCGAGGCCAGATGGGCCCAGGAGATGTCGGGGCGGCGGGCGAGGGCCTCGGCGAGCGGGGCGACCCGGTCGGGGCGGCAGCGGATGCGCGCGACCCACTCCGCGGCGCCGTACACCCGCCGGTTGACCAGGCCCACCACCCGGAGCGCGCCGCTGCGGCGCAACGCCTGGTAGCGGCGGGCGGCGGTCTGCTCGGAGACGCCCGCCACCTCGCCGATCCGGCGGAAGGGCAGCCGGGGCGCGCACTGCAGAGCACGGAGGATCTTTCTGTCCACGTCGTCGAGCATGATGGAAGTGTGCCACCACGCCCGAGCGATCTGGAGGATTCTGCTGCTGGAGAGGTGGTTGGTTGGTAGTCGCGCAAGCGGGACCGGATGCTGTGGCGGCGGGTTTCCCACCGGAAGTCCGTACGACACAGGCCGCCGGGTTCGCCGGGGCCTCGACCGCGGTGCGGTGCACCGCGAAGGAGTATCTCCGTGAACGTCACGACACCGGCGAGCGCGCCGGTCGAGCGGCGGGCGGCCACGATCGTCATGGCCTGCCTGGGCGTCTTCGTCGCCTACCTTCCTGTCACCACCGTCGCCGTGAGCCTGCCGGCCCTGCAGGGGGCGTTGAACGCCTCGACGGCCCAACTGTCGTGGGTGCAGGACGCGTTCGTGCTGCCGATGGCCGCGTTCATCCTGACCGCGGGCGTCTTCGGGGATGTCCACGGGCGCAAGAAGGTCTTCCAGGCCGGCCTGCTCTTCTCGGCGGCGGGCGCCGTCACCGCCCTGTGCGCGCACTCCGTCGAGGTCGTCTGGGCCGGGCAGGCGCTGGCCGGCGTCGGCGCGGCCGCGCTGCTGCCGACCACGCTGGCGCTGATCAGCCACGTGGTGCCGGACCACCGCGAGCGCGGGAAGTACATCGGCATATGGGCGACGTGCCTGATGGCGGCCCTGGCGGTCGGTCCGGTGATCGCCGGTGTGGTGGTCGCGCACTTCTCCTGGCGCTGGATCTACCTGCCGGCCGTCCCGGTCGCGCTGCTCTCCGTCGCCGTCGCGGCCCGACAGCTGACCGACTCCCGGGCTCCGCACGGCCGTCGGCTGGACTGGCCCGGCCAGCTCACCGCCACGCTCGCGATCACCGCGCTGGTCTACGGCGTGATCGAGGGCGGCGCCGACTCGTTCACCGACGCCAGGGTGATGGTGGCACTGTTCACCGCCATGGCCGCCGGTGCCGCCTTCGTCCTGGTGGAACGGCGCAGCGACAGCCCGATGCTGGACCTGAGCCTGTTCCGCAGCCCCGCCTTCACCGCCACCACACTGGTCGCGATGATCAGCTTCCTGGCGCTGATCGGGTTCTTCTTCGTCCTCAGCCTCTACTTCGGCATGGTGCAGCGGCTGGACACCCTGGACGCGGGGTGGCGCCTGCTGGTGGTCACCGGTTCGTCCCTGCTGGTAGGCGGTCCCGCCGGGCGGCTGATGCACCGCGTGTCCGCCCGCGTGATGATCACCGGCGGGCTGCTCCTCGTCGCCGCCGCCCAGTTCGCGCTGACCGGGCTGGCCGCCGACACCTCCTTCGCCTCGGCCGCCTGGCGGCTCGCGCTGCTGGGCCTGGGCATGGGCTTCGTCATGACCCCCATGACGGCCACCGCGGTGGCCTCCGTGCCGCACCACCTGGCCGGCATGGCCGCTGCGGGCAACAACGCGTTCCGGCAGGTCGGCGGTGCCCTCGGCCCGGCCGTACTGGGCGCGCTGCTCACCACCCGGGCGCTCGACGCGCTGCCCGGTCACCTCACCGACGCGGGGGTCACCGGCGCGACGCAGGACCGTGTCGTCTCGGCCGCGCAGGCGGACGGTCTCGGCGCGGTCGCCGAGCTGGACCTCGGAGCACAGACCGGGCAGGCGCTGGGGGCGCTCGGCGACTCCTTCCTGGACGGGATGCGGCTGTGCCTGATCACAGCGGGGAGCCTCACCCTGCTGGCCGCGCTGGTCGCGGTGGTCCTGCTGCGCACGCCCCGGCGGCAGCCGACGCTCCGGGCGGCGGGACACACCGCCGGCGAGAAGGCGTCGGCCGTACAGGGCGCCTGACGGCAGACCGTTCCCGAGGGCACCCGCCGAGGGTGTCTTCGGGATCAGGCCGGCCAGGACAGGCGCAGCATTCCCGGCCGGACCGAGCGGGGGCGATGCCGGGCCCTCCCGTATGGACTCGCCGAGCGTGTGAGGAGTTGTGAGGAGTACCGCTGCGTCCACGCACAACGCTACCGACCAAGCCCCACAGCCCTCAGTGGCCCAGATCCCCTCCTGCACCCCGCTCCATCAACTCGCGCGGGCTCCTACTCACGCCTGACCCCGCTATTCCCAGCATGCGGAGCCGCCCTCGCCCGGCTGCCCGGGCCTCATCGCGAGCCTCATACGCAGCGTCGCGACGGCGGACCTCCCTTCGACCTCGGGGAGTACGTCGGCGAACGCCCGGGCGGTGGGAAGGCGTTGACGCACCGCTCCCGCCAGGAGGCCCTGCCGGCCGTGGCGACCAAACCGTTCGCCGAACGCGGCTACGCCTCGGTCGGCCTGGAGGACATCGGCGCCGCCGTCGGCATCGTCAGAGGCGCTCGCCCCGGCGCAGGACCACACGGCCGCGCTGCGACTGCTGGTGGTGCGTTCACCGGTCGGAATGGGCGGGGCCAGGACGGCAGCAGCGGCTCGATCAGCACCCACAAGTCGTCGTCCACGAACCACGGCCGAGAGCTCACCCTTCCCGAACGGCCGAATGACGACGTCGCTCACGCCCAACCTGGGCACCTCAACAAGATCGTGTCGCGAGCTCTTGAGGCGCGGCGCGCGGCTCGTGTCAGGCAAGGAACTCGGCGAGCGGGAAGGAGCGATGGCGACGTGGTGGGACCAGATAGTTCTGCCGGTGGGTCGTGTGCAGGACCGAGTTGATACCGGCGTGGGGGCTGCGCGGTGCGACAGGGAGTGTCCTGTCGGAATAGTGGCCGTCCATCGAGAGCCGCACGCGATTGAAGATTGCCGTCGTCGGCTGGAACTGAATGAAGTGCAATCCGGCGGCCCGCTTCTTGCTGTAGTGGTCTGCCGTCGGGTCGGATGTGTAGTGGAATGGATTGTCCAGCGTATCGAAATCGCCGCGCACGGGGATGGTCGTCCCCGTGGGGTAGGCCTTTCCGTAGTTGCTGGTCTTCGGCGATGTGGTGCTGTCCACCTCCGACATGCTCCCGGTGTGGCCGTACGCGTGGTACCGCTGGACCCCTTGCGCCACTTCGGCCTCACTCTGACCTGGCGGTTGGAGGGCGAGCGTACCCGGCGCGGGCGCGGGTGAGAGGCCGGGATGGAGCATTGCCTCAACGCGATCCGCGTACTGAGGGAAGTTCTTTTCGTACCAGGTCACCAGGTCTTGAAACAGATGCGAGAGATGCATTGTGGTGCCCTGTTTGAAGTAACCGTTGGGCCACTGATCGGTGAGGCCGGGCAGGGTCTCCAGATTGGCGATGACGTCAGGTCCCATATTCGAATCCAAGGTGGTGGCGAAGCCGAGGAATCCCTGCGCCTCTCGAGGAATCGACTTTGCACCGGGGATGCCAGCTGCCAGCGCCAGCTTGCTCGGCAGACCCTGTTGCCCGTAGAAACCGCCCCCGGAGAAGCCCTGGCGGATGCTCGTCACCGTGAACAGGCTGCCCGCGCGGTTGCTTCCAGACCCGAAGAGGACGTTGCTGGCCGCCTTGATATTGGCGAGCGAGTCGCTGCGGAGTAGCACGGCCACGTCGTTCTGTTCCAAGCGGACCGACCCGAAGCCAGGCGGGGGCTGGTCGCTGGGGAACGTCCTGGCCTCCTGCAGCGCATATACAGTACGGCCCTCCGTCTTGGAGGTCTCCAAATCGACCGGCAGATACGCCGGGTAAGGTGTTCCCGCCCTGAAGAAATCCGACGTCTTGCCCAGGGTCGGGACGTAGTGGTGGAAGTAGGGAAGTCCCCAGGCTACCGTGGTGGCCACTCCTGTGGGAGTGGGCGGGAATTGGCGTTCCAGATCCAGGAGGACGGACTCGAGGTGGTGCTGCGCCTCCTGCAACGCCTTGGCATTCGCCGACACATTCAGCCTTGCGGTAATGACATGATCGTGCAGGGCCGGCACCCGGACCGCAATCGTGCCATCGCTGCTCTTCACGCCCGAGCCATTGACCATGACCACTTGCTCGTTCTGCAGGATATATTGTTCCTGACTGGGCGGACTGTCGGTGTCAGCGGGCCGGGACGGCGGTTTTGCAATGGTGTCGATCATCTCATAGATGCCGACGGATGCCAGAGCGGCACCGAAAGTGCCCGCTGTCCCCTGGAGAAGGCGTCGCCTACTCAATTTCCCGAGCGGTCGCCCCGCACGCGCATTTTCGTCGCCATCGTTCATGAAACGCGTTCCCCTTGCTTGTGGAGTAGATGTCCGCCATCACCCGGCACCGAGACCTGACCTGCTCGAACGACCGCGATTGACCTTCTTGCCCTCATGCGCATCGGAGGCGTCAGGGGTTGAAACAGAAGGTGAGGACTAGGTGATCGCGCCGCCACTGAGGACCGGCGCCCGACTGGCCTGCTATCACTTCTCCCCCATAAGGGTCTGCTCACCATGCGGGGTTCACAGCGCCGATACGACCTTGCGCACGTGTCGCCAAATGGCCGATGACGGCGGGCTAGTTGCCATCGCCATCACCTTCGCTGTCACGATATAACCACACGCGGTCTGGGTCATTGGAGCCAACACGCGGCCTGGGTTATTGAAGCCGACACCACCCGAGTGCATCCGCAGCCGCGTCTTCACCACCCGGGCCGCGGCGAACCTCGCGCTCTTTGCGTACGTCGACAGCTTCGAACAATCCCCGCCGCATCCAGAAACGGCTCGGCCACCTCAGCCCCATCGAATTCGAGGAGAAGCATTCCGCCGACCAGGCAACGACCGCTGGGGTGCCCCGCAGCGGAAACACAGATGAGTGGCACATACGGGGACGCCAAGCGCTTATGCCCCGTTGGCAACGATTGGCTGCCAGAGACGGAAACGAATGGCTGGGACTGAATGGACTGATCTGCAGATCTGCCAGTCCCGTGCCCCTAAGAACGGCTGACACAATGAGGTGTATCGCCGCTGACAGCCGTGCGTGACTGGCGAGTTGGACGTTGTCCGGGCCGTGGGGACTTCGCCGTCGGCGCCTGTGCCCTTGCGGTGCGAAGGCCGCGGCGAGGCGGTCGAGGAAGCCGGCCGGCCTCTCTCCCATCGCGGCGTAGTCGTCGCTGCGCGGCTCGTCGGGTACACGGCTGCTCGCGCACCGGGGCCGGGCGCAACAGCGCGCGTCTGATCGGAATGTTCAGGGGGCGGTGAGGGGTGTGTCCTCGGCGGGCACCGGTTCGTCCTGGACCGGTTCGCGCAAGAAGGCGGAGAGCACCATCGCGAGCACCGGCACGGTGGCGAGTACCGCGAGTGCGCCTCGGGGACCGTAGTGGGTCGCGATGACGCCCAGCAGCGGCATGAACAGTCCGCCGGCGCTCATCGCGAGGCCGAGAGTGACGCCGGCGGCGGTCCCGGGCCGGCTGGGCAGGTAGTCCTGGCCGAGCTTGATCAGGACGGCGAACGGGATGTTCGAGATCAGGCCGACCAGCAGCGCGAGTGGCAGCGCGACGTATTTGTCGTCGCAGATCAGCATGAGCCACAGGGCGGGGAGCATGGCCGCGTTGCCGATCTGTACGGTGCGCACCATGCCGATGCGGTCCGCCAGCTGCCCGCCGAGCAACGTGCCGGCCACACCGCCGCCGAGTTCGAGTGTCAGGGCGAGACCACCGAGGCCGCTGCTCGCCTCCAGGTGGCGGATCCAGTACAGGGAGATGAAGGTGTTCAGTCCGGTCGAGATGGTGGACCGCACGATCTCGACGGCGGTCAGGGCCGCGAACCGGCCTGGCCGGTCCTTGCCCTGGCGCCGCACCTTCTTGACCGCCGTATCGGAGGTGCGGTGGTGGCGCAGCAGGACGAAGCCCATGAGGACGGCAGGCGGGACGAACAGCGCGGTCGCGCCCATCCCGAGGGTGTCCAGGGCCGGTGTGACCAGCGCGGGGGCGACGAAGAACCCCACGCTGCCGCCCGCGGCGAAGTAGCTCATCGCGGTGGCGCTGCCCCCGGCCGCACGGCGTGCGTCGCGCCCCGCGGGCGGATGGAACATCGCGATACCGACACCCGCCATCAGCAGGAGGGCGAAAACCAGCGGGTAGGAGGGCGTCAGTCCGGACAGGCCTGCCCCGATACCCGCCAGGCTGACCCCCAGCGGCGACATCCAACGCAGCCGGAACCGGTCGGCGAGCAGCCCGATCGGCACCTGCGGCAATGCGCTGCCGAGCGTCGCGGCAAGTGCCAGCCCCGAAGCCTGCACGTAGCTGAAGTCGCGCTGCAGCACGAAGTAGGGGACCGCTGCGGGTACGAGGCCCTGGTAGAAGTCGTCGACGGCATGGGCGCCGGCCCAGATCCGCATCCGGCGCCAGTGTCCGGGCGGACCATCCGCCTCACGGGGAGTACTTGTTTCCTGGATCGTTGTCACACACTCACGATGGACAGGGACACCCCAGGCGCGCTTCCCGTATTCTGCCTATCCATGTCGCAGATCCGCCATGAGCCCGTCGCGCCGACCACTACCCGGTTCCTCGGTGGCGGCGAGACCATCGACCGGCACCGGCACGACGACCACCAGCTGATCTACGTCAGCTCGGGCGTGCTCGCGATCACCACGGAACACGGCTCCTGGATCGCCTCCGACGACCGGGCCGTGTGGATTCCGGCGAACACCTGGCACGAACACCGCTTCTACGGCCGGAGTCGCTTCCACACCGTCGGCTTCCCCGCCCACGGCAGGACGCCCCTGCTCGACGCCGAACGCCCCACGGTCATCGCCGTCGACACTCTGGTGCGCGAACTGCTCATCGCGCTCGCCGGCACCACCCTCACGCAGTCCGAGACCCGGCACATCGAAGCAGTGCTGCGTGACCGACTGCGCCGCGTGACAGCCCAGCCCGTCGCCCTGCCCGCAGCCCGCGACCGACGACTGGCCGACGCCTGCCGCCTCGTCGAAGAAGACCTGCACCAGCCCTGCACCCTCGCCCAGCTCGCCGCCCGCGTGCACACCAGCGAGCGCACCCTCTCCCGCCTGTACCGCGACGAGTTCGGCATGACCTTCCCCCAGTGGCGCACCCGTGTCCGGATCTTCACCGCGATGGTCATGCTCGCCGAGGGCGCCGCCGTCACCGACACCGCCCACGCCTGCGGATGGGCGACAACCAGCGCCTTCGTCCAGACCTTCGCCCAGACGGTCGGCATCACCCCCGGCACCTACCGCGCAGGCATGGGCAAACCGCAGCAGGAATGACGGCCGAAGCGGCGAGGGCGGTCGCGGAGCAACGCCCGCACGGCACGGTCCCCGAGGCAGCGCGCCGGCGGATCCGACGGTCGCTGAATCCAACTCGCCGATCAGGCACGGCTGTCGGCGGCGACACACCTCATTGTGTCAGCCGTTCCAAGGGCGCAGGCCCCGGAGCACGACGTCGAGAAAGGTGTCCGCGGAGACCTCCTGCTCCGGGAGCCTGGGAAGTGCGGAGATCAGGGCGAGGACCTCATCCGCCGCGACGTCGTCCCGTACGGCGCCCGCTGTCTGCGCGCGGGCCCACAGTCGGGCGAAGCTCGCCTTCATCGGGGCACCCACCGCGGCCATCGGGGACCGGTCGTCGGTCAGACAGGCCCCGACGCGCATGCTCATCCCGCCGAGCTCGGCAGCGCTTCGGTCGTACAGGCGCAGCCACTGCGCCACCGCCTGCCACACGTCGGGCGCGTCGAGCAGCTCACGGGCCTGCGCGTCCAGGAGGTCGACGCGGTCCTTCATAAGCGCGACGAAGAGGTGCTCCCTGCTGGGGAAGTGCCGGTACAGCGTGCCGCGCCCCACCCCGGCCTCCTTGGCGACGTCGTCCATGGGGGCGTCCGCGCCGTCACGGCTGAAGACCTTCTGCCCCGCGGCGACGAGTGCCTCGTAGTTGCGGCGGGCGTCCGCTCGCAGCGGCTTGGCATCGAGGGGCGGAGTGCTCATGGGAATCATCCTATTTGACAACCGGACACGGTGTCCATATCGTCCAGAACGTAAGCGGACACCGTGTCCGGTTACGTGTTCCACGCCTGTGGTCACACGCGTCCAGCAAGAGGAGAAGCACCATGGCATCACCGGACAGCAGGCCGATCGTGGCCGTCGTCACCGGAGCGAGCCGGGGCGCCGGCCGGGGGATCGCGGAGGCACTGGGCGGCCATGGGGCGACCGTCTACGTGACCGGCCGCAGCCGGTCGGCCTCCGATTCGCCGTACGGAGGCACCGTCGCGGAGACCGCGGCCCTGGTCGACAAGGCAGGCGGCACCGGGGTCCCGGTGGTCGTCGACCACGGGGACGACCAGGCGGTGGCGGACCTCTTCGACACCGTCCGGCGCGACCAGGGACGGCTGGACATCCTCGTCAACAACGCCGCCAAAGTCGTCGGGACGCCGGCGTCGGTCGGGTTCTGGGAAAGGCCCCTGGAGGCAGCGGACCTGCTGACGGTCGGACTGCGCTCGCACTATGTGGCGAGCTACCACGCGGCACCGCTGCTGATCACGAACGGCCGCGGTCTCATCGTCAACACCGGCCACTACGGTGCCGTGTCGTACCACCACAGTCCGGTGTACGGGGCGCAGAAGGCGGGCGCCGACAAGCTCGCGGCCGACATGGCCAAGGAGTTGCGGCCGCACCACGTCGCGGCGGTCTCCCTGTGGATGGGGCATGTCGACACCGAGCGCGCCCGCGCCTACCTGGACACCCTGCCCCAGCAGGACCGGCCGGCCGAGAAGCGGGAGTCGCCCCAGTTCACGGGCCGCGTGATCGCGGCCCTGTACTCCTCCGAAGAACTGATGGCCCTCTCCGGCAGGGCACTGATCGGAGCCGAGATGGGTGCGCTGCTCGGGGTCACCGACATCGACGGCTCCCGCCCCCGGTCCGAGCGCTACACGCTGGGCGGCCCGCCCGAGCCGCACCCGAGCCTGCTGGGCTGAGCCGCCGGCTACCCCCTAACGCACCAGACAGGGCCGCTTGGCGTCGAAGGTCCAGCCGTCCACGAGGTAGCGCATCCCGGTCGCGTCGTCGCGGCCCGCGCCGAGGTTCTGGTCCTCGTGGAGGGCGTGGGCCGCGAGCAGCCGGTCCATGTCGAGGCGGATGCCGAGCCCGGGGGCGTCGGTGACGGCGACCTCGCCGTCGACGATCCTCGGCGGTGCGACGGTGAGGCGCTCCCGGCCCTCCTGCCAGATCCAGTGCGTGTCCAGGGCGTTGTAGTCGCCGGGGGCCGCGGCACCGCAGTGGGCCATCATGGCCAGGGAGATGTCGAAGTGGTTGTTGGAGTGGCAGCCCCAGGTCAGCCCCATCTCGTGGCAGAGCTGTGCCACGCGCACGGATCCGCGCAGGGTCCAGAAGTGCGGGTCGGCGAGCGGGATGGAGACCGACTGCAGGGCCAGGGCGTGGGTGAGCTGCCGCCAGTCGGTCGCGATCATGTTGGTCGCGGTGGGCAGACCGGTGGCCCGGCGGAACTCGGCGAGGATCTCGCGCCCGGAGTAGCCGTCCTCGGCCCCGCAGGGGTCCTCGGCGTAGGCGAGGGTGCCGAGCAGCGGCCGGCACAGTTCGACGGCCTCCCGCAGGGACCAGGCGCCGTTGGGGTCGAGGGTGATTCGGGCCTCGGGGAAGCGTTGCTTCAGCGCCTGTACGGCCTTGACCTCCTCGGCGCCCGCGAGCACCCCACCCTTGAGCTTGAAGTCCCGGAAGCCGTAGCGGTCGTAGGCCGCCTCGGCCTGCCGGACGATCGACTCCGGGGTCAGGGCCTCCTCGCGGCGGATGCGGTGCCACGCCACAGCGGCGTCGGGTTCGCGGAGGTAGTCCAGGTCGGTGCGGTCGGGGTCGCCGACGTAGAAGAGGTAGCCGAGGACGCGTACCGAGTCGCGCTGCTTGCCGTCGCCGAGCAGGGCGGCGACGGGCACCTCCAGGTGCTGGCCGAGCAGGTCGAGGAGGGCGGACTCGACGGCGGTGACGGCGTGCACGGTCGTCCGCAGGTCGAAGGTCTGCTCGCCGCGGCCACCGGCGTCCCGGCCGCCGAACGCCTCCCCCACGGCCCGCAGCACCCGCTTGTGGTCGCCCAGCCGTGCGCCGACGACCAGGGGCTCCGCGTCCCGCAGCGTCCGGGTGATCGCCGCCCCGCCGGGCACCTCGCCGAGCCCCGTCCGGCCCTCGGAGTCCTCGACGACCAGGACGTTGCGGGTGAAGTACGGGGCGTGGGCGCCGGAGAGGTTGAGCAGCATGGAGTCCCGGCCTGCCACCGGGTACACGGAGAAGCGGGTCACGACGGGCTGACTCATGGGCGAACGTCCTTACGGGAGTGGGGCTTGCACACCACGGCCACACCGACCGCGGCGGCCACACCGACGAGGACGGCGACGAGTAGAGGCAAGCCGGTTCCCCTGTGAACCGAGCGTCACTCTCATGTCCGTGAATGATGCCTGCATACAGAGACTACATCTACATATGGAGACAGCGGCTATGGACGCGGAGGCTATGGATGCGGAGGTGCTCGGGTCAACGGGGGTGCGGGCGCGTCCGCCGGGCCGCTCCCGCCCGCCGAGGTCAGATCCGGTGATCGATTCCCGCGCGTGCGGCGTGCAGCTCGGAGCGGACGAGTTCGAGGAGCCGACCGGTCCAGTTGCGGCCCCTGCCCGAACGGTCGCCCCAGTAGGCGGAGTCCGCGTCGTCGTAGACGAGGGTCGCGTCGCCCGTGGACAGGAGGACCTCGGCCAGCGCCGGGTGCCGGGCGAACTTGGCACGCAGCAGCGCGGTCAGCACGGCCGTACGGGCCTGTTCCCAGCCGTCGCGCCGCGGGACCTCGGCGGCGAGTCCACGGGCGACCGCGGCTCTGTCCGCCGCCGCGATCGCGGCCCGGGCCTGGGCGTCGGCGGTGGACAGGGCCCAGTAGGCGTGCGCCACCGACGGGTACGTGACGCCGTCGGCCTCGACGGGTGCCGGGTAGTCGTTGCGCAGGGCGTCCGTGCCCGGGTTGTCGGACGGCCTGTGCGGATAGCTCTGGTACAGGTGGATCGCGGGGGCCACGGCTTTCTCGGGGCCGTCGGCCGGGACCCGCGAGGCCCGTCCGGCCGCCCATGTCGCCCGGTCCTCGAAATACGCGACGGCCCTGTCGTACGCCTCCTGCGTGACCGGTTCGTCGGGCCGTCCGTCCAGGCGCCCGCCCGGCCCGGCCACCAGGGCCCGCAACGGCCAGTCCTTGTTGTCCATGTCACCCAGCGCGTAGCGACGCGAGGTCTCCGGAATGGCGAGGTAGGCGTCCCGGGCGGCCGCCCGCTTCGCCTCGGTGCGGTCGGCGAGAAACGCGTCCACCGCCGCCAGGCAGCGTCCCGTCGAGTCCGGGCGGCCGTTGAGCTGGTCGATGGTGTCGCGTACCTCGCCCAGGAGTTGCTCGGGGGTGTGCCACATGCGCGGCTCGCTGAACTTCCAGGCGGCCAGTTCGTGCGAGGACGCCCGTGCCCCGTCCGGGAGTTCGGTGGCCACCCAGCCGCTGCGCAGCTTCTCCTCGAACTCCTCCAGAGTGACCAGACCCCAGCAGTTGACGAGCCCGTCCGCGTAGATGAACAGGTCGGTCAGGAAGTAGTCGCCGTTGCGGATGAAGGCATGGCGCCAGGTCCCGGGAACGCGTATGCCGTCCGCCATGCGGTAGGTGATTTTCTCGCCGATCATCACGTCAGTGTGACGGCCCGACCGGACGGCCCGCGCGCGGTTTTCCGCCGGGTCGTCCGGCGGACCAGGTCCGCTGTCCCAACCGCCGTGTGAGAAGGGGAACTTACCGGCCGCCCGGGGTGACCAGTCCGGTCTCGTAGGCGACGACGACCGCCTGGGCGCGGTCGCGCAGCGACAACTTGCCCAGAACCCGGGAGACATGGGTCTTGACGGTGGCCTCGGAGAGATGCAGGCGGGCGGCGAGTTCCGCGTTGGACAGGCCCTGGGCGAGCAGCCGCAGGACGTCGAGTTCGCGTGGGGTGAGGTGGGCGAGGTCGCGGTGCAGGGCCGCGGTGTCGGCGCCGGCCCGGGCGAAACGTTCGACGAGACGGCGGGTGATTGCGGGGGCCAGCAGCGCGTCACCGTCCCGGACCATGCGGACGGCGGCCGTGAGGTGCTCGGGCGTGACGTCCTTGAGCAGGAAGCCGCTGGCCCCGGCGGACAGCGCCGCGTACACGTACCGGTCGAGGTCGAAGGTGGTCAGCATCAGGATCCGGGGCGGGTCGGGGGTGGCCAGGATGCGGCGGGTGGCCTCCAGGCCGTCCAGCTCGGGCATCCGGATGTCCATCAGGACGACATCGGGCCGGGTGCGCCGGACCGCGTCCACGGCCTGGTGGCCGTCGGTGGCCTCGGCGACGACCTCGATGCCGTCGGCGGTGAGGATCAGCCGGAAGCCGGTGCGCACCAGAGCCTGGTCGTCCACGACGACGACCCGTGGCGGGCTCACCGATGAACTCACGCGGTCTCCAGGGGAATCAGGGCGCGAATCCGGTAACCGCCCAGCGGGCGAGGTCCGTTGCTCAGGATGCCGTCGTGAACGGCGAGCCGCTCGCGCAGCCCGATCAGCCCGCGCCCGTTGCCCGTGGTGGCGCCCGGTCCGCGGGTGCCGCCGGAGTCGGTGACCTCGACCCGCAGTTCGTCGGCGCCGTACTCGACGCGCACGCTCGCCTTCGAACCGGCCGCGTGTTTCAGGGTGTTGGTCAGCGCCTCCTGCACCACCCGGTAGGCGGTGAGTTCGACACCGCCGGGCAGCGGGCGGACGGTCCCGGAGACGGTCAGCTCGACGGGCGTACCGGCGCCGCGCAAGCCGTCGACGAGGGCCCCGAGCCCCTCCAGACCGGGCTGCGGCGACAGCTCCGGCTCGTCCGGGTCGTCCATCGTGAGCAGCCCCATCACCTGCCGCAGCTCCCCCATCGCCGTACGGCCGCCCGCCTCCACCGCGAGCAGCGCCTCGCGCGCCAGCTCCGGTGAACTGTCCATGATCTTACGGGCGGCGCCGGCCTGGATGACCATCACACTGACGTTGTGCGTCACGACGTCGTGCAACTCCCGGGCGATCCGAGCCCGTTCGTGTGCCACGGCGCTGCGCAGCGCCTCGGCCTGCCGCCGCTCGACCTCCACCAGCCGGATCCGGCTCTCGGCCGCCCGGACCTTCCAGGTGCGCAGACCGACGGTGGCCACGACCAGCGGCGCGGAGATCATCAGGGGCACGTACTGGGTGGGGACGGTGGGTTCGACTCCGAACGGACTGTGCGGTACCGACTTACCGATCGTGAAGGTGAGCAGCACGGCCAGCGCGAGGGTGGCCGTCGCCGCCGTCCGGTAGGGGCTGTAGGCGGCCGCGCTGTAGGCGGCGATGACACAGGCGTAGAAGGTGAGCCGGGTGACGTCGCCGGGGGTGAGCGCGTTCGCCGCCAGCACGATCCAGAGCACGGCCAGCGGGTAGCGGCGGCGCCAGGCGAGCGGTACGGAGGCCAGGAGCACCAGGCAGACCAGAGCCGTCGTGCTGTGCGTGTGCCACTGCTCGTCGAGATCGCCGGTCGCGTAGTCGAGCGAGGAGACGAGGACGACCAGGGTCAGGGCGGCGTCGAAGAGCCTGTTGCGTACGGTGGGCGTGGGCGTGGGGCCGTTCGGCTCGGCCAGCGCGCACAGCCGTGCCCGCACCCGCTCCGGGAGCGGCTCCCCGGCCCGCGTAGTCGTCATCACCCCATTCTCGGCGTGCGCCGCCGCCCGGGCATCCCTCCCCCGACTACATCTCAGGGATGACCCCGGGCCGGGTACTTCCGGCACGGTACGGCGATTACGCCCGGCGGCCGTCGTGCCCGCCCCGGCCGGCTCCCTAGCGTCGGCGGCCACCGACGAACGGAGACTTCCTGATGACGGCACCGCTGATCGAACTGCGGGACGTGACCCGGCACTACGACGCCGGACCACCCGCTCTGCTGGACGTGACCCTGACCGTGGCGCCCGGTGAGGCGGTCGCCGTGCTGGGACCGTCCGGCAGTGGCAAGTCGACGCTGCTGAACCTGATCGCGGGACTCGACCGGCCGGACGAGGGCACGGTGACCGTGGACGGGGTGCGGGTGGACCGGCTGGGCGAGGCCGGCGCGGCCCGCTACCGGCGGACGAAGGTCGGGATGGTGTTCCAGTTCTTCAACCTGCTGGACGACCTGACCGTCGCCGACAACGTCGTGCTTCCCGCCCAACTCGCCGGAACGGGACGCCGCGAGGCCCGCCGCCGGGCGGACGAGCTGCTGGAGTCACTGGGCATCGCCGCTCAGGCGACCGCCTACCCGGGCCGGCTGTCGGGCGGGCAGCGGCAGCGCGTCGCGGTGGCCCGGGCGCTGATGAACCGTCCCGCGCTGCTGCTGGCGGACGAGCCGACGGGCGCCCTTGACTCCGCGTCCGGCGCGGACGTCAGCCGTCTCCTGCAGGAGCTCAACGACGACGGCCAGACCCTCCTCCTGGTCACCCACGACCACGGGCTGGCGGCGGCCTGCACCCGGCGCACGGTCCACCTGGCCGACGGCGGGATCGCCACCGACGTCACGGCGGAGGTGGTCCGATGAGCGCCCTGGTCCGGGTCGTCCGGTCGGGCATGGGCCGCCGCCGTACGCAGACGCTGGTGATCGCGCTGGCCGCGCTGCTGGCGGTGACGGCGTCCGTGCTTGCCGGCGCGCTGCTGGTCGCCTCGCGGGCGCCCTTCGACAAGGCGTTCGCCCGCCAGCACGGGGCGCAGCTCGCCGCGCAGTTCGACGCGCGCCGGGCGACCAGTGCCCAAGCCGCCGCTACCGCCCGTGCCTCCGGGGTGACGGCATCGTCGGGTCCGTTCCCGACAGCGACCGTCACGCCGGACCACTGGGGCGCGCTGTCGGTCGTCGGACGTGCGGATCCCGGCGGGCCGGTCGACCGGGTCACGGTGATGGAGGGCCGGTGGGTGCGGCGGAAGGGTGAGATCGTGCTGGCCGCCGACTCCGACGCGCCGCCCGTACGCCTCGGGCAGACGCTGGAGTTCTCCGCCCTGCCCGGCAGCCCGACGCTCACCGTGGTCGGTACGGCCCGCTCGGTGAGCCGCACCGCGGAGGCCTGGGTGGTGCCCGCGCAGCTCGCCGGGCTCACCAAGTCCGCTCAGCCGGACGGTTACCAGATGCTGTTCCGCTTCGACCGCGCCGCCACCAAGGCCCAAGTCGCCCAGGACCGCGCGACGGTGGCGGCCACGGCACCGAAGGGCGCGTTGTCCGGTACCCAGTCCTGGCTCTCGGTACGGCAGTTCGCGACCCGCGAGACCGCGCTGTACGTGCCGTTCCTGGCCGCCTTCGGGGTGCTGGGCCTGGTGATGTCGGCGCTGGTCGTCGGGAACGTGGTCGCCGGTGCGGTGGGCACCGGGCTGCGGCGGATCGGCGTCCTCAAGGCGATCGGCTGCACTCCGGGACAGGTCGTCCGGGCCCATGTCGCGCAGGCGCTCGTGCCGGCCGCGCTCGGCAGCGGACTCGGCGTGGTCGCCGGGCAGTTGCTCGCCGCGCCCCTGCTGGCCCAGACCGCGGCCGTGTACGGCTCGGTCGGACTCGGAGTCTCCGCCGGCGTCGATCTGGCGGTGGTCGGCGGAGTGCTGGGTGTGGTCGCGGGCACGGCGTGGGTGAGTGCCTGGCGGGCGGGGCGGCTGCGCACGGTCGACGCACTGGCCGTCGGCCGGACCCCGGCGGCGGGCCGGGGGCGCCCGGCGGCCCGGCTGGCGGCGCGGCTGCCGGTGTCACGACCGGTCGGTCTCGGTCTGGCCCGGCCCTTCCACCGGCCGGGCCGCGCCGCCTCGATGGTCGCGGCGGTCGTCTTCGGCGCGGCGGCGGTCACCTTCTCCGTCGGGATGGCCGCGTCCTTGGGTGAGGTGATCGCGGCCAAGAACCATGACGCGGCCGATGTGACCGTGAGCGCCGAGCGGCCGGGAGTTCGAAGGCCCGTCCCGATGGGCGCGCCACAGGTGACGGCAGCCCAGGCCGCCGCCGTGAAGGCCGCCATCGCCGCCCAGCCGGGCACCCGCGACCAGTACGGCAGCGTCACGACCGACGCCAAGGTCTCCGGCGTGACGGGCAGCGTCCCGGTGATCGCCTACGACGGGGACGCCTCCTGGGGCGGCTTCACCATGGTCTCGGGGCGCTGGATCCGCTCGGCGGGCGAAGCGGTCGTACCGGCCCCGTTCCTGACCGCGAGCGGGGCCGAGGTCGGCGGGACGGTGACCCTCGACGTGAACGGCTCACCCGTACGGATCCGGATCGTCGGCGAGGTCTTCGACACCGGCCAGCAGGGCATGCGCGTGTTCACGGACCTGGCTACGCTCCGGACCGCCGCCCCGGGCCTGCACCCGGCCGACCACGCCGTACGGCTCGCACCGGGCACCGACGTGCAGGCGTACGTCAGGCATCTCGGCAAGGCACTGAAGACACTCGGCGTCGCCGCGACCGACGCCAAGTCCGTCAACGGCAGCGACGCGGTGGTCGCCCTCGACTCCCTCACCGTGGCGCTCACCGTGATCCTGGTCGCCGTGGCCGGACTCGGGGTGCTGGGCGGGGTCGTCCTCGACACCCATGAGCGCATCCGGGACCTGGGCATCCACAAGGCGCTCGGGATGACACCCCGGCAGACGGTGACGCTGGTGATCGCCTCGGTCGTGCTGCCCGGGCTGGCGGGCGGGGTGCTCGGCGTCCCGCTGGGTCTCGCCGTGCACCGCACGGTCATGCCCGCCATGGGCGACAGCGCCGGACTGCGTCTGCCCGAGGTGGTCCTCGACGTCTACCGGGCGCCCGAGCTGCTGCTCCTCGCCCTGGGCGGTACGGCGATCGCGGTCCTCGGCGCGCTGCTCCCCGCGGGCTGGGCGGCGCGCGTCCGCACGACGACGGCGCTGCGTACCGAGTAGTCAACGACCGCTTCTGGACCGGCCGGTGACAAGAGGTGAGACTGAGGGGATCCGACACCCCGGCCCCAGGAGGGTGACCATGGACGACCAGACAGCGCCGCCGCGTGTCGAGCTGACCCCGCAGGCCGCCGAGCTGGTGCGCCGGCTGCGCGCCGAGCACGGCCCGCTGATGTTCCACCAGTCCGGCGGCTGCTGCGACGGCAGCGCGCCGATGTGCTACCTCGACGGCGAGTTCCGCACCGGCGGCTCGGACGTGCTGCTGGCCGAGCTGGCGGTGGACGGCGTCGAGGAGCCGGTCACCTTCTGGATGTCCCGGAGCCAGTACGAGGCGTGGAGCCACACCCGGCTGATCGTGGACGTGGTACCCGGACGGGGAAGCGGTTTCTCCCTGGAGGCACCCGAGGGGGTGCGTTTTCTCACCCGTTCGCGCGTAGTCGACGTCTAGCCGCCCTGCCGGTCACTCTCTTCTGCTGCACTTCCCTGAGTCCTGAGGTACTTGACGAGACATCAGGGGGTGCGGTGACGCATCGTCAGAGACGATTTGCAGCGACGACCCGAACTCTGTTCACGATTCTCACGACGTCCGGCGTGCTGGCCGGTGCGGCCCTCACGGGGGCGGCACCGGCCGGCGCCGTGTCGGACACCGGACGGATCGCGTCCGGCGTCACCTACCGGCAGTTCGACGTCACGGCGGCCAAGGGCACGGTCCACGCCCATCTGCTGACCGTCGACCTGACCGATCCGCACGTCCATGTGGACCTCCTCCACCCGGGTGCGGTGGCCGCCCGGTCGCCGGTGTCCACGATGGCGGACACGGCGGGCGCGGTCGCCGGCGTGAACGGTGACTTCTTCAACATCACCGAGACCCAGCACCCGGGCGTCGAGGTGACCGGCGCGAGCGTCGGCCCGGCGATCGCGCACGGCCGGCTGCTCAAGGCGGCGGTGCCGACGGCCCAGCGGTTCGGCCCGTCGCTGCCGCCCGGCACCGACACCACCGAGGTCCTCGGCGTCGGTGTGGACCGCCGGGCCCGGCTGGACCGGCTGACGCTCGTGGGCACCGTCCGCACCCCGGACGGGAACCTCGCGCTGCGGGGGCTCAACCAGTACGCGCTGGCGCAGGACTCCGTGGGCGCCTACACCGCCGCCTGGGGCTCGGCCTCCCGCAAGCGCGCCACCTGCGGCTCGGACACCAGCCGGGCGGCCGGCTGCAGCACGGACACCTATGAGGTGCGGATCCGCGGCGGCAGGGTCGTCGACACCGCCACCAGCCCGGGCGGCGGCGCCATCGCTGCGGGTACGACGGTCCTGCTGGGCCGGGAGGCCGGCGCGGACAAGCTGCGCGAGCTCGCCAAGGGCGAACGGGTCACGGTACGCAGGCAGCTGGTGGCGTCCGCCGCCAAGGTCCCCTACCGCTTCGCGGTCGGCGGCTACCCGGTGCTGCGCGGCGGCGAACCGCTGGCCGGCCTCGACGACACCACCACGGCGGTACGCACCGCCGCCGGCTACACGAGCGGCGGGCGCAAGCTCCTGCTGCTCGCGCTGGACGGCGCGGTGGCCTACCGCAGCGGCCTGACCATCGCCGAAGTGGCCGGCGAAATGCGGAGGTTGGGTGCGGTCGACGCGTTCAGCCTGGACGGCGGCGGCTCCACGACGCTGGTGGCCCGCACCCCGGGCGACGACGCGGTGAGCGTGCTCAACCACCCGACCGAGAGCCCGGAACGCCCCGTGGCGAACGGGATCGGGGTCTTCTCGACTCCCTGACCGCGAGCCGCCGACCGGACCGCTCCGTCTGCGGCCCTGGGCGTCCGGCTCAGGGCCGCAGACTGCTCACCAGGTCGGCGGTCGCGGTGAGCCCGCTGCTGATGGTGGGCGCCATGCTGGTGCTGGCCAGATAGAAGCCGAGCAGCATGCAGACCAGGGCGTGCGAGATCTTCAGCGCGCCCTGGCGCATGAAGAGCACGGCCAGGAACAGAAGCAGCAGCACCACAGAGATGGAAACGGCCATCGCGAACCTCCTCCGCCACGCCCGTTTCGGGGCGTTCGGCCGCAAGTGTGGCGTAGCGGAGGGTGGGCCCGTGCGGTCGACACGTGCCCCGTTCGGGTGGTGTTACGACCCCCGGTGGGTGTCCAGGAAGGCTTCCAGGCCGGCCAGGTCGTCGGTGTTGAAGTAGTCGACGTCGGCGGCGAGCAGTTCGCTCCACAGCGCGTCGCGGGCGGACCCGGCCACGTCGGGGGTGTTCCAGAAGCGCACCGTCTGACCGCGGTCGTGCGCCTGGCCGATGATGGCACGCAGCTTCTGCCGCTCGGCCTCGGGGAACGCGCCCTCCCCGAGCCAGGTGAAGTTGAGCTGCCAGTTGTCGCTGATCAGTGGGACGAAGGAGGCGGGCGCCGAGGTGCCGAGGTCGGTGAGCCGGCCGTCGTAGAAGGCCCGGCGCACGGTCTGCGCCTCCATCGGCGTACGCGCGGCACGGTCACCGGAGATGACGTTGGTTACGGCACCGGGGACGACGCGGCCGTGGACGTACGTCGTGAACAGGTGCCGGTAGCGCCGAAGGTGCCGGTCGAGTTCGAGGTACGTCGACGATCCCTCGGTCTTGATGTCGATGAGCAGCTGGAGCGGCTCGCGCCAACCCCGGTACACGGAACCGTGGTTGGCCTTCACGATCCGGGCCAGCGGGTCCAGGTAGAGGGACTCCAGGGTGCGGCTCGGGTCGAGGTCGTCCGCGGTGTGGCCGATGAGCAGCTGGTCGCCGACGAGGAAGATGTCCGCCTCGACACTGCCGAAGCGGTGGCCGAGGGCGTCGAAGAGGGGGTGGGTGTGCTCGTAGTCGTTGTGGGCGTGGGCGCGCCACAGCGGACGCGGGCCGCGATGACCGCCGCCCGCCCAGGCCTGCGCGCCGGGCAGCACGACAGCGCCCGCGAGGGCGGCGCCGAGGGTGGTGAGGGCTCTGCGACGGGTGGTGAGGGCCATGATGCTCTGCCTCCCTTGTAGGGCCTTGAGGGACCCAAGGGAGTATGCGGGCGAGCAGAGCCCAAATGATGTATCTGCGCAGGGAGTTGGCTGGACTGCCACCCCCGGTTCATTTCATCCGGACCCCGGCACAGGCGCCCCGAAAGGGGCGCGGGGCTGTATCGCGTATGCGGCTCCGCCGCGGGTGCGCGACCAGCCCCCACGCACCCGCACTCGACGACCGAAAATCACGGCGCCCGGAGATCGACCAGTTCGGCCAAGGCCTCCCGATGCGCCCCCGCCGTACCAAACGCAATCGAATCAGCCTTGGCCCGCTTCAGATACAGGTGAATCGGATGTTCCCAGGTCATCCCGATCCCCGCATGCAACTGCAGCGCCTCCTCGGCCGCGTGCACGGCAACCGGCCCCGCATAAGCCTGCGCGACGGCCACCAACACGTCGGCATCCTCGCCGGAGGCGAGCGCATCGGCGGCCCCCCGCGCGGCTGCCCGAAGGTTCACCACCTCGAGCCACAGCTGCGCGAGCCGGTGCTTGATCGCCTGGAACCCGCCCACCGGCCGGTTGAACTGCTTGCGTTCCTTGAGGTACCGCACGGTCTCGGTCAGCGCCCAGTCGGCGAGACCGAACTGCTCGGAGGCCAGCAGCCCGGCCCCGGCCCGCAGCGCACGCCGTACAGCGGGCTCGGCGTCGCCCACCCGGCGCCCGACGGCCCCGTCGAGGGTGACCGTGGCGAGCGGGCGGGTCAGGTCGAAGGACACCTGCGGGGTGACGGCGACAGCCGCCGTCTCGACGGCGTACAGCCCCCCGTCGTCCCCCGGCACCAGCAGCACATCCGCGGCGACCGCGTCCGCGATCCCGGTCAGCTCACCGTGCAGCCGGCCCTCTTCGACGCGTACGGCCCTGACGTCGGCCCCCGGCGCGACATGCAGCCCCACGGCCAGCGCACCGATCGTCCGCCCGGACGCCAGCTTCTCGAGCAGTTCCTCGTCGCCGCAGGCCAGCAGCGCTTCCGTGGCCACCACCGCACTGCTCAGATAGGGCACGGGCGCCACCGCCCGCCCCAGTTCCTCCAGGACGACGGCGACTTCGCGGTGCGAGGCGCCCTGGCCGCCCTGTTTCTCCGGCACCAGCAGGCCGGCGAGCCCCATACCCTCCGTGAGGGCCTTCCAGGCCGCCAGGTCGTGCGGGGCGTCCGACTCGGTGCGGGCGATGACGCCCGGCGCGTCGCAGTGGTCGGCGAGCAGATCCCGCACCGCGGCCCGCAGCGCCTCTTCCTCCTCCGAGTACAGCAGGTCGAGCTGCGTGCGCTGTGTTGTCATCGGGCGAGGTCCTTCCACGCGACGTCCTTGTCGGTGCGCGGCTCGGCCGGCAGGCCCAGGACGCGTTCGGCGACGATGTTCAGCAGGACCTCGCTGGTCCCGCCCTCGATGCTGTTGCCCTTGGCGCGGAGGTAGCGGTAGCCGGCGTCGCGGCCGACGAAGTCCACCAGTTCGGGCCGACGCATGGTCCAGTCGTCGTACAACAGGCCTTCCTCGCCGCGGAGTTCGACCTCCAGGCCGCTGATCTCCTGGTTGAGGCGGGCGAAGGCGAGCTTCATGCCGGCGCCCTCGGGGCCGGGCTGTCCGGCGACGAGCTGCTGGCGCAGCCGCTCGGCGGTGAGCCGGGCGACCTCGGTCTCGACCCACAGCTTCAGCAGCCGCTGGTGCAGGTCGTGGGTGCGCAGCTCGGGGCGTTCGCGCCAGGTCTTCACGACCGGGCCGATCATGCCGCCCTCGCGCGGCAGCCGCATCCCGCCGATGGCGACGCGCTCGTTGTTGAGGGTGGTCTGCGCGACCCGCCAGCCGTCACCGATCGCGCCGAGGCGGCGGGAGTCGGGGATGCGGACGTCGGTGAGGAAGACCTCGTTGAACTCGGCCTCACCGGTGATCTGCCGCAGCGGCCGGACGTCCACGCCCGGGTCGGTCATGTCGCAGATGAAGTAGGTGATGCCCGCGTGCTTGGGCACGTTCGGGTCGGTGCGGGCGATCAGGATGGCCCAGCGGGCGTTGTGCGCGCCGGAGGTCCACACCTTCTGCCCGTTGACGATCCAGTCGTCGCCCTCCCGGACGGCCCGGGTGCCGAGCGCGGCCAGGTCGGAGCCGGCGCCGGGCTCGCTGAACAGCTGGCACCAGACCTCCTCGCCGATCCACAGCGGCCGCAGGTAGCGCTGCTTCTGCTCCTCGGTGCCGTACTTGAGGATGGTCGGCGCGGCCATGCCGAGTCCGATGCCGTTGCGGCGCGAGTCGTTGTCGGGCGCGCCGGCGGCCTCCAGCTCGGTGTCCCCGACGACCTGGAGGGAGCGCGGGGCGTCCAGTCCGCCGAGGCCCTGCGGGTAGTGCACCCAGGCGAGCCCCGCGTCGAAGCGTGCCTTGAGGAAGTCGAGCCGGTCCGTCGTGGCGGGCGGGTACGCGGCCAGCAACTCAGCTGTGCGGCGCCGGAGTTCTGAGGCGTCGGTCATGCCGCGGCTCCCGTCGGTACGACGGTGACCCGGCCGGTGGTGACACCGTCACCGACCCGCTGAACGGCCGCCGCGGCCTCGGACAGCGGGACCCGCTCGCTCACCAGGGGCTTGATGGCGCCCTTGGCGGCCAGCTCGGTGAGCTGCTGGTGGCAGTCCAGGATCAGCTTGGGGTTCTTGGTGGCGTACAGGCCCCAGTGCAGGCCCAGGATCGAGTAGTTCTTGACCAGGGCGTGGTTGAGCGCGGGGCTCGGGATGGTGCCGCTGGCGAAGCCGACGACCACGATCCGGCCCTCGAAGGCGACGACCTTGGTCGACTGGGTGTACGCCTCGCCGCCGACCGGGTCGTAGATCACGTCGGCGCCCCGGCCGCCGGTGGCCTCCTTCACGGCGGCGACCACGTCCTCGGTGCGCCGGTCGATGACGACGTCACAGCCCTGCTCGCGGGCCACGGCGGCCTTGTCGGCGCCGCCCACCACACCGATGACGGTGGCCCCGGCCGCCTTGCCGAGCTGTACGGCGGCGCTGCCGACGCCGCCCGCGGCGGCGTGCACGAGCAGTGTCTCGCCGGCCTGGAGGGCCGCCCGGCGGTGCAGTCCGAACCAGCCCGTCTGGTAGCCGATGTGCAGGGCGGCGGTCTCGGCGTCGTCCAGTGCGTCCGGCGCGGGCAGCAGGGCGGCGGCGTCCGCGACCGCGTACTCGGCGAGACCGCCGTGGGGCAGCACGGGGTTCGCGATCACCCGGCGCCCGTCCTCGGTCTCACCGCAGATCTCCACGCCGGGCGTGAACGGCAGCGGCGGGCGCACCTGGTAGTGCCCCCGGCACATCAGTACATCGGGGAAGTTGATGTTGGCGGCACGTACCTTGAGCAGGACCTGGCCGTCGCCGGGCGTGGGCCGCTCCACGTCCTGGAGCCGCATCACCTCGCTCGGCTCGCCGTTCTCGTGCACTTGCCATGCCTGCATGCGGTGCCTCCACAGACTGCTTCGTCGGGGTCCATCGCATACTAAGCGGTCGCTTGCCGATGAGGGAACAGCTGACGGCACGCCGGACGCGTCACGCCGTACTTCTCGGCCGTGCTCGCACATGCATCCGCTCCCCCTGCGGCCCGAACAGGCTGAGGAACTCCACCGGCCCCTCCCCCGTCGACCCGAACCAGTGCGGCACCCGGGTGTCGAACTCGGCCGCCTCCCCCGCCGCCAGGACGACGTCGTGCTCACCGAGCACCAGCCGCAGCTTCCCGGACAGCACGTACAACCACTCGTAGCCCTCATGGGTACGCGGCTCGGGATCGTCTTTCCGCTTCGGTTCGACCACCTTGAAGGCCTGCAGGCCGCCGGGCTGCCGGGTCAGCGGCCAGAAGGTCCGGCCGTACCGCTCCATCGGCTTGGCCCGCACCCGGGGATCCCCGACCGGCGGTGCGCCGACCAGTTCGTCCAGGGGCACCTGGTGGGCCTGCGCGATCGGCAGCAGCAGCTCCAGGCTGGGCTTGCGCAGGCCCGCCTCCAGCCGGGAGAGGGTACTGACCGAGATGCCGGTGGTCTCGGAGAGAGCGGCGAGAGTGACCTCCCGTTCCTTGCGGAGCTTGCGCAGCCGGGGGCCCACCCCTGCGAGAACGTCGTCCGTAGTCATGCTCGTATTGCAGTTTCGGCAAGGACGTTTGTCAATCCGGCCCCGGATGCACGACCGTCGCCGATGGAGGTGGTCACCATGACCGATACGTACGAAGTGGTCGTCGTCGGAGGCGGTGCGGCCGGGCTGTCCGCCGCGCTGGTCCTGGGCCGGGCCCGGCGCCGCACCCTGGTCGTCGACGCGGGCGAACCGCGCAACGCCCCGGCCGCCCATATGCAGGGCTTTCTGTCCCGGGACGGCATGCCGCCCGCGGAGTTCCTGGCCGTCGGCCGCGAGGAGATCGCGCGGTACGGCGTGGAGCTGGTCCGGGACCGGGCGGTGGACGCGTCCAGGGACGGCGACTTCAGGGTGTCGCTGGCGAGCGGCCGCCGGGTCCGGGCCCGGCAGCTGGTGGTCGCCACCGGCCTGGAGGACGAGCTGCCGCCCTTGCCCGGCGTCGCCGAGCGGTTCGGCCGGGATGTGCTGCACTGCCCGTACTGCCATGGCTGGGAGGTCCGCGACCAGGCCTTCGGCGTACTGGCCACGACCTTGATGAGCGTGCACCAGGCGCTGATCGTCACCCAGTGGTCCAAGGACGTGACGCTGTTCCTGCACCAGGTCGCCGAGACCGAGCTGTCCGACGACGACCTGCGGCGGCTGGCCACGGCCGGGGTCCGGGTGGTGCCCGGCGAGGTGGCGGGGCTGCGCATCGAGGACGACCGGCTCACCGGCGTACGGCTCTCGGACGGCGGCGTGCACGCGCGGGAGGCCCTGTTCGTCGCCCCGCGTCCGGTCCCGCGGAACGACCTGCTGGTCGGACTGGGCGCGGAGATGACCGAGACCCCCTTCGGCGCCTACCCGGTGATCGACGAGCGGGGCCTGACGACCGTGCCCGGGCTGTGGGCGGCCGGCAACGCGAGCGGCTTCGCCGAGCAGGTCGTCAACGCGGCCAGCCGGGGTTATCGCGCCGGTGCGGCGATCAACGGCGAGTTGCTCTTCGCGGACCTGGACGCCGCCGTGCGGGTGTAGTCCCGAGCCGCCCGTTGCACCATGGCTGCATGTTGCTGACCCGGCTCGCCGAAGTGTCCCGGGAGGTCGCCGCCAGTGCGGCCCGGTCCCGCAAGACCGCACTGCTCGCCGACCTCTTCCGGGAGACGGCCCCGGACGACGTGCCGGTCGTCATCCCCTATCTGGCGGGCCGTCTCCCGCAGGGCCGCCTCGGCGTCGGCTGGAAGGTGCTGAGCCGGCCGGTCCCGCCGGCCGCCGAGCCGTCCCTCACCGTCCGCGAGGTCGACGCCCGGCTCACCGAGCTGGGCAGGGTCGCCGGGCCCGGTTCGCAGGCCGAGCGCGCCCGGATGGTGGGCGAGCTGATGGGCGCGGCGACCGCCGACGAGCAGCGCTTCCTGCTGGGGCTGATCACTGGTGAGGTACGGCAGGGCGCCCTGGACGCGGTGGCCGTGGAGGGTCTCGCACAGGCGACCGGCGCGGACGCGGCCGACGTGCGCCGGGCGGTGATGCTCGCCGGGTCCCTCCAGACGGTGGCCGAGGCCCTGCTCGCGGACGGCCCGCCGGCCCTCGCCCGTTTCCGGCTCACCGTCGGCCGCCCGGTGCTGCCCATGCTGGCGCACTCCGCCTCCTCGGTCGCCGAGGCGGTCGGCAAACTGGGCGCCTGTGCGGTAGAGGAGAAGCTCGACGGCATCCGGGTCCAGGTCCACCGGGACGGCGACACCGTACGGGTCTTCACCCGCACCCTCGACGACATCACCGACCGCCTACCCGAAGTGACGTCCGCAGCACGGGAGTTGAGTGGCGATCGGTTCATCCTGGACGGCGAGGTGATCTCCTTCGACGCCGACGGCCGCCCCCGCTCCTTCCAGGAGACGGCGGGCCGGGTCGGCTCCCGGACGGACGTGGCGAAAGCCGCCCGGGAGGTGCCGGTCTCCCCCGTCTTCTTCGACGCGCTCTCGGTGGGCGACCACGACCTCCTCGACCTCCCCTTCGCCGAACGGCACACGGAGCTGGCCCGGCTGGTCCCCGAGCCGATGCGGGTCCGGCGGGCGCTGGTGTCCGGGCCCGGGGACACGGCGGCCGCCGAGGAGTTCCTGGCCGCCACCCTGGAACGCGGCCACGAGGGCGTGGTCGTCAAGGCCCTGGACGCCCCCTACAGCGCGGGCCGGCGCGGCGCCTCCTGGCTGAAGGTCAAGCCGGTGCACACCCTCGACCTGGTCGTCCTGGCCGCCGAGTGGGGGCACGGCCGGCGCACCGGCAGGCTCTCCAACCTCCACCTCGGCGCCCGTACCCCGGACGGCGGCTTCGCCATGCTCGGCAAGACCTTCAAGGGCATGACCGACGCGATGCTGGAGTGGCAGACCGCCCGGCTGAAGGAACTGGAGGTCTCGGACAACGGCTGGGTGGTGACCGTACGCCCCGAACTCGTCGTCGAGATCGCCTACGACGGCCTGCAGAAGTCCTCCCGCTACCCGGCCGGCGTCACCCTCCGCTTCGCCCGGGTCGTCCGCTACCGCGAGGACAAGCGGCCGCAGGAGGCCGATACGGTGGAGACCCTGCTGGCCGCCCACCCGGAGGTACGGCGTTGACGGAGCCGAGGCGAAGTGCCGGACTGCTGCTCTTCCGCCACACCGAGCACGGCGTCGAGGTATTGCTCGGCCATATGGGCGGCCCCTACTTCGCGAAGAAGGACGCGGGCGCGTGGAGCGTCCCCAAGGGCGAGTACCAGCCCGACGAGACCGCCTGGGAGGCGGCCCGCCGTGAGTTCCAGGAGGAGCTGGGCCTGCCGCCACCGGACGGCGAGGCGATCGCCCTCGGGGAGGTCCGGCAGAGCAACGGCAAGATCGTGACGGTGTGGGCGGTCGAGTCGGACCTGGACCCGGCCGCGACGAACCCCGGCACCTTCACGATGGAGTGGCCGCCGCGGTCGGGCCGGGTCCAGGAGTTCCCCGAGCTGGACCGGGTGGCCTGGCTCGGCCGCGACCGGGCCCACGAGGTGATCGTCAAGGCGCAGGCGGCGTTTCTCGACCGGCTGGCGGAGCACACGGACTGAACAGATGCGCACGCGTTGCGGTCCGCCGGGCCGCGCGCGAAGGTCGAAGCAAACCCGCTCCCAGGGAGGTCAGCCATGCCCATCGCGACGGTGAACCCGGCGACCGGCGAGACGCTCGAAACGTTCGAGGCCATGGACGAGGACGAACTCGAACGCCGGCTCGAACTGGCTGAGGCGACGTTCCGTACGTACCGTACGAGCGCCTTCGCCGAGCGCGCCCGGCTGCTGCACCGGGCCGCCGACCTGCTGGACACGGACCAGGACGACATCGCCCGCACGATGACCACCGAGATGGGCAAGCCGCTGGCGCAGGCCCGCGCGGAGGCCGCGAAGTGCGCGAAGGCGATGCGCTGGTACGCCGACCACGCGGAGGAACTGCTGGCCGACGAGGAGCCGGCGGAGACGGACGTGAAGGACTCGGGCGCGTCCCGGGTGCGGGTGCGCTACCGCCCCATCGGGCCGGTGCTGGCCGTCATGCCGTGGAACTTCCCGCTCTGGCAGGTGGTCCGGTTCGCCGCGCCGGCGCTGATGGCCGGCAACGTGGGCCTGCTCAAGCACGCGTCGAACGTCCCGCAGACCGCCCTGTACCTGGAGGACCTCTTCCACCGGGCGGGCTTCCCGGAGGGCTGTTTCCAGACCCTGCTGATCGGCTCCGGGGCGGTCGACGACGTCCTGCGCGACGAGCGGGTGCGAGCGGCCACGCTCACCGGCAGTGAACCCGCGGGTCGCGCGGTCGCCGCCACCGCCGGCGAGATGATCAAGAAGACGGTGCTGGAGCTGGGCGGCAGCGACCCCTACGTGGTGATGCCCTCGGCGGACATCGACCGGGCCGCGCGGATCGCGGTGACCGCGCGGGTGCAGAACAACGGGCAGTCGTGCATCGCCGCGAAGCGGTTCATCGTGCACACGGACGTCTACGACGCGTTCGCCGAGCGGTTCGTGGCGGGCATGGAGGCGCTGCGGACCGGCGACCCGATGGACGAGGGGACGGACGTCGGGCCGCTGTCGAGCGAGCAGGGACGGGCCGACCTGGAGGAACTCGTCGACGACGCGAAGCGGTCGGGGGCCCGGGTGCTGTGCGGCGGGCAGCGGCCGGAGGGGACCGGCTGGTTCTACCCGCCGACCGTGCTCGCCGGGATCCACCGCGACATGCGCATCCACCGCGAGGAGGCGTTCGGGCCGGTGGCCACGCTCTACCGGGCCGGGGACCTGGACGAGGCGGTCCTCATCGCCAACGACTCGCCCTTCGGGCTGAGTTCCAACGTGTGGACGCGGGACGAGGCCGAGGTGGACCGTTTCGTACGGGATCTGGAGGTCGGTGGCGTGTTCGTCAACGGCATGACCGCCTCCCACCCGGCGTTTCCGTTCGGGGGTGTGAAGCGGTCCGGATACGGGCGTGAGCTGTCCGGGCACGGAATCCGGGAGTTCTGCAACATCACCACCGTTTGGCAGGGTGCGTGACGGTTGCGCGGCTACGATCCGGGTGTGAACCGGGAAGTGACTCTGCCTCTGATCGTCGACGACCGCGGTACCTTGCAGGTGGCCGCGGCCGACGTGAGTAAGTTGTTGCGGACCGTGGGCGGGCGGTGGGTCCGGCTGGTGGAGGCCGGGGAGAGCGGGCTGGACGAGGACACGGTGGCCGCGCTGACCATTGAGCTCGCGAAGCTCGCGGATCGGATCGACGTGGCTTGTATCGCCCACAGCAGTGGGCAGCAGGGGTAGTTCGGCGGGTGCGAGTGGTTTGTGGCTGGTCGCGCCCGCGCGGCGGCAGCCGTACATCGACACAGCCCGCGCCCCTTTACGTAAGTCCGGCCAGCGACGTCCAGAACATCGCCTCGTATGCCTGGAGCAAGCGGCCGTAGGCGTACACGCGCTCCTCGTCCAGGCGACCTGAGTTCAGTCCCGCCTGTACCGCTGCCGTCGCCTGCTCGTCCAACGTCGGAGCCGGTGTCGCGAAGAAGTCGAAGAACGCGCAGGCCTGGTCCGTGAAGCCGTAGTGGGTGCGCAGACCCTCGGCGATGCGGGCGCAATACGTGCCCCAGGTCGCAAAGTTGGCCGTGATGGCCAGGACGGTGTCCGTCGGGGTCGCGTTGAGCGCGAGCCAGGAGATGTACGCCGGGTATGCCTGGCAGCCCGGTAGGGGCTCGTACGCTTGCATGCGCCGCTGATCCACTTCGCACGCCTCGGTGAACGCGCCCAGCCGCTCTGCCGCGAGTTCCTCCCCCTCGGCCAGCATGGTGAAGAACCCGGCGGCCGCCGGCTCCTCGGCGGCGCGCTGCGCCAGATGCACGAACGCGCGGTGGTCGGCCGGAATCACGTGGTGTTGTTCCAGGGCAAGTGCGGCGAGTGTCTCCAGGCTCGCCCGGCCGCTGGCGACGAGGGGGACCAATGGATTGGCGTTCGGGTCGGGGGCAAGCTCTGACCTGGTCGTTTTCAGCAATTCCGCGGCCGTGCCAGGCATCGCGTCCTCCTCGTCGGGATACCTCCGTGCTGCTCCGACCCTGACACGGGGTCACCGGTTCGGAGTAGTCCGGCGAGAGATCATCGCCCTCACGGGTGATCGTGAGGGAACCACCTCCTGAGGTGAACCACCTTCTGACCGGCCGGGCCCAAACCCGCCGGAAGGCTGAAAGCAGGCACGGTTCATGGCGACTTTGTGCAAACCCTCAGTGTCGGTCCCGGAGTACGTGATCACGATGGAGGAGACGCTGGAACTGGCGCGCTCCCACCACGAGAACCACCCGCAGCTGCCGTTGGCGCTGAGACTGATCGAGAACACGGGCGTTCGCACCCGGCACATCGTGCAGCCGATCGAGGAAACCCTCAAGCACCCTGGCTTCGAGGAGCGCAACAAGCTCTACGAGGTCGAGGCCAAGGCCCGGGTCCCCGCAGTCATCCAACGAGCGCTCGACGACGCCGAGCTGCTCACCAGCGACATCGACGTGATCATCTACGTCTCGTGCACGGGCTTCATGATGCCCTCGCTCACCGCGTGGCTGATCAACGAGATGGACTTCGACTCCACCACCCGCCAGATCCCCATCGCGCAGCTCGGCTGCGCGGCCGGCGGAGCGGCGATCAACCGGGCGCACGACTTCTGCTCGGCGTACCCGGACGCCAACGCGCTCATCGTGGCCTGCGAGTTCTGCTCGCTGTGCTACCAGCCGACCGACCTCGGCGTCGGCTCGCTGCTCTCCAACGGCCTCTTCGGTGACGGCATCGCCGCCGCCGTGGTCCGAGGCAAGGGCGGCACCGGCGTCGAGCTCGAACGCAACGGTTCGTACCTGATCCCCAAGACCGAAGAGTGGATCATGTACGACGTCCGGGCCACCGGGTTCCACTTCCTGCTGGACAAGCGGGTCCCGGCGACCATGGAGCCGCTCGCGCCGGCCCTCCAGGACCTGGCGGGGCTGCACGGCTGGAACGCGTCCGACCTGGACTTCTACATAGTCCACGCGGGCGGGCCGCGAATCCTGGACGACCTGAGCAAGTTCCTCCAGGTGGATCCGCACGCGTTCCGGTTCAGCCGGTCCACGCTCACCGAGTACGGCAACATCGCCAGCGCCGTCGTCCTGGACGCACTGCGCCGGATGTTCGACGAGGGCGGTGCCGAGCACCAGGCGCGCGGCCTGCTGGCCGGCTTCGGTCCCGGCATCACCGCGGAAATGTCGCTGGGTCGCTGGCGGCGTTCGGACGAAGAGGCGGCTTGACCGAGATGACGCTCAGCGAACCCCTGGACTCCGCCACGGAGGCCGCCTGCCCGGTCCGGCACTGGGAGGTGCCGGACCTGGCGGGGGTGGACTTCGACCCCACCCTGGCGGAGCTGATGCGGGAGGGTCCGGTCACCCGGATCCGACTGCCCAACGGCGAGGGCTGGGCCTGGCTGGTCACCCGGTACGAGGACGTACGGATGGTGGCCAACGATCTCCGGTTCAGCCGTGAGGCGGTGATGGAGCAGCCGGTCACCCGGCTCGCCCCGCACTTCATCCCGGACCGCGGCGCGGTCGGCTTCCTGGACCCGCCCGACCACACCCGGCTGCGCCGGTCGGTGGCCTCCGCGCTCACCTCCAAGGGCGTGGAGCGGGTCCGCGAGAAGGCGCGCCGGATGCTGGACGAGCTCATCGACGAGCTGGTCCAGGACGGGCCGCCCGCCGATCTCACGGCGACGGTCCTGAGCCCCTTCCCCATCGCGGTGATCTGCGAGGTGATGGGCGTTCCGGCCGCCGACCGGCACTCCATGCACATCTGGACCCAGCTGATCCTGTCCTCCAGCCACGGCAAGGAGATCAGCGAGAAGGCCAAGCGCGAGATGAGCGCCTACTTCGGCGACCTCATCGCCCTGCGCGAGGGCAGTGCGGGCGAGGACGTGGCCTCCCTGCTGGGCGCGGCCGTGGGCCGCGGCGAGGTCACCCTGGAGGAGGCCGTCGGTCTCGCCGTCCTCCTCCAGATCGGCGGCGAGGCGGTCACCAACAACAGCGGGCAGATGTTCTACCTGCTGCTCACCCGCCCCGACCTGCTGGACCGGCTGCGCACCGAGCCGGAGATCCGCCCCCGGGCGATCGACGAGCTGCTGCGCTACATCCCGCACCGCAGCGCGGTCGGGCTGTCCCGGATCGCCCTGGAGGACGTGGAGATCAAGGGCGTGCGGATCCAGGCGGGAGACGCGATCTACGTCTCCTACCTGGCCGCCAACCGCGACCCGGACGTCTTCCCCGACCCCGAGACGATCGACTTCACCCGCACTCCCAACCCACATGTGTCCTTCGGGTTCGGCCCGCACTACTGCCCCGGCGGTCAGCTCGGCAGGCTGGAGGAGGAACTCCTGGTCGACGCCCTGGTCGACCGGCTCCCCGGACTGCGGCTCGCCGTACCTCCGGACCAGGTTCCCTTCAGAAAAGGTGCGTTGATCCGGGGACCCGAGGCACTTCCGGTGACCTGGTGAGTGGCCCATGACCACGACCGAGGGACTCCTCGTACCACCGGGCCACGGGCGCGTGGTCCACACGCCGGCCCAGCGTGTCACGTTCAAGGTGACGGGCACGCACTCGCGGACGGCCTCCACCTTCGAGGTGGAGGTCCCGCCGGGCTTCGACGTGGGCGCCCATGTGCACACCCGCAGCGAGGAGTTGTTCTACGTCCTCGAAGGCGAGCTGGACGTCCTCGCCTTCGAGCCCCGCATCCGCACTCCCGACAACTGGCAGAAGTGGGAGTCGAGTTCGGGCACAAGGGTGGTGCGGGCAACCCCGGGCACGATGATCGCCGTTCCCCCGGGCTGCCCCCACGCCTTCGCCAACCCGACGGACACCCCGGCGCGGATGTTCTTCCAGGCTTCCCCGCCACCCGACCATGAGCGTTACTTCGAGGAACTCCTGGAGATCCTGGGCAGCGCCGGTCCTCCGGACCTCGAGGCGATCGGGCAACTCCGCAAGCGCTACGACATCGAGCAACTCACGCCTCTGAAACACCGGTGAGGAGATCTACCTAGGGGCGCGGGGAACTGCGCGAGCAACCACGACGCCGCGTGGGCCCGCAACGCACCCGCACCCCCACGGCGCTACCGAATCGGCATCCCCGACAAGGTCCGGGCGATCACCAACCGCTGCACCTCACTCGTACCCTCGAAGATCGTGTAGATCGCCGCATCGCGGTGCATCCGCTCCACCGGGTACTCCCGCGTGTACCCGTTGCCGCCCAGGATCTGGATCGCCTGGGCGGTGACCTTCTTCGCGGTCTCGCTGGCGAACAACTTCGACATCGAGCCCTCGGCGGCGGTGAACGGCTTCCCGTTCACCGCCATCCAAGACGCACGCCACACCAGCAGCCGGGCCGCGTCGATGGACGTACGCATGTCCGCGAGCTGGAAGGCCACACCCTGGTTGTCGATGATCGGCCGCCCGAACTGCTCACGCGTCTTGGCGTAGTCAAGGGCGACCTCGTAGGCGGCCCGCGCGGTGCCCACCGCCATGGCCCCCACCGCGGGACGGCTCGCCTCGAACGTCGCCATCGCCGCGTTCTTGACCCTCCCCATGCCGCCGGTCTTCGCCCGCTCGCGGGCCCGGGCGAGGCGCTCGTCCAGCTTCTCCTTGCCGCCGAGCAGGCAGGAGCCCGGCACCCGGACACCGTCCAGGATGACCTCGGCGGTGTGCGAGGCACGGATCCCGTGCTTCTTGAACTTCTGGCCCTGGGCGAGCCCGGGGGTCCCGGCCGGCACGATGAAGGACGCGTGGCCCTTGGAACCCAGCTCCGGGTCGACGACCGCGACGACGACATGGACGTTGGCGATGCCGCCGTTGGTCGCCCAGGTCTTCGTGCCGTTGATCACCCACTCGTCCTTGGCCTCGTCGTACACGGCCCGGGTACGCATGGCGGCCACGTCGGAGCCGGCGTCGGGCTCGGAGGAGCAGAACGCGGCGACCTTGACGTCGTTGGGGTCGCCGTACATCTGGGGGATCCAGGTGCCGATCTGCTCCTCGGTGCCGTTGGCGAGGACGCCGACGGCGGCGAGACCCGTGCCCACGATGGAGAGCGCGATGCCCGCGTCACCCCAGAACAGCTCCTCCATGGCCGTCGGGATGCCGAGGCCGGTGGGGTCGAAGTACTGCTGGGCGTAGAAGTCGAGGGAGTAGATGCCGACCTTGGCGGCCTCCTGGATGACCGGCCAGGGAGTCTCCTCACGCTCGTCCCATTCGGCGGCCGCGGGGCGGATCACATCGGCGGCGAAACCGTGCAGCCAGTCCCGGACCTCCTTCTGTTCGTCGTTGAGCTCCATGGTGAACTCGGCCATGACCCCTCCAGCGGCGGCGCATAATGTGTTACTAGCGGTAACAAGAGTCTGTTACTCGCCGGTAGGAAAAGTCAACTCCCAAGGTCACCTCGGCAGCCAGTTCGAGATCGGGTGGCTGCCAGGTGTTAGTTTGCGCAGGCGTCACCGAAACAGCACGGGGTGGGGAGAGCACATGGACACCACACAGCGGACCGAACAGCAGCGGTCCGCCGACCGCCGACGGCGGGAGCTGTTGGAGGCCGCCGACCGGGTGGTGCTGCGCGACGGCCCACAGGCCTCGATGAACGCGATCGCGGCGGAGGCCGGCATCACCAAGCCGATCCTCTACCGCCACTTCGGCGACAAGGGCGGCCTTTACGCGGCCCTCGCCAAGCGGCACACGGACGCGTTGCTGAACTCCCTGCGGGAGGCGCTGGACGCGCCGGCGGACCGACGCGAGCGGGTCGAGGCCACGTTGGACACGTACCTCACGGCGATCGAGGCGCGGCCCCAGGTGTACCGGTTCCTGATGCATCCCGCGGAGGGGAGCACGGGGGCCGACCAGGGGTTCGACGTCGGCAAGCACTCGGCTCCGCTGCTGCGGCGGATGGGCGAGGAGCTGGCCCAGGTCATCGAGGATCGGCTGGATCTGGGGCCCGGGAGTCAGCAACTGGCTCGGGTGTGGGGGCACGGGATCGTCGGGATGATGCATGCGGCCGGGGACTGGTGGCTGGGGGAAAGGCCCTGTTCTCGTGCAGAGTTGGTGAAGAGTTTGGCCGATCTGTTGTGGGGGCGGCTCGCCGCGGCCGGGGACAAAATAGGAGGTCCTGGTTTCTAGGGGTTGATTTTCGGCTGACCGCCGGTGGGGGCTTGTCGCGCCCACGCGGCGGAGCCGCACATCGATACCGTCCCGCGCCCCTGAAACCATGTCCTCACCGGCGCCAGGAGGCCTTGGCCACTTGTCGCATCAGCTTGCGCTTGCGCCAGCCCGTCACGTGGTCGGCGTACACGCGGCCCTCCAGGTGATCGGTCTCGTGCTGCAGGCACCTCGCGAAGAAGCCCGTGCCGTGGATCGTGATCGGCTCCCCCGCCGCCGTGAACCCCTCCACCACCGCGTGGTCGTAGCGCTCCGTCCCCGCTTCCAGGCCCGGCAGGGACAGGCAGCCCTCCGGGCCGCGGAGCGTCACGCCGTCCGTCTCCACCAGGCGGGGGTTCACCACGTGGCCCAGGTGACGGACGTCCTCGTCGTCGGGGCAGTCGAAGACGAACACCCGCAGCGGCTCCCCCACCTGGTTCGCCGCCAGGCCCACACCCTCGGAGGCGTACATCGTCGCGAACAAGTCCTCCACCAGACGGGAGAGTTCGGGGCCGAAGTCGGTGACCTCCGCGCAGCGGGTGTGCAGGACGGGGTCGCCGAGCAGGGTGAGGGGCCGGACCCGCCCATGGGCGCCCGGAATGGAACCTTGTCGCATGGCCGCAAGGGTACGGTTCGAATCGGCCCCTGCCCGCCGCGCAGGCGAGGGCCGGAATTCGGGTGTGCGAATGGATCTCGATAGGCTGAGCTCCACCACCACGTTGCCGAATGGCTGAGGCGCGGCGCGTAGTCAAGGAGGATCGAGAACTGATGGCAGGCAACTCGGACCCGCTCACGCCGCGGGCCAAGATCGCCGTGACCGCGGGCAAGGCGGTCGCGGCGGCGTCCCGTGCCGCGGGACGCGGCAGCGGATCCGTGATCGGCGGCCGGGTCGCACTGAAACTCGACCCCGACCTTCTCGCCCGGCTCGCCCAGAACCTGGACGTCACGCTCGTCTCGGCGACCAACGGCAAGACGACGACCACCCGGCTGATCGCCGAGGCGCTCAAGGCCGCGGGCCCGGTCGTCTCCAACGCGCTCGGCGCCAACATGCCCGCCGGTATCACCTCGGCGCTGGCCGGCGGCTCCGACGCCAAGTTCGGTGTGATCGAGGTCGACGAGAAGTACCTCGCCGGGGTGGCCCGGGACACCGACCCGAAGTGCATCGCGCTGCTCAACCTCTCCCGCGACCAGCTCGACCGGGCCGCCGAGACCCGGATGCTCGCCGAGAACTGGCGGGAGGGCCTGGCCGGCTCGAAGGCCGTCATCGTGGCGAACTGCGACGACCCGCTGGTGGTGTGGGCCGCGTCCTCCTCCCCCAATGTGGTCTGGGTCGCCGCCGGGCAGATGTGGAAGGACGACGCCTGGTCCTGCCCGTCCTGCGGCGGTGTGATGCAGCGCCCGGGCGACGACTGGTTCTGCGGTGAGTGCGGGTTCCGGCGGCCGACCCCCAGCTGGGTGCTGTCCGGTGACCACGTCCTCGACCCGCACGGGTCCGCCTGGCCGATCCACCTCCAGCTGCCGGGCCGTGCCAACAAGGCCAACGCGGCCTCCTCGGCCGCCGTCGCCGCCGTCTTCGGGGTGCCGCCGCAGGTCGCCCTGGAGCGGATGTACCAGGTGCAGGCCGTGGCGGGGCGCTACGACGTGGTGCAGTTCCAGGGACGCGACCTGCGGCTGCTCCTCGCGAAGAACCCGGCCGGCTGGCTGGAGACGTTCTCGCTGATCGATCCGCCGCCGGCCCCGGTGATCCTCTCCGTGAACGCGCGCGGCGCCGACGGCACCGACACCTCCTGGCTGTGGGACGTGGACTACACCCGCCTCACCGGCCACCCGATCTTCGTGCTCGGCGACCGCAAGCTCGACCTCGCGGTGCGGCTGGAGGTCGCGAACCAGCACTTCCAGGTCTGCGACTCCCTCGACCAGGCCGTGCAGATGTGCCCGCCGGGCCGGATCGAGGTCATCGCGAACTACACCGCGTTCCAGGACCTGCGCCGCCGCGTCGGCAACTGACTGACCACGAAGGACGATCATTGATGAGCGACAACCAACTGCGGCTGGTGTGGATCTACCCGGACCTGCTCAGCACCTACGGCGACCAGGGCAACGCGCTCGTCGTGGAGCGCCGGGCGCGGCAGCGCGGTCTCGACGTGGCCCGGCTCGACGTGCGCAGCGACCAGCCGATCCCCACCTCCGGCGACATCTACCTGATCGGCGGCGGTGAGGACCGTCCGCAGCGGCTCGCCGCCGAGCGGCTGCGCCGCGACGGGCACCTGTACCGGGCCGTGGAGAACGGCGCGATCGTCTTCTCGGTGTGCGCCGGCTACCAGATCCTCGGGCACGAGTTCATCAACGACCTGGGTCAGCGCGAGCCGGGTCTCGGCCTGCTCGACGTGACGACCGTGCGCGGCACCGGCGAGCGGTGCGTCGGTGACGTCCTCGCCGACATCGACCCGCGCCTCGGGCTGCCCCAGCTCACCGGGTTCGAGAACCACCAGGGCATCACCCAGCTCGGCCCCACCGCCCGCCCCCTCGCCCGCGTCCAGCTGGGCCGGGGCAACGGCACCGGGGACGGCACGGAGGGTGCGTACAACGACACCGTCTTCGGCACGTACATGCACGGGCCGGTCCTCGCCCGCAACCCGCTCATCGCCGACCTGCTGCTGAAGCTGGCGCTCGACGTGAACGCGCTGCCGCCGATCGACGACCGGTGGTACGAGGCCCTGCGCACCGAGCGGATCGCCTCCGCGCAGCAGCCCGCCTGACCGTACCGGAGTGGTCGATTCCGGGCCCGCCTGACAGGGTGTCCGCTCACATGTGCGGGCGCGTCCAGCAGGCGGACGCCCGGTACGGCGAGGCACCCTCGCGCGGGTAGGGTGACGGCGATGACAGCCGGACAGCGTGGTCCGGTCTTCGGCCCACGTGGAGAAGGTTGTTTCGGGCTATGCGCATTGGTGTCCTCACGTCCGGCGGCGACTGCCCCGGCCTGAACGCCGTCATCCGGTCCGTCGTGCACCGTGCCGTCGCCGACCACGGCGACGAGGTCATCGGCTTCCGGGACGGCTGGAAGGGCCTCCTGGAATGCGACTATCTCAAGCTCGACCTCGACGCCGTGGCCGGCATCCTGGCCCGCGGCGGCACGATCCTCGGCTCCTCCCGGGTCCAGCCCTCGCACCTGCGGGACGGCGTGGAGCGGGCCAGGGGACATGTCGCCGAACTCGGCCTCGACGCGATCATCCCGATCGGCGGTGAGGGCACGCTGAAGGCGGCCCGGCTGATGTCCGACGCCGGCCTGCCGATCGTCGGCGTGCCGAAGACCATCGACAACGACATCGCCGTCACCGACGTCACCTTCGGCTTCGACACGGCCGTGGGCGTGGCCACCGAGGCCCTCGACCGGCTGAAGACCACCGCCGAGTCCCACCAGCGGGTCCTCGTCGTCGAGGTCATGGGCCGGCACACCGGCTGGATCGCCCTGCACTCCGGGATGGCGGCCGGTGCCCACGCCATCGTCGTACCGGAACGCCCCTTCGACATCGACGAGTTGGCCCGCCGGGTCGGCGAGCGGTTCGAGGCGGGCAAGCGGTTCGCGATCGTCGTCGCGGCGGAGGGGGCCAAGCCGAAGGCGGGCACGATGGCCTTCGACGAGGGCGGCAAGGACATCTACGGCCACGAGCGGTTCGCCGGGATCGCCCGGCAGCTCTCCATCGAGTTGGAGCAGCGGCTCGGCAAGGAGGCGCGGCCGGTCATCCTCGGACATGTGCAGCGGGGCGGCACGCCGACGGCCTACGACCGGGTGCTGGCCACCCGGTTCGGGTGGCATGCGGTGGAGGCCGTGCACCGCGGGGAGTTCGGTCACATGACGGCGTTGCGGGGGACGGACATCGCGATGGTGCCGCTCGCCGAGGCGGTGGAGACGTTGAAGACGGTTCCCGCGGAGCGGTACGACGAGGCGGAGACCGTGCTGTAGGGGTTTTGCGGTTGTGCGTTGTCTGCGGGTGTGTGGGGGCTGATCGCGCCCACGCGGCGGAGCCGCATATGGACATAGCCCCGCGCCCCTTTAGGTGGGGATCGTGGGCCCCGCTCACAAGTGCCGTCGGCGGCGGTTCTAGTCTGGGGTCGGCAGTAAACGTACAACCCCCCACGAATCAGGAGCCGCCGGATGGATCACAGCGGGCACGGCATGACGATGGACTTGCCGCCGTTCACGCTGGGGCGGGGGCTGGAGTGGTCGGCGGATCCCTTCTTTCTCGTGGCCTGTGTCGCGGGGCTCGCGCTGTACGGGTGGGGTGTGGTGCGGCTGCGGCGGCGCGGTGACGCGTGGTCCGTCGGACGTACGGTGTCGTTCGTCGTCGGTGTGCTGACCGTCATGCTCGTGATGTGCACCGGGCTGAACGACTACGGGATGGTCATGTTCAGCGTGCACATGGTGCAGCACATGGTCATCAGCATGCTGTCGCCCATCTTCCTCCTGCTGGGCGCCCCGGTCACGCTCGCGCTGCGCGCGCTGCCCGTCGCCGGGAAGGGAAGGCGGAAGGGGCCGCGTGAGCTGTTGCTGGCCCTGCTGCACAGCCGGTACATGCGGATCATCACCCATCCCGCCTTCACGATCCCGCTGTTCATCGCGAGCCTCTACGCGCTCTACTTCACCCCGCTGTTCGACTTCCTGATGGGGTCGAAGACCGGGCACATCGCGATGATGGTGCACTTCCTGGCCGTCGGTATCGTCTTCTTCTGGCCGATCATCGGCGTCGACCCGGGGCCGCACCGGCCGGGGTATCTGATGCGGATGCTGGAGCTGTTCGCGGGCATGCCGTTCCACGCGTTCTTCGGTATCGCGTTGATGATGGCATCGGAGCCGATGGTCGAGACGTTCAAGAATCCGCCCGCCTCGCTCGGTATCGACGCGCTCTCCGACCAGAACGCGGCCGGCGGTATCGCCTGGGCGTTCAGTGAAGTCCCGTCCGTGCTGGTGCTGATCGCCCTGCTGTTCCAGTGGTACAGCTCCGAGCAGCGGCAGGCCCGGCGCTCGGACCGGGCCGCGGACCGGGACGGCGACAAGGAACTCGAGGCCTACAACGCCTATTTGGCCTCACTGCACGCACGCGAGGGCTGAAAGGCCTCCCATTCAGTAGCATAAAGCGCGATGGGGAAACCGCCGGGGGGAGCGGTGATGACATTTCGCGCTTTTCTGCACAGGGCCTGCGTGCTCGGTGTTCTCATTCCGGTATTGCTGCTCAGCGGATGCGGGCGGAGTTCGCCCCTGTCCGTCGTCAAGGCGGTCGCCGCCGGGGGCCGGCGCTGCACCCCTTCTTCGACGAGAACCAGGGGCTCGGCCATGACGCCCGGATCCGTTCGCTGCCGGTGCACGGCAGCCTGCAGCAGGGGGACTCGCCCGGTCTGTACGGCGGCACCCGGCAGCCGACGATCTGTGACGTCGAGAAACTGAAGGAATTCCTCACCGATCCCGCGAATCACTGCAAGGCACAGGCGTGGGCCGGTGCCTTCGGAATCGGCACCGAACAGATTCCGGATTATCTCGACCGGCTCACTCCCGTGCTCCTGCGTCACGACACACTCGTGGAGAACCACGATTACAAGAGCGGCACCGCCGCGCCTTTCGACTCTCTCCTCCAATCCGGAATCGCCGTGCTCGTCGACCGGCGGGGACAGCCCGCCGTGAAGTGCTCGTGCGGAAATCCGCTGCGGCCCTTCACCGGGGACACCGGCCGGACAAAGGTCGAGTTCGACCACGGCAACAGGAGGTGGCGCGGCTACGACCGCGTCCAGGTGACCGCCGTACGACCCGCTGCGCGCCCGCTGGAGCGACTCGCCCTCGTCGATGTCGCCGACCCGGGGCGCGGTATCGAGCGGCCGGTCGGGACGACGGGCGCGCAGGACGCCGTCTTCCGCACCGGCGAGCGGCATGCGGTGCCCGAGGTGACCGGGACGTCCTTCGGGGAGGCGAGCCGACGACTGTCGGACGCCGGGCTGGCGGTCGCCTACGACGGTGCGGGGCTGCCGCCCGGCGACGCCCGGGTGCTGGCGTCGGATCCGGTGGCGGGGACGGAGCTGCGGTTCGGGGAGTACGTGACGCTGCGGGTCGCCGACGGCAGCGGCGACGGCAACGGCAACGGCAACGGCAGTAGCGACAGCAGCCGCGGCGGCGGGGCGGCTTCCCCCGCCGGGCCGGGGTCGCCGCCGATCCCGCCACCGTCCGCTCCGTCGCCGTCCGGGGCGCCCTCCTCCGTCGTACCGCCGCCGTCCCCGCAGCCGACGTCCAGGGAGCCGTCGGCCGCCCCGCCCTCGTCACCCTCCTCGGACCCCGGTACGCCTTCCCGCGCCGCTCCGCCCGACGTCACGCACTCGACCGACGGCGCCCCGCCGGACCCGCCCGGCTCGTCCCCGGCCGTCAGCGGCTCGGCCCCGTCCGCCGCGCCCGTGACGAGCGAACCGGCGAGCAGCGGCCCCACGTCGACGGCCGGCGAAGCCGACGCGAGCACGACGATGTCACGCCGAACCCGGGAGTGACCGGATGCCTCATGGATCACCGACGTCGGGAGTGGGCCGGGTCGTCGCCGGCCGGTACGTGCTGCTGAACCGACCGGGCAGCGGCGGTATGGGCCATGTCTGGCTCGCTCACGACCGGAGACTCGAGTGCGAGGTCGCTCTCAAGGAGCTGGTCCTGCGCGAGACGGAGGACGAGCCGGAGCGTACGGCGCGGGTGGCGCGGGCCCGGGCGGAGGCGCGGCACGCGGCCGGGCTGCGCGGGCATCCGCATGTGGTGACCGTGCACGACGTGCTGGAGCACGACGGTCTGCCGTGGATCGTCATGGAGTACCTGCCGGGCGCGGTCGACCTGCGGGACCTGGTGGAGCGGGACGGGCCGCAGCCGCCCGCCGAGTGTGCCCGGGTCGGTCTCGCCGTCCTCGACGCGCTGACCGCCGGCCATGAGCGGGGGGTGCTGCACCGGGACGTGAAACCGGCGAACATCCTGCTCGCGCCCGACCGCACCGGGGCGCCGTACGCCCGGGTGCTGCTGACGGACTACGGCATCTCGGTGCAGCCGGACACCGGGACCGCGGGGCTGCGCGGGAAACTCGCGGATGTGCGGTCCCTGGCCGTCGTACCGACCGGGAAGGGCTGGGAGGCGGCCCGGGGGCGGGTCGTTTGTCTGGTGCTGGGGGCGCACGGGCCGGTGTACGGGCCGCTGGACGAGCATCGCAAGGAGGGCACCGCGTTCGCGGACACCGCCACCATGCAGAAGCGGGACTGTCTGCGGGTGCCGTCGGCGCGGGACGCGCTGCTGGTGCCGTCCTCGGGGGCGCACGACCAGGAGGTGCTCGGGTTCACCCGGCTCGGTGCCGGCGTGACCCTGGCGCGGGCGCGGACGGAGTCGGACGCGGCCTGCGCCCGCGACGTGCCGCCCCGGCTGTACGGATTCGATCCTTCCGGGTATCAGGCGGCCTCCTGGACCAGCGAGGGGATGTGGAAGACCGGCGCTCATTTCGTCGTCTGCACCGTACGGAGGCAGAACGGGGGCACCATGGAGGGAGTCGGACCATGAGGAGGGTGTCGCGATGCCCGGTTCTACGAACGGTTCCACCAAGACGATGGGGGTCCTCACCGTAGGCGGACTCGTGGTGGTGACGGCCTACACGGTGGCACTCGGCAGCAACGGCTGGCTCTGGTTCGGGTGGGTGGTGCTGGGGCTGCTGACCCTCGCGATGGTGGTCACCCAGAGCGGCTGAGGGGCTGAGCGGGCCGGGGGCTCACTCGGGTGAGAGGCGCGCGGCCGGGTGGACCCCGGGCTGGTACTTGGGCAGCCGGGCGGTGATCTTCATGCCCGCGCCGGGGGCCGTCTCGATGACGAGGCCGTGGTCGTCGCCGTAGACCTGGCGCAGCCGGTCGTCGACGTTGGACAGGCCGATGCCGCCGGAAGGGCTGGTCTCGCCGGCGAGGATGCGGCGCAGCAGGCCGGGGTCCATGCCGGTGCCGTCGTCCTCGATGACGACCAGGGCCTCGGCGCCCTCGTCCTGCGCGGTGATCTGGATGTGGCAGGTGCCGGTCTTGCCCTCCAGGCCGTGCTTGACGGCGTTCTCGACCAGGGGCTGGAGGCAGAGGAAGGGGAGGGTGACCGGGAGCACCTCGGGGGCGATCTGGAGGGTGACCGTGAGGCGGTCGCCGAAGCGGGCCCGGACGAGCGCCAGGTAGTGGTCGATGGCGTGGAGCTCGTCGGCGAGAGTGGTGAAGTCGCCGTGCCTGCGGAACGAGTAGCGGGTGAAGTCGGCGAACTCCAGCAGCAGTTCGCGGGCGCGCTCGGGGTCGGTGCGCACGAACGAGGCGATCACCGCGAGCGAGTTGAAGATGAAGTGCGGGGAGATCTGGGCGCGCAGGGCGCGGATCTCGGCCTCGATGAGCCGGGTGCGGGAACGGTCCAGGTCGGCCAGCTCCAGCTGGACGCTCACCCATCGGGCGACCTCGCCGGCCGCCCGGACCAGGACGGCGGACTCGCGCGGGGCGCAGGCGACCAGGGTGCCGTGGACGCGGTCGTCGACGGTGAGCGGGGCGACGACGGCCCAGCGGACCGGGCAGTCGGGGGCCTCGCAGTGCAGGCGGAAGGCCTCGCCGCGGCCGGACTCCAGTGGTCCGGCGAGGCGTTCCATGATCTCGGTGCGGTGGTGGTCGCCGACCCCGTCCCAGACCAGCAGGTTGTCGTGGTCGGTGAGGCAGAGGGCGTCGGTGCCGAGCAGGGTGCGCAGCCGGCGGGCCGAGCGGCGGGCGGTCTCCTCGGTCAGGCCCGCGCGCAGCGGGGGTGCGGCGAGGGACGCGGTGTGCAGGGTCTCGAAGGTGGCGTGCTCGACGGGGGTGCCGAGACCGCCGAGGCTCTCGGGGCGTGCGGTGCGGCGGCCCAGCCAGAAGCCGGCGGCCAGCAGCGGGAGTACGGCCACCAGGAGGCCGGCCAGGAATCCGGTCACGCCTTCACCTCCGCGCGCAGTTCCTCGGGGAGGTGGAAGCGGGCCAGGATCGCGGCCGTTCCCGGCGGAACCCGGCCCGGGGTAGCCAGGGACACCAGGATCATGGTGAGGAAGCCCAGCGGCACCGACCACAGGGCGGGCCAGGCGAGCAGGGCGTGCAGGTTCCCGGTGCCCGGGAAGTCGGCCATCGTCGCGGCCACCGCGCAGAACGCCGAGCCGCCCCCGACCAGCATTCCGGCGGCCGCGCCGGGCGGGGTCAGCCGCCGCCACCAGATGCCGAGGACCAGCAGCGGGCAGAAGGAGGAGGCGGACACCGCGAAGGCGAGGCCCACGGCGTCCGCGGCCGGCAGCCCGCCGACGAGCACGCTGGCGGCCAGCGGTACGGCCATGGCCAGCACGGTCCCGAGCCGGAAGTGCCGTACCCCGCGCGCCGGGAGGACGTCCTGGGTGAGGACGCCGGCGACCGCCATGGTCAGTCCGGAGGCGGTGGAGAGGAACGCGGCGAAGGCGCCGCCCGCGACCAGGGCGCCGAGGAGATCGCCGCCGAGGCCGCCGATGACCCGGTCGGGCAGCAGCAGGACGGCCGCGTCCGCGTTGCCGGTGAGGGTGAGTTCGGGGGTGTAGAGCCGGCCGAGGGCGCCGTAGACGGGCGGCAACAGGTAGAAGAGCCCGATCAGGGCGAGCACGGCGACCGTGGTGCGGCGGGCGGCGACACCGTGCGGGCTGGTGTAGAAGCGGACGACGACGTGCGGCAGGCCCATGGTGCCGAGGAAGGTGGCGAGGATCAGCCCGTACGTGGCGTACAGCGGGCGTTCCTCGCGGCTCTCGGCGAGCGAGGTGGACATACCGCCGTTGGTGCCCCGGTCGGTGGCGGGCACCCGGGTGCCCTTGGCGAAGGTCAGACGGGTGCCGGCGGTGATCCGGTGGGTGCCCTCGGGGAGGGTGACCCTGGTGTCCCGGTGCGGGCGGCCGTCGACGGTTCCGGTGACGGTGACGGTGAGGGGGCGGTCGAGCTTGAGGTCGAGGGTGTCCTGGACGCCGACGGTGCGCTGGTCGCGGAAGGCGGCCGGCTCGTCGAAGGCGTGGGTGGGGGCACCGGCGCCCTGCCAGGCGAGGACGAGAAAGAGGGCCGGGACGAGCAGGGCGGTGAGTTTCAGCCAGTACTGGAAGGCCTGCACGAAGGTGATGCTGCGCATGCCGCCGGCGGCGACGGTGGCCACCACGACGACGGCCACGATCAGCCCGCCCAGTGCGTCCGGGGCCCCGGTGAGCACCGCCAACGTCAGCCCCGCGCCCTGGAGTTGGGGCAGCAGATAGAGCCAGCCGACGCCGACGACGAACGCCCCGGCCAGCCGCCGTACCGTCTGCGAGGCGAGCCGTGCCTCTGCGAAGTCGGGGAGGGTGTAGGCGCCGGAGCGGCGCAGCGGGGCGGCGACGAACAGGAGGAGGACCAGATAGCCGGCGGTGTAGCCGACCGGGTACCAGAGCATGTCCGGGCCCTGCACCAGGACCAGTCCGGCGATGCCCAGGAAAGAGGCGGCGGAGAGGTACTCGCCGCTGATCGCGGCCGCGTTGAGCCGCGGGCCGACGGTGCGCGAGGCGACGTAGAAGTCGGACGTGGTACGGGAGATGCGCAGGCCGAAGGCGCCGACGAGGACGGTCGTGACGACGACGAGGGCGACGGCCGGGACGGCGTAACCGGAGTTCATCGGGCCTCGTCACGAAGGGAGTTCATCGGGCCTCGTCACGAAGGTAGTTCATCGGTCCTCGACGAGGCGGACGAAGTCCTTCTCGTTGCGTTCGGCGCGGCGCACGTACCAGCGGGCCAGCAGGATCAGCGGGGCGTACAGGCAGAAGCCGAGCACCAGCCACTCCAGGCGGCGGGCCTGCGGAGCGGCCGCGAACACCAGCGGAAGCGGGCCGATGAGCAGCACGAGGACCGCGAACACAACCACGGCGACCCGGAGTTGCGAGCGCATCAGGGAGCGGACGTAGGTGTGGCCGAGGGTGGTCTGTTCGTCGATCTCGGTGCGCGGCCGGTAGTAGCCGGAGGTAGGGCGGCGGCTGCGGGGCGGCCCGGTGACGGTGACCCGGCGTTCGACGGGGTCGGTGGGCACCGTCAGACCCTCCGCATCAGCAGGTCCCGCAGCTCGCGGGCGTGGCGCCGGCTGACCTGGAGTTCCTCGCCGCCGACCAGGACGCTCACCGTGCCCGCGTCCAGACGGAGTTCGCCGATGTGGCGCAGTGCGACCAGGTGGCGGCGGTGGATGCGGACGAAGCCGCGGGAGCGCCAGCGGTCCTCCAGGGTGGAGAGCGGGATGCGCACGAGGTGACTGCCGCGGTCGGTGTGCAGGCGGGCGTAGTCGCCCTGGGCCTCGACATGGGTGATGTCGTCGACGGCCACGAACCGTGTGACGCCGCCGAGTTCGACCGGCAGGTGGTCCGGGTCGGGTTCGTGCACGGGTATGTGCGGTGCGGCGCCGCGCCGTTCGGCGACCCGTCGTACCGCCTCCGCCAGGCGTTCCTTCCGAACCGGCTTGAGGATGTAGTCGACCGCCTTGAGATCGAAGGCCCTTACGGCGAAGTCCTCGTGGGCGGTGACGAACACGACCAGCGGGGGCCGGGCGAAGCCGGTGAGCAGCCGGGCCATCTCCAGGCCGTCCAGGCCGGGCATCTGGACGTCCAGGAAGACGACGTCGATGGCCTCGGGGCCGTGGGGTCCGGACTCCAGGGCGCGGGTGATGCGGCGCAGCGCCTCGGTGGCGTCCCCGGCGCCCTCGACGCTGCCGATGCGCGGATCGGCGTTCAGCAGATAGAGGAGCTCCTCCAGCGAGGGGCGTTCGTCGTCGACGGCGAGGGCGCGCAGCATGAACGGAGTGTAGGCGGCGGACCGGTGCGCTGGACATGTGCCGGACGTGGACGTTCGCGTCGGACGGACCGCGTGAAGTGGCGTACCTGAAGTGCCTTTCCCCGTGGATACAGTGCGGACATGAACAGCGGCACCGCCCCCTTCGACGATCTCGACCGGAAGATCACCACCGCGCTGATGGCGAACGCGCGGACCAGTTTCGCCGAGATCGGCGCGGCCGTCGGGCTCTCCGCGACGGCCGTGAAACGGCGGGTCGACCGGCTGCGCGAGACCGGAGTGATCACCGGGTTCACGGCCACCGTGAAGCCGTCGGCACTCGGCTGGCGTACCGAGGCGTATGTCGAGGTGTACTGCGAGGGCGCGGCGCCGCCCAGGCGGCTCGCGGAGGTGGTCCGCAACCATCCGGAGATCACCGCCGCCATGACGGTGACCGGCGGCGCGGACGCCCTGCTGCATGTCCGTGCCCGGGACGTGGACCACTTCGAGGAGGTGCTGGAGCGGATCCGGGTGGAGCCCTTCATCCGGAAGACGATCAGCGTGATGGTGCTGTCGCATCTGCTCCCGGAGAGCCCCGAGGCGGGTGCCACACACGCGGCTCCTGAGTAAACGCACCGATGCTGCGTTCGCCGGATCAGAGACGCAGCAATCCTGCGCAGACACGCAGCATTGATCGCTTGTCGTCCGTATCCGACGCTTTCTACCTTGGTGTCAACCCTCGTCGACACCGCAGGAAAGCGGAGGAAAACCTCTGTGTCCGAAAGCCGTGTGCCGCGCGTCCGGCGCTTCCTCGTCTGCGAACCCAGACACTTCGCCGTGCAGTACGCGATCAATCCCTGGATGAACCCCGACACCAGGATCGACGTCGACCTGGCCCATGAGCAGTGGACCGCGCTCATCAGCGCCTACCGTGCCCATGGCCACAGCGTCGACCACCTGGAGCCGGTCCCCGGTCTGCCCGACATGGTCTTCGCCGCGAACTCGGCGGTCGTCGTCGGCGGCCGGGTCTTCGGCTCCCTGTTCCACGCGCCCGAGCGGCGCCCCGAGTCCTCCCACTACGACCTCTGGTTCAAGACCGCCGGCTATGACGTGTACCGCCCGGGCTCGGTGGCCGAGGGCGAGGGCGACCTGGTCTGGACGGGCCGGTACCTGCTCGCCGGCACCGGATTCCGCACCACCCGGGAGGCCCACCGGGAGGCACAGGAGTTCTTCGGCCACCCGGTGATCAGCCTGACCCTGGTGGACCCGTACTTCTACCATCTGGACACCGCGCTGTTCGTCCTGGACGGCGGGCACGACGGAAATATCGTCTACTACCCCGAGGCCTTCTCCAGCGGCAGCCGTGAGGTGCTGCGCCGCCTGTACCCGGACGCGGTGCTCGCCACCCGGGACGACGCCATGGCGTGGGGGCTGAACTCCGTCTCCGACGGCCGCCGGGTCTTCATCGCGCCGCAGGCCGAGGCGCTCGCCACCCGGCTCGCCGACCAGGGCTACGAACCGATCCCCGTCGACCTGTCGGAGTTCCACAAGGCCGGCGGCGGCATCAAGTGCTGCACCCAGGAAATCCGCTGAGGTCCGAGGAGAGTCATCGATGACCGCACCCGCGCACACCCGTACCTCCGCCGAGCTGATCGAGGCCGAGGAGCCGGTCCTCGCCCACAACTACCACCCGCTGCCCGTGGTCGTCGCCCGCGCCGAGGGCGCCTGGGTGGAGGACGTCGAGGGCCGCCGCTATCTCGACATGCTGGCCGGATACTCGGCCCTCAACTTCGGCCACCGCCACCCTGCCCTGATCGAGGCCGCCCACCGCCAGCTGGACCGGCTGACCCTCACCTCCCGCGCCTTCCACAACGACCGGCTCGCGGAGTTCGCCGAGCGCCTGGCCGGGCTGACCGGCCTGGACATGGTGCTGCCGATGAACACCGGCGCCGAGGCGGTGGAGAGCGGGATCAAGGTGGCCCGCAAATGGGCCTACGACGTGAAGGGCGTCCCGGCCGACCGGGCCACGATCGTCGTCGCGGCTGACAACTTCCACGGCCGTACGACCACGATCGTCAGCTTCTCCACGGACGAGACCGCCCGGGCGGGCTTCGGCCCGTTCACGCCGGGCTTCCGGATCGTGCCCTACAACGACCTGGCGGCCCTGGAAGCGGCGGTCGACGAGACGACGGCCGCCGTGCTGATCGAGCCGATCCAGGGCGAGGCCGGGGTCGTGATCCCCGACGACGGCTATCTGACCGGGGTCCGCGAACTGACCCGGCGGGCGGGCTGCCTCTTCGTGGCCGACGAGATCCAGTCCGGCCTCGGCCGCACCGGCCGTACCCTCGCCGTCGACCATGAGGACGTCGTCCCGGACGTCGTGCTGCTCGGCAAGGCGCTGGGCGGCGGGATCGTACCGGTGTCTGCGGTGGTGGCCCGGCGCGAGGTGCTGGGTGTGCTGCGGCCGGGCGAGCACGGCTCGACGTTCGGCGGCAACCCGCTCGCCGCCGCGGTCGGCACGGCCGTGGTCGAGTTGCTGGAGGGCGGCGAGTTCCAGCGCAGGGCGGCCGAGTCGGGGGTGGTCCTGCGGGACGGTCTGGCGGAGCTGGTCGGCAAGGGCGTGGTCGGCTTCCGCTCGCGCGGACTGTGGGCGGGCGTCGACGTGGACCCGGCGATCGGCACCGGGCGCGAGATCAGCGAGCGCCTGATGCGCGAGGGCATCCTGGTCAAGGACACGCACGGCTCGACGATCCGGCTGGCCCCGCCGCTGACCGTCACGGCGGAGGAACTGCGGTCGGCGCTGGGCGTACTGGAGAAGGTACTGGCGGTCTGAGCGAGGGATCGGCCGCGCCGGCGAGCGCGGCCGACCCGTCCGGCCGGAGATCATCCGTGCGGTCGGCGGCCGGCGGTCAGCGGTCAGCATGGCGGCGCGGCCGACCGGCGGCGGTCAGCGGTCAGCATGGCGGCGCGGCCGAGCCTCGACGGTCAGCGGTCAGCATGGCGGCGCGGCCGAGCGTCGGCGACGCCACGCTTCCGGCACGCCGCCGCGCTTCCGGTGCCCCGCCACCCACGGTCGCGACCGTCTCCGGCCCCGCGGGCCCTCCCCGTGGAAGCGGTGATGGACCAGGGCGATGGTGCGCCGGTGCTCGCGCACCGTGCGCACGTCGCAGCGGGTGACGTCTGCCGCGACACGGATCAGCCGAGGCGCACTCCACAGCGTCCGGGACGCCGCCCAAGCCCTGGCCGCGGTGCGGGTCACCTGGGGGGCGCGGTCGCCCCCGGGGCCTGTTCGACGATGCGGGTCAGGAGTCGGTCGAGTACCTCCAGCTCCTCTTCGCTGAGGACGCCGTACACCTCCGCCATCGTGTGCTGCACGGCAGCGTCGGCGGCCTTGAGGCGCGCACGCCCGAGATCGGTGAGGTTGACGGCATGAGCTCGCCGGTCGACCTCGTGACGACGTCGCTCCACGAGACCCCGCTGCTCGAGGTCATCGATCTGACGCCCCATCCCCGAGCGGTCGACCCCGACGCGGTTCACCAGCTCGGTCTGGGTCAGCGGCTGGTCGGCGGCGAGGGACAACAGCACGCTGTACTGCCGCGGCGTGAGCTCGAACTCACCGAGCGCGTCGGCGAAGTTGCGGTCCGATATGCGCCACGCGAGGAACAGCGACATCCCGACGTGAACACCGTGGGCGGTGGCCAGCGCGCGCCGGCTGCTCTCCCGAAGGTCGCTGGAATCCCTGATCACACGGCCTGATGCTACCCGGCCCATAACTGCTCCCAGGTGATATTGTCCCAACTGGGAGCAAGTGATCGAGGCGGCGGCGTCGCAAGTCGCCGAGCCCGCCGTGAAAGGACTGGGAACACATGGGACGTCTGGAGTCGAAGGTCGCTGTCGTCACCGGCGGAGCACTCGGGATGGGGGCGTCCCACGTGCGGACCTTCGTCGCCGAAGGCGCCCGCGTGGTGATCGCCGACATCCTCGAGACGGAGGGACGCGCACTCGCCGCCGAACTCGGCGATGCCGCCCGCTTCATCCGCCTGGACGTGACCGACCCGGAGCAGTGGGCCGCACTGGTTACCGAGACCGAACGTGAATTCGGGCCGATCACCGTGCTGGTGAACAACGCCGGTGTCGCGGGGCCCTTCCTCCCCGCCGCGGAGCTCTCGATCGCCGACTACCGCCGCACCGTGGACGTCGACCTGAACGGCACCTTCTACGGAATGCACGCCGTCATTCCGGGCATGGTCGCGGCAGGCGGCGGGTCGATCGTGAACATCTCCTCCACGGCCGGATTCCAGGGCAGGACCCCGAACGCCGCCTATTCGGCGTCGAAATTCGGCGTGCGGGGTCTCGCGCGTGCCACCGCCAAGGACTACGCGGCCGCGGGCGTTCGGGTGAACTGCGTCTGCCCGGGCATCGTGCGCACCCCGCTGCTGGAGGCCACGTGGGACGAGGACGCCCAGGCACAGGAGCGCCTGCGCGTGCCGATGGACCGCTTCGCGGACTCCACGGAGCTCTCCGCCGCGGTCCTGTTCCTCGCCTCCGACGAGGCCTCCTACGTGACCGGCACCGACCTGCTCGTCGACGGCGGAATGAACGCCTGAAGCACCGCAGACCCCTTCCACGTGGGGCGGGCACGCAGCCACGCCCCACACGCAGGCCCAGCTCGAGCGCGTTCTCGACCATGACGGCGGCCTGCCGCAGCTTCGTCGCAAACAGGCCCGGCGATCCTCCTGCGCTCCGGCATCGGCCCGGCCGCCGACCTCACCGCACTGGGAAACCCGCGCACCGTGAGACAACCGGAACGACTCCGCGCCGCACGTCCTGGGGTGCGGCGCGGTATACACCCGGATATGACGATCGACGTGCCGGCGATACCGGATCCTGGCTCCAGGGGACTGATCCACCGTCACGACCTGGTCTCCACACTGGACCGGGCGGCCCAGAAGCAGGTCACGGTCGTCTCGGCGCCGGCCGGCAGCGGGAAGACATCCCTGCTGCGGGCGTGGACGGACCGGACGGGTCAGGATCGCGGGATCGCCTTCGTGTCCGTACGGCCCGGTCTGCGCGACGCACGGCTGTTCTGGGGAGCGGTGTTGAGCGCGGTGCGGGCCGCGCCCCACCCCGACGGCGGCGGGGAACCGCTGCCGATGACGCCAGGCCTCAGCGGCGGCGCCACGGTGGACAAGGTGCTGTCCGAGTGCGCGAGAGCCACTGGTCCTTTGGTGCTGGTCGTCGACGACCTGCACGAGCTGAGCTCACCCGAAGCCGCCGAACAGCTGACAGCGCTGCTCACCCGTCTGCCCCAGGGTGTCCACGCGATCGTGGCGACCCGACATGCGCCGCCGCTCCGCCTGCACCAGCTCCGGCTGGAAGGGGAACTGGCCGTGGCCGGGATCGCGCTGCCCGGGCGAACCGTGGCAACGCTGCATCAGCGGACCGAGGGCTGGGCGGCCGGGTTACGACTCGCCGTACTGGCTCTCGCCGAACACCCCGACCCGGAACGGTTCGTCGCCGAGTTCTCCGGAAGCGACCGTACGGTCGCCGAATACCTGATGGCCGAATTGCTGGAGAGACAGCCTCCGGACGTTCAGAGCCTGCTGCTGCGCACCTCCGTACTGGACCGGGTGAACGGCGAGCTGGCCGACCTGCTCACCGGCACCACGGGGTCGGAGGGCATCCTGCTGGGCCTGGAGGACGCCAACGCGTTCACCGTGTCCCTCGATCCCGGCCGCACTTGGTTCCGCTACCACCGCATGTTCGGTGACCAGCTGAAGCTGGAACTGCGACGCACTTTCCCCGGGGACATCCCGGGACTGCACCGGCTCGCCGCGCACTGGCTCGGCGAGCACGGGCACGCCGCAAGTGCCGTCGGCCACCTGCAGGCCGCCGGCGACTGAACCGAAGCGGCGCGTCTGCTCACGGACCACGCCATCAGCCTCACCCTCGACGGACAGGCCGGGACGTTGGCGGCGCTGTTGGGTGCCTTCCCCGCGCGGAGCGGCACGGACTCCGCGGGTCTGGCCCTGGTGCACGCCATCGCCGCGCTGGACCGGCTCCGCCTCGACCAGGCGGCTGCGCATCTCACAACGGCCAGGTCCTACGCCGCCACCACGCCGCCCGACCGCCAACGCCGCCTGCGGATGGCCGTCGGCTCGCTGGGCCTGCGCCTGGCGCGGCTGGGCGGCCACTTCGAGGGGGTGTTCGACCAGGTGGGCACGCTTCTCACGCCTGCCAACGGACAGTCGGTCACCGAGGTCGCGCTCAGCGCGGACCTGCGGGCCGACGCTCTTCTGAATCTCGGCGTCACCGAGGCCTGGTCACTGCGACTGGCCGACAGCATGCGGCATCTTGAGGAGGGCGCCGCGCTCGCCCGCCGCATCGGCCGGCCCTGTCTGGAGGTCTCCTGCCTCGGCCACCTGGGGTTCGCCTCCACGAAGCACTCTTTCTCGCTGGCCCGGCAGCGCTGTGAGGAAGCGTTGGCGCTCGCCGAGCGACACGGCTGGAGTGACGATCCGGTGATCGCCCCCGCGCAGGCGACGCTCGCCAATGCGCTTGTCCGGACAGGAGAGTTCGAGCACGCCGCACACTGGCTGAAGCGCGCCCAGCACACCTCCGACGCCACGAGCGAACCGGCCATGCGGCTGCTGGTCAGCCTCACCGCCGCGATTCTCTCAGCAACGCAAGGCCGTCATCACCGGGCGCTGCATGGGAGCTGCTGAAGGCCCTGCCACCGCAGGGAACGTCGCACGCGGCCATGGTCACCGATGTCCTCGACGCCGTCCACGGAAGCGCCCGGGCCAGAGCCGACCGGGCAGCCCGGGAACCGGCCCCGGCGCTCAGCCCCAGCGAGTTGCGCGTGCTGCGATACCTGCCGACGAACCTGTCCAGGCCGGAGATCGCCACCGAGCTGTCGGTCTCGGTGAACACGGTCAGCACCCACATCCGTCGGATCCACGCCAAGCTCGGCGCCACCGACCGGTCTGCGGCAGCGCAGCGCAGCCGCGAGTTGCGCCTGCTCTCACTGTGCCGTGCCTGAGCGCGGGCCGGTGCTCGGACGACAGCCCCTCGGGGCTCACGACGGCAGGGAAAGCCCGCGCAGGTCCGTCATCGCAGTGCCCGCGCCCGCGGGCCGCCGACCGGCACAGACACCGCAACAACACCCGCCGTCTCAACGGGACAGCGGGCCGGTCACCTCCTCGACGGTTCGCAGCGCCTCCCCGCTGCGCACGAGCTCGGCGATGTGCTCCACATCGGCGTGAAAGACCCGGTCGTCGTTCACGGTCGGCACGGTCTCCCGGATCCTGGCCCGCAGCGCCTCAGCCGCCGGGGAGGGCGAGCGCGGCGCGAGCAGGTCCAGTGCCTGCACGGCGCACATCAGCTCGATCGCTATGACGTAGCCGAGCTTGCGCGCCGCGCGGTAGGCCTTCAGCGCCGCCAGATAGGCGTTGCTGACCGCGTCCTCCTGATTGGCCGAGGTGGTGATGTTGTCCGCGGATGAGGGCACCGCCATGCCGCGCATCTCCATGGTCAGCGCGGCTGCCGTGTACTGCGCGATCATGTAGCCACTGTCGAGTCCCGGCCGGCGAACCAAGAAGGCGGGCAACTCGCTGAAGTTGCTGTTGACCATGCGGTCGGTGCGGCGCTCGGACACCTTGGCCAGCACCGTCATCGCGTTCACCATGGAGTCGGCCTGGATGCCGACGAAGGTGCTGTCGCAGTTCGCCCCGCTCAGCGCCACCCCGTCTTCGCCCTCGGGGTGGATGACCGGGTTGTCGCCCACGGAGTGCAGCTCCTCGACGATGACCTCCCGAGCCTGCGCGAGCGCCCGCTTCGCACCACCGTGCATCTGCGGCACCGCGCGCAGGGCCAGGCTGTCCTGGAGCCGGTGGTCGAGGAACTCGGCGCTGAGGGCGCTGGACTCGGTCAGCCGCCGCAGGTTCTCGGCGACCGCGGCCTGCTCGGGGTGCCGCTTGCGTTCCTGGAGCCGGGCGTCGTAGGCGCGGACGGTGCCCTTGAGTGCCTGCACCGACAGGCTCGCGGCGACGTCGGCGGTGGTCGCCGCGAGGCCGGCGTCGTGGGCGGCCAGGACGGCGATCGCGGTGACCGAGTGCGTTCCGTTGGTGAGCGACAGCCCTTCCTTGGAGGCGAGCCGGGTCGGCTGCTCCCCGATCCGGGCCAGTGCCTCGGCGCCGGGCAGCAGCTCGTCGCCGTACCGGGCCCGGCCCTCTCCCAGCAGTACGAGAGCCATGTGCGCCTCCGGGGCCAGATAGCCGACGGAACCCTCGCCGGGTACGTGCGGCGTGACCCCGGCGTTGAGCATTCGCCGGATCAGCTCCAGGGTCTCGAACCGGATGCCGGAATAGCCTTCGCCGAGGCCGACCAGCTCCATCAGCGCGATGGCGCGGACGATCTCGGTGGGCAGCGGTTCGCCGACCGACACGGCGTGCGAGCGCACGATGTTCCGCTGCAGTTGCTCGGCGTCCGCCGGGTCTATCACCTTCGTGACGTTGTCGCCGAATCCGGTGGTGACGCCGTACACCAGGCGGTTCTCAGCCAGGAAGCGCTCCACAAGCGCGCGTGACTTGCGCACCCGGTCGACATAGGTCGTATCGAAGGCGACCCGAGCGCCGTACCGAGCCACTGCGACGAACCGCTCGACGGTGATCGGCTCCGCACCCAAGGTGACAGCGGTGATCTCATGGGCAGGCATGGGACCCTCTCAGGTCGGTCAGCGGTTGACAGCGAGACAGACGAACGTCGACCCGTCCGGCCGGTCACCGCCCTGACGGGCCTGGTGAGCCTCGGCGGTTCCGCCGGCGCGACGGCAGGAGTCGGCAGCGGAAGGCTCCGGCTGGGTCACAGCCGCCTCCCGCGCGTGAAATGTACTCATTCACTTGCCACGACAATGAATCACTTTATTTAGAGCTTGGCAAGGGTGCGGTCGGCGGCGGGCAACAGGTGTGCTGGGGTGGGGTGTTTCGATGCCGATCCGACCACCGTCGTGCCGACGCGTCGGGCGGTCGGCGTGCCTGCCGCCGCGCCCCAGAGGCGGGTGCCGGGCGGCCAGAACGCACCCGGCCGGATCCGGCGAGGAGAGGGGCCCGGGCAGTCTCCGCTCCAACGTGCCACGCTGCCGGGACATGCATCTGGCCTACGGGGGCAGGAGAAGCTCACCCCCTCGTCCACCGAAGGCGACACAGTGACCCACTCCGTGCGTGCCCGCGAGACCACCGCCACCATCACGGAAACACCTGCCGTCACGGACGACCTGCCCTGGATCGAGGACGGCGGCAAGGTAACCCCCAGGGACGCACGTGAGTTGTCCCGGCTCTTCCTCGATCGCCTCCAGACCCTGGAGGAGGGCACCCACGAGTACCAGTACGCCCGCAACACCCTGATCGAGATGAACCTGTCCCTGGTGCGGTTCGCGGCCCGCCGGTTCCGCAACCGGGGCGGCGGCGACATGGAAGACGTCATCCAGGTCGGCACGATCGGCCTGATCAAGGCCATCGACCGCTTCGACCTGACCCGCGAGGTCGAGTTCACCTCGTTCGCGATCCCCTACATCGTCGGCGAGATCAAACGCTTCTTCCGTGACACCACCTGGGCCGTCCACGTCCCACGACGCCTGCAGGAACTCCGCGTCAGCCTCGCCAAGAGCAAGGACACGCTCGCGGCCGAACTGGGCCGCACCCCCACAGTGGCGGAACTCGCCGCCCACCTGGACCTGACCGACGACGAGATCATCGAGGGCCTCGTCGCCGCCAACGGTTACGTCGCCGGCTCCATCGACACCGCGGGCAGCGACGACGAAACCGACAGCACGCCCACCTACGCGGACACGATGGGCGACATCGACCCGGCCCTGGAGCTGTTCGAGGACCTGCACACGCTCGGACCCCTGCTCCAGGAACTCGACGACCGCGAACGGGCCATCATCGAGATGCGCTTCGGCCAGGAGATGACACAGGCCGAGATCGGCCGCGAACTGCATGTCTCCCAGATGCACGTCTCCCGCCTGCTGACCAGCATCCTGACCAGACTCCGCATCGGCCTCCTGCCCGGGTGAGCCCGCGGATCCCACCGCCTGCCGGCGGATGTGGCCGCTCTTCGGTCCGCCTCTCAGGTGCCGGCGGGCCCCGGGTGGTGAACTCCTGTCGGCCCGGTGCCACCGCTGACGGTCCGCGGGGCCGGTGCCCACGGCGCTCATGGCGCGTCGTAGCGGGTGATGATGCGGGTCACGGTGACCGTGACGGTGACCGGCTCCGGGGCGGCGAGGCGGGAGATGACGGCGGTCCGCACCCGGCCGTGCACGTCGCGGGCGACGTCCAGCGCCCGCCGGCCCTCGGCGAGGGCGCAGCGCACCTCGATGTGCCATCCGGAACCGTCCGGCGCCCGCTCGGCGCGGACGCCTGCCTCCGGCGGCGTGCGGTGGGATGCGGTGTACGTCCCGCTGGGCGCGGCGGCTGCCGCGAGGCGATGGGCGAGTCGGGGTGGCAGGCCGGTCACGCCGGGAACCGCGAGGGCCGCCTCGGCCGCGACGCCGAGGAGCGTGGTGGGGCCGACGGTGGTCATCACCCACCCCCGCCGGTCCGGACGTCACCGCCGGGGTGCGGCGGCCAGGGCTCCAGTACGTCGACCACGGCGATGTCGACGGCCGCCACCGCCAACCCCAGCTCCTGACCGGCCGAGTGGAGGACCGATCGGCGCACCTGGTGAACGCGCTCGGGCAGCGGACGGTCGAAGGCGGCGACCAGAGTCATGGTCACCCGGACGTCGGTGCCCTCGCCCTCAGATGCGAGCCGGCAGGTCGCGGCCCTCGCACCGGGGACCGCGTCCGCGGCCTGCCGCAGTACCTTCGCCGCCGCGCTCTCGGTGATCCGCAGGTCCCGGTCCGGGTCGGCCAGGGGCAGCAGCCGTCCCAGCCTGGCCTCCGCCCTGACGGCGTTCATGACGCGGTCGGCGAGTGCGTGCAGTCCGGGAGGGTCCACGGCGTGCAGCGCCCGGGCGGCCGCGTTCACCGTGGCCAGCCCCTCGACGGCCTCGCGGCAGTGCGGACAGGACACGGTGTGCGGGTCCGCGGCCGACGCCTCGTCCTGGACCTGTTCCCAGACCCGGCTGAGGAGGCGGCCGCAGGGCAGCGCCTCGTCCCCCGGGAACGGGGGCGCGTCGGCGGCGGCCGATCCGGTGCGGGGTCCGTCGGCGGCGGGCGGTTCGGGAGGCCGCGTGCGCGGGTCGCCTAGCGCCATGGGTCCATCGCCTCCTGCAGGGATCGGCGTGCCCGGAACAGTCTGCCGCGCACCGTCGGCTCGCTGGTCCGCGTCACGTGGGCTATCTCCCGGTAGGGCATGCCCTGCACCTCTCTCAGGATCCAGCAGATCCGCTGCCCGGCGTCCAGTTCGGCGAGCGCGCGGGTCAGGGCGGTGGCGGCCGCGTCCCGCTCGGCGGACCGGTCGGGCTGGCTCCACGCGTCGCCCGCCACCGGTTCGAGGACGGTGTTCAGAGACAGGGGCGGCAGCCGGCGCCGGCGCATGGCCAGGCAACGGTTGACGGTGATCCGGTACATCCAGGTACGGAACTCGGCGCTGTGGCGGTATTCCGGCAGTCGTCGCCAGGCGCTGACGAAGGCGTCCTGGACTGCGTCCTCGGCGTCCTGGGGATTGCCGAGCATGCAACGGGCCAGGGTCAGGAGGGACCGACTGTGCCGTCGGACGAGAACGGCGAAGGAGTCCTCGTCTCCCTCGGCCGCCCGTACGGCCAGCAGTCCGTCCGGCAGATCGCATTCCAGCCGTGGCGAAGCAGCGCGTTCGATCATGACAACTCCCGCACAGGGCCCGGAACAACTCCCCTACAAGGCCCGGAATGAGCGGGTACCCGCCCACATCAATGTGATGCACGTCACATGTGATGGGCGTGAGAAGTGCGCCGTCACGTGTGTCCAACCTTTCGACGGCACCACACAGGTGTCTGCCACTGACCGATCGAGGCGACCGCCATGACGGACGACATCACCAGCGTCAGCGGGGGCGGCCGGGCCGATGCGGGCGTGAGCGCGCTGAAGGGCCGTACCGGATCCGGGGCTCCGGCCGAGACACGGGGGAAGACCACCATCGCGGACGGCGTGGTGGCCAAGATCGCGGGCATGGCCGCCCGTGAGGTACCCGGCATCCACAGCCTGGGAGCGGGGATGGCCCGTGCCTTCGGCGCCATGCGGGAACGCGTCCCCGGCGGCGGCGGAGGAGGTGTCACACGGGGAGTGAAGGTCGAGGTCGGCGAGCGGCAGGCCGCGGTGGACCTGGATGTCGTCGTCGAGTACGGCGTCTCCATCGTCGACGTCGCCGGCGGTGTACGCACCAACGTGATCAGCGCCGTGGAACGGATGACGGGGCTGGAGGTCGTCGAGGTGAACGTCCTGGTCGACGACGTCGACCTCCCCGACGACGAGGAGGGGCAGACCGAACCGGACGAGGGCCGCGTGCGGTGACCGCTGCCGGGACCGCCGCGCCTCGGTCATGAGCGGATGATCACGGCGACCGGGACGCTCGCGAGACGGGTGAGTGCATGATGAACGCAGCGACGACGGGCCTCGCGGCCGGCATGGCCCTGGGCTTCGCCGGTTACTTCGGCGGCTTCTGGGCATTCCTGCTCGTTCTCGTCCTGGGGACGGCGGGGCTGATCGTCGGCCTCGCCGTGCAGGGCGATCTCGACCTCCATGCGCGGAGGCAACGGTGAACACCCGGCCCGGTGCCCCGCCCCTCGGCGAAGGGTCCGGCCCACCGGCGCGGGCCGCCGGCCTGCCGCCCCCGGCCGAGCGGGGCGCCACCGTCATACCGGACAGGGTGGTCGCCCGTATCGCCGTCCAAGCCGCCCGCACGGCCCAGTCCCGACGCGCCGCCATACCGCCCGACCGGAACGGACCGACGGCGCCCGCCGCCTCCGCGGTCACCCGTACCGGATCGGTGCGCCTGCACCTGACCATGGACCTGCCCTACCCCGCCGACATCCCCCAGGTCTGCGAGCGGATACGGCAGGACGTCTCAGAACGGGTGTCTCAACTGACCGGTCTGAAGGTACGGGAGGTCACGCTCACCGTCCGGCGGCTGGTGACCGCCGCCGGCCCGAACCGGGGACGGGTCCGGTGAGCCGCCCCGCGGCCGGTGCCGGTCACGCCACGGAAGAAGGAGGACCGGAATGACACCCGACCCGGATCCGCCCAGCCGCAGCTCCGCACCGTCCGCGCGCCCTGCCACGGTGCCGCTGGCGAAGGAGCCCGAGGAGCCGAGGGAGCAGCCGGCAAAGTCCGCTCCGCCCGAACACGAGGCGCCCCCACCGGACCTGACCTCCGGTGAGCCCGACGGAGCGCACCGAACCCACCGGCCGTGGTCGGCGCGCCGCCTTCCGGCCGCGCTGGTCGCCGCGCTGGTTCTCGTAGCGGCGGGCGCGGCACTGGTCGACGTCGTCGCCGTACGGGCGGGACGCCCTGCGGCAGCCTGGCGCCGGCACCTGGCCGACGAACTGGCCACCCGCCCGGTGGACGACGTGTGGATGCTCACGGGAGCCGCTGTGGCGGCCGTCGTCGGCGTCTGGTTGATCGTGCTGGCCCTCACTCCCGGCCTACGCCACTGGCTGCCCCTGCGCTCCCCCGCACCCGGGCTGCGGGCCGCCCTCGACCGCGACGGCGCCGCCGATCTGATACGCGACGCCGCCATGCGGGTACCCGGGGTCCGCAAGGCCCACGTCCGGGTGCGCCGCCACCGCGTCAAAGCCCGCGCGGACGTCCGGTTCCGCGAACCCCGGCAAGTGAAGGACGACCTCACCGCCGTCCTCGGCGACGAGTGCGACCAACTCGCCCTCGCCCGCCCTCCCCGCATCGTCGTACGGGTACGGCGACGCACCGACTGACCGAGAAACCAGCAGCACCGGAGCCCGCACCATGACGCCGCAACCCGTAGTCAACCGCAGTCTGCTGGCCCTCGCCGGACTGGTACTGCTCGGCGGCGGTCTGCTGATCCTCTTCGCCGGGCTCGACGTCTTCCGGCGGCACCACCTGGTGCCGCCCGCCGGCTGGCCCCTGACCGCACCGGACGACGTCCTGCTCGGCTCCGCCGACCGGGCCGGCTGGAGCAGCCAGGGCTGGTGGTGGTGGCCCGCGGTGATCGCCGCCCTCGCCCTCGTCGCCCTGCTCGCGCTGTGGTGGCTGCTCGCCCAACTGCGCCGACACCGCCCGGGAACGCTGCCCGTCGGAGGCACACCTCCGCAGGAAGGCATCGAACTGCGCGACCGCGCGCTCAGCGACGCGATCGCCGCCGAAGCCGGTGCTCTGCCGGGCGTGGAGCATACGGCCGTACGCATCACCGGCCGTCCTGCCCGTCCCCGCACCCGCGTCGGACTCACTCTCACCTCGCAGGCGGCACCCGGCACCGTCCTCGATGCCCTGTGCGAAGGCCCGCTCCGCACCGCCCGTCGGTCCACCGGCTCCTCTCACCTGCCCACCGAGGTCCGCCTGCAGGTCGCCGGCCACAAACCGCATCGCGTGGAGTGAGGAGGAGGCCACCCACCTCCGCGTCCCCTTTACGGTCTTTCGCCGTTCGCCGGGGCGCCGGGGCGCCGGCCGCACTCCCCCATGGCGAAACCATGATCATCCTGGCGGTCGTCGGAGCCGTCCTGTGAGTCCTCGGCGGCATGGGACAGGCCGTCGCCGGTCGACGCCGTTGATCGCCCCGCGTGGCCTGCGGGCCTGCCGGGGTTCAGTCGGAGGGCGGAAGCAGCGTGCCGAGCGGTCCGAGGTCGAGGTTGAGGTCCTCCATGGTCAGTCCGTACTCGGCGCACAGGTCGCTCATGCGGTCGTGCAGGAGCAGGAGGGTCGCGCCCAGGCGTTCTTCCTGGTCCTCGGTGAGGTCTCCCTGGTCGACTCGGTGCAGGGCCTGTCGTTCCATCAGCTGTCGCAGCAGTTCCACGAGGGTGAGGACCAGCTTGAGGAGGTCCCGTTCCACGGTGTCGCGGTCGGAGCTGATCCGCCGGGCCGGGGAACGTGAGCCCTTGCCGGCCGACAGGTCGAGGTCACGTGGGGCGGCGGGCAGCAACCGGAAGGCGCGGGCGGCGGCCTCCGCGACTTCTTCGGCGCGGCGCGGCGGCCGGCTCTCACCCTCGGCCGGCATGGTCGCCGCCCTGCGGCGGGCCGGTGTTCGACCATGGCGAGGGGTTCTGCTCGCTGATGGAGACGATCAGGGCACGCAGTGAGACGCGTACCAGATCGATGTCGGCGATGGACAGCACCACGTCACCGGTGAGGACGACGCCACCGGTCAGCAGCCGGTCCAGCAGGTCGATGAGAGCGACCTGCCGCTGGGGCAGACGCTCCGCTTCGGGTGGCGGGCCGGGCGTGATCACGGGGGTGCCCCCTCCGCGGCGACGCCGGATTCACCGGGTGGCATGGCGAAGGAGTACGGCGCCCAGGGGCCGGTGGCCTCGACCCGCACCCCGTCCAGACCGTCGGCGGCGCGCGTCACGTCGGCCAGGAAGTCGTCGCAACGTTTCAGGGGCACCAGGTACGCGTCGTTGACGACGTTCTCGCCTGCGCCGCCGGCGCTTCCGGCCGCGTCGGCGAGAGGACCCTGTTGTACGCGGTGCCGGACCCGGTCGGAGGCGTGTCTGCGGCCGGCGGTCTCCACCCGCTCGGCGGCTTTCTGCGCCGCCTGGTACACGGTGTCGCGAACGCTCTGCTGCTGCCGGCGGTTCCGCAGATAGGCGCGCCCGGGGGTCAGGTCCCCCGCGGGAACGGGCGGGGCCGCGGGGACCGCGGACGGCTCGACATAGATCTTGACCCCCCATTCGACGTGTTCGGAGAGCCGGGCCAGGAGCTCGGCGAACACGGTCCGCCCTGCTTCCAGTACCTCCCGGGCCCGCCGGTCGTCGAGGTAGACGGTCGCCAGGCGCAGGGGCAGGACGGTGGTGCGCTCGGCCAGGGCTTCGACGACGCCGTGGTGGGCGCGGGCCACCGCCTCCAGCCATTCCAGGTCCTCGAGATGCTCCTTGAGAGCATGTTCCTGGAAGTCCTGTGCGGGCACACGGCTCACCACGAGCGCCGGCTGATCGTCGCCGGCGTCGGTGACGAGGCCGACCGGGGCGTCGGCGACGCCCCGGAGGGGCGCGATCGCCTCCCGCAGTCCCCCGGTGTCGCGTACCACCGCATACGCGTAGGTCAACAGGTCACTCATCGCGAGCACTTCCCCGGCCACGGCTGCCTGTGCCCCGGGGCCCTTCCTCCTCCGCGGGGAGGGCTTTGCCCTGGCGGAGAGCATCGATCTCGGTCCGCAATCGGCGGTTCTCCTCGGCCAGTGACCGGTCCCCCCTGGCCCGGGAGGAGAGCGCGGGGTCGTGCTCCCACCAGTCGATGCCCATCTCCTTGGCCTTGTCGACGGAGGCGACCAGGAGGCGCAGTTTTATGGTCAACAGCTCGATGTCGAGAAGGTTGATCTGTATGTCGCCCGCGATGACGATGCCCTTGTCGAGTACCCGTTCAAGGATGTCGGCGAGGTTCGCGGAGGATCCCTGCCCGTAGGGCGGCGCCGCTCGGGACGGGTAGGAACCAAGCCTGTTGGCCAGGGGTTCAGTCACGGTTGCGGCCTCGGATTCCCTCGTGCCGGATCAGGAGTGTCAGCCCTGCCGATAGGCGCGGATCTCCTCCAGCCGGTCGAGCAGTTCGTCCTCGCGCCGGTCGAACGTCTCCTCGTCGATGTCCCCCGCGACCAGGAGACGTTCGAGCTCGGCGAGTTCCCGGTGCACCGGCGCGGGGTCGTAGTACTGGTTCTCGGCTTCCTCCCGGACCCGCTCCACGACCCATACGACGCCGCGCACGGGGGCCAGGGGAAGGGTGACGAGCTGGGTGAACAGGCCCATGGGAACTCCTTCGGTCGGAGTCAGACGAAGCTGTAGGGGGGCAGGGGACCGTTGAGCCGGAAGTCGAAGTCGTCACCCATCTGATGCGTGACGCTCAACTCCGCCGTGAGGAACGCCTCTTCCCGGTCCTCGGACACCAGGAACGACACGTTGAGAAAGTCCGAACCCGTCGGCTGGGACGATTCAAGCGTCCGGGCGAAGGGGCGCAGTGCTTCGACCACACCCGCCGCCAGCGCCTCCTGCCGTGCCTGTACCTCCTGGGTGACCAGCTCACCGAGTCGCAGCGACGCCTCGGGGGCGGCGTTGCCGCCGCGGATCTCGTCGTTGAGCTCTCGTGCCACGTCCGACTCCCGCAGGATCTGCCGCAGCAGCGCGTCCTCGTCCTGCGACGCCTTGAGGTGGTACTCGCTGCATCCCTCCAGTGCCTGAAGCCGGTCCGTGTAGTCCGCGGCGTTCTGCTCCAGGGCCACCAGGACGGCCTCGTCGTTCTCGGCGATGAGGCCGAACCGCATGGGGAGCACGGTGCCGTCGGCCATGAGGCGCTCCTGTACTGCCTGGTGCGCGATGACGTCGCGGCGCTTGGGACGCAGGTCCTCCGGCGCGTCGCTGACCACAGCACACAGCGGTCCCGCGGTCACTGTCCGCAATCCCGCCGGGGATTCACCGACGCCGTTGAGACCGTCGAGCCGGAGCGGGTGCTGCTTTCCGGTGATGGAGTAGATGTATACGGCCATGGCTCATTCCTTCTCGCGCGGCGAGCCTCATTCGCGCTCACGTCGGGAGGTACGCCGAACCGGCCGCCGTCGCCTCTCCACGGGTTCCCTTTCCTTGCCCTCGTCCTCTTCCTCGGGCTCTTCTTCTTCGGCTTCTTCGGCGTCGTCACGGCCGGTGATCCCCTTGAGGGAATCGGTGACCGCTTCGGCCGCGCCGGAGAGCGCCCCCTTGGATTTGCCTTTGGCTCCGCTCTCGACCGTGTCTCCGACGATGTCGGTCAGTTGGGCGGGCGCCTTCCTCCCGGATTCGAGGTCGAGACGGTTGCACGCCTCGGCGAAACGCAGATAAGTGTCGACGCTGGCCACGACGATGCGAGCGTCGATCTTGAGGATTTCGATCCCCACCAGCGAAACGCGGACGAACACGTCGATGACGAGCCCGCGATCGAGAATGAGTTCCAGGACGTCGTAGAGGCTGCTCGTGCCGCCACCGCGAGCGACACCGCCTCCACTTTGCGGCACCACTGTCATGGTGCCTCCCTTCACCGGCTGTGCTGCCTCAGCCCCGCCGGTCGATTTGGCCACGCGTATAACGGCGCTTCCGTTCGTAACTCACCAGGTCGCCTTCCTCGTCGAGCGTCACTCGATAGGTGGCCATCACGCTGGTGGTTTCGGGGACGCGCTCCAATTCGAGTACCTCGATGTCGGCTTCCCAACCGGTTTCGGTCGGTTTCAGTGCCGAGACGGACTCGGGAGCACGCCCGAGCAACTCCTGAAGCTGTCCGACGGCGGAGCGTATGGCCCAGGCGGCGTTGCCCTTGCCGGAGTGGCGACGGGAACCGCTCGCGCCGTCCCCGTCGGAGCCGCGGGGGGGGCCCCCGGCGGGCCCCCCGGGGGGGTGGGGGGGGGGGGTGGATACCGGGG
>NZ_JBEZKI010000004.1:0-119886 GCF_040651615.1 Streptomyces sp. NPDC048417 | reverse complement strand
CGCCGCCGGCGGCCCCCGGGGGGAGCGGCGGGCCGGGGGGCGGGCCGCGAGGCGGCGGCGGCGGGCGCCCCGCCGCCCCCCGCCCCCCCCGCCGCCGCCCCCCCCCCCGCCGGATCGCCTCCGGGGTTCTGGTGCGGCCATGATCTCTCCGGTGGTCGGAGCCTGCGCCAAATTCCATCCACGAACACTATAATTTCATCACATAGGGACACATATCGCCTTTGCGTGGATGACTTCGCGGGGACCTGCCCGGTGGTTGCATGGTGTGTCCGCGACACAGCGGGCAGTGAGGGCACGGTGCGCGTGCGATCCGCTTTGAGTCTTCATCACGGGTTAGGGACCGGGGCGTTGGTCCGGACGCGGGCGTTTCCACCTGCCCTTTGTGAAGGGAAACCGGCTTATGAACGACACGACCAAGGTCGGCCTCGCCGCCGCCGTCGCAGCGGGCTATGTACTCGGACGTACCAAGAAGGCGCGCCTTGCCTTCGCCATGGCAACTTACCTCGCCGGCCGTCGCTTTGGGCTCGACCCACAGCAGCTGATGACGACCGGACTCCGCAAGATCGGTGATGTTCCAGGGGTCGCCGAGCTGAACGAGCAGGTGCGCGGCGAACTACTGGACGCCGGCCGCAAAGCCCTTGCAGCCGCTGCCGATCGGCGCCTCACCGACCTTGCCGACTCGCTCCACGAGCGGACGCAGCGCATTGGTCAGGAAAAGGACGAGGACGAGGACGGAGAGGACGAGTACGAGGAGGACGAGGAGGAGCCCGAGGAGGGCGGGGGGCGTTACGAGGACGAGGACGAAGAAGAAGCGGAGGAGGGCGAGGAGGAAGAGCCCGAGGAGGAGGAACCCGAGGAGGAACCCGAAGAGGAAGAACCCGAGGAAGAGGCCGAGGAAGAGGCCGAGGAGGAACCGCCACCGCGTCGCCGTCGGCGGACCGCAACCGCGGCGAGGAAGCGCCCGGACCAACCCGCTCCCCGTAAGGCGGCCGCGAAGAAGGCCGCTCCCGCAAGGAAGGCGGCACCGGCGAAGAAGACCGCGAAGAAGACCGCGGCGCACCGGCCCCCCGCCAAGAAGGCGGCGCCGGCGAAGAAGACCGCGAAGAAGTCTCCGCCTCCGGCCAAGAAGGCCACCGCGAAGCGGCCTACTTCCAAGAAGACCGCGACGAAGAGGACGGCCGAGAAGAAGGCACCGGCCAGGAAGACGGCCCAGGCGCGGAAGACCGCTGCCAAGAAGACGACCGCGCGGCGGAGGTAGGTCATGGCCGGCAAAGTGCATGACACCAACCACGAAGAGAGTTCGGGTCTGGACCTGCTGCGCGAAGAGCTCGTCGACTACCTCGGCGCCCAGATGGGACATCTCGTCGACAAGGCAGGGGACAAGCTGGGGGATGTCACCGACCAGCTCCTCGACGTGGCCGAGAACGGGGGAACGCTCGCCGGTGTCGGCGGTCGGATTCTCCAGGGCGACTCCCCGCTGAAGGCTTTCGCCGGTGAGAAGGCCAAGGGGCTCAAGGACAACGTGATGGGCAAGGTCAAGGGCATTTTCGGCGGAGGGAGCGGCGGCAAGGCCGGCAGCACCAAGGTCATGAACATCATCGAGGTGCTGGACGTGGGTGTCCCGATCCGCACGGCGTACAACTACTGGACCCAGTACGAGGAGTTCAGCGGCTTCACCAAAGGCGTACGCAGTGTGTCCAAGAACGACGAGGTCGCCAGCACCTGGAAGGTGAAGGTCGGTCCGTCAACCCGCGGCTGGAAGGCATCCGTTGAGGAGCAGGTGCCGGACGAGCGCATCGTATGGAGCTCCGAGGGCGCGAAAGGCACCACCCACGGCTGTGTCAGCTTCCACGAACTCACGCCCGACCTGACGCGCATCGTGCTCGTCGTCGAGTACTACCCGTCGGGCTTCTTCGAGAAGACCGGCAACCTGTGGCGCGCCCAAGGCCGTCGTTTGCGGCTGGACTTCAAGAACTTCCAGCGCTATGTCACGTTCGCCGACGAGGAAGTCGAGGGCTGGCGCGGAGAGATCCGCGACGGCGAGGTGGTCCGCAGCCACGAGGAGGCGCTGGAAGAGGAGGAAGCGGAAGGGGAGGCCGAGGGCCAGGAAGAGTACGACGAAGAAGACGGGGAGGCCCCCGAGGAAGAAGGGGAGGAAGAGGAGGAGGAGTACGACGAAGAGGAGCCGGAGGACGAGTACGACGAGGAGGCCGACGAGAACAAGCGCTGACGCGGCTCACATCTCGGCGGTTCAGCTCCCTTGGGCACGGTGGAGGAGGGTGTGCAGTCCGTAGGGCCGTAGCGCGGCTCGGGCGGCGTTCGCTCCGGGAGCTCCGTGGACTCCTCCGCCGGGGTGGGCGGCCGCGGAGACGAGGTAGAGGCCCCTTACGGGGGTCTCGGGCCGGCCGGTGCCGGGGACGCGCTCCCCGCACCGCACAACGCCGCCGCGGTGCCGCAGCCGGCTCACGAGCGCCGCGGTCAGGGCGCCCGCCCCGCCGACGGGGACCGGAGTGCCGTGACTCTGTCCGAGCATCGACATCAGCCAGCCGAATCCACCGTTGCCCACCGCCTCGGGGGCCAGGTCGGCGTGCAGGGCGTTCCCGGCCAGCAGCAGCCGTGCCCCCTCACCCCGGAACTCCTCGTCGCCCAGGCGGCGCACCGGCAGGGCGAGGTTCCGGGCCAGCCGCAGCCCGCCCGCGGCCCGGAACCTCGCCGCCAGCCGGAGCCCGGAGCGCACCGGAGGGAAAGGCGTGAACAGGGCCCCTACGAGGTCCTGCCCGACACGGCTCCATGCCTCTCCAGTTCCAGCTCACTTCCGGATTCCTGGTGACGGACCGTCGTCACCCCGTCCGCCGACCAGGGACCCAGCCGCACGGTGTAACGGAGCCTGGATCCGACAGCCGGCCAGGCCTGGTCGAGCGGCACCGACCTGGAGGGCCCCACCACCCACTCCCCGTAATGAGTCGGATCGGCCACCACCCCCCCATACCGCCTGCGGCGGACGCCGGATCAGCTGATGGTGGAGGCCACGGAGGAGCCCCTTCCACGGGAACGGACGATGTGCCGCACAGCCGCGTCACGCGGCACGGGCAGCGCCTGTTCTGCGTTCGCACCGGCGCTCGCCCGGCGGAGGAGCACCCGGGCACGGCCGACGTCCTCACCCGCCATGCGGTGTCACGCCCATGGTGCGCGTACGCGAATGCCCTCGCATCTTCACCCAGGCCGGATGAGAGTGCGGCGCGGCGCCCGCCGAGGGCCGGGGCGGCAGCTCAGGAGCGCCAAGCACTGCACCGTGCGGACTCGGTTCACCACACATTCAACGCCACCCCGTTTTACTGCCGCATAGGGGGTACTCGGAACGAGTGGACGATTTCCCATGGGCCTAGGAGAGTGAACGACAATGGCCGGAGGGCAGAAGGCAAAGGGCAAGATGGAAGAGACCACGGGGAAGGCCAAGGAGACGGTCGGCCGTACCGTGGGCAACGAGCGGATGGCGGCCGAAGGGCAGACCAAGAAATCGAAGGGTGCGGCCCGTCAGGCCAAGGAGAAGACGAAGGACGTCTTCAAGCACTGACAAGGCACTGACAAGGCACTGACAAGGCAGATGCTGAGCGGGATCCCATTTCGGGGATCCCGCTTTTTTGGCGGTCGTGAGCGCGGGCCACCGATTCCCCATGCCTGGCGTTCACCACGTCGAAATCGAAGTGGACACCGTGGTGGTTGACGTTCTCCCCCGGCAGGAGCGGGCGGATGATGTCCACCGCCTCCGCCGGACTGCCAGGGCACAGCGAAGGGCGGCCGCCGACAGAACGTCGGTTGCCGCCCCGGTGTGCTGCAAAGCGACGGTCAGGCTCGGTGGTCTCCGTAGTAGCCGCCGACCTGCTCGTGGTAGCCGGGGTCACCGGCGTGCTTGTCCTTGTCGAACTCGGGGGAGTTCTTGATCTCGTCCTTGGTACGGCCGACGTGGATCGTCCGCTCCGCGACGTCGATGGACGAGATGACACCGGCAGGAAGCAGAACCTGCTTGCCGAAGATCCACACTCCGGTGTCGACGACGATGTACGCGGCTCCGACGTCCTCGGAGTGCTTGTCGACCTTGCCGATCGAGCCGTCGCTCGCCTCGACCTTGAATCCGGTCAGGTCCGTCCCCGCCTGATGGCCCGACCCGGCCTGGTAACCCCACATGTCCGTCATACAAAACCTCCCCTTGTAGTGTGCGAATAACGAGGAAACCCGCCCTACGTTTTCTGTGGGCGTCCCTCGGTGGGTCGAGTGCCCACCGTTTTCCGTCCCACACCATTTTGTTTTCCGGTCTGGGCATCCGTCCGCACGGCGGCCGACGCCGAGGGGCAGCACGGTCTCGATCGAATCCGGCGCTACCGGATATCAGGGCGAGGAAGAAGTGCAGGAATCAACAAAGCCACGCCCATTCCCCCTTTTGAAAGGTTGTGGCTGTTGTGCGGCACGGGGCACAGGTCATCGGCCGCGCAGCATCATGACGACAGCGACGATGACAATGATGATGACGATGGTACCCAGGCCTATATACACGAGTTTCCCTTTCCTTGCGGGAGCCGGCACCCCCATCGGTGCCGCCGAGAGCCGGGTGCCCCCGTCAGAACCTTTCAGCCCGCTCCGGCGAGTCTGTTTCCCGCCGCGAAAACCAGGACGGGATCGACTACCGCGAGGATGGCCAGATATCGTCCTGCATCGACTGGGAGGAACGGCCGACCCGGCTGATCCCGCCGCCGAGGGGGTACCGGGCGCCTCGCACTGTGTCTCAGACGCTACGGACGCGTCACCCCTACGCGCACCGAAGCCCGCAAGGCGGCAAACTGTCGATCAGCACCGCACCGACGATATAACTGATGAACTGTCAAGTAAGTCAGTAGAGGGTCAGCACGGGGCCGACCGAACATGGCGACAGATGGCGACAGGCGCACCGGAGCCGGCCGCCTTGACAGCAGTACTGACCTGGGATGACACCGGCTCGCAGGAGAGCCGGCAAAGTGAGGGGCGAGCCGTGTTCTACTACCTGCTCAAGTACGTACTTCTGGGGCCGCTGCTACGGCTGGTGTTCCGGCCCCGGATAGAAGGTCTGGAACATGTGCCCGCGTCGGGCCCGGCCATCGTCGCCGGCAACCATCTCTCCTTCGCCGACCACTTCCTGATGCCGGCCGTCCTCAAGCGGCGGATCACCTTCCTCGCCAAGGCCGAGTACTTCACGGGTCCGGGGGTGCGGGGCCGGCTGACCGCCTTCTTCTTCCGCAGCGCCGGGCAGATCCCGGTGGACCGCTCCGGCAAGGAGGCCGGCCAGGCCGCGATCCGTGAGGGGCTCGGGGTGCTGAGCAGGGACGAGCTGCTCGGCATCTATCCGGAGGGCACACGCTCGCACGACGGCCGGCTCTACAAGGGCAAGGTCGGCGTGGCCGTGATGGCGCTGCGGGCCGGTGCCCCGGTGATCCCGTGCGCGATGATCGGCACCTTCGAGGCGCAGCCGCCCGGCAAGGTCATCCCGAACATCCACCCCGTCGTGATCCGCTTCGGCAAGCCCCTCGAATTCTCCCGCTACGCCGGGATGGAGAACGAGAAGGCGGTCCTGCGTGCGATCACCGACGAGATCATGTACGCCATCCTTCACCTCTCCGAGCAGGAGTACGTCGACGAGTACGCGGCCGTCGTCAAGGCCGGGCAGGCGGCGACGAAGGGGGCGAGGGAGCGCAAGTTCCCGCGGGCGCCGTTGAGTTGACCTGTACGACCGAGGGGCGGCGGGAGTGTTCCCGCCGCCCCTCGTCGCCGTTCCGGAGGGATTACGGCTGCGGTGTCGCGTGCGGCGTGCAGGTGACGTCCGCGCCGTCCACCTTCCCGGTGAGCAGGTAGGTGTCGACACGGCTGTTGATGCACGGGTTGACCAGACCGGTCACACCGTGCGAGCCGGCGCCCTGTTCGGTGATGAGACGGGAGCCCTTGAAGCGCTTGTGCAGGTCGACGGCGCCCGGGTACGGGGTGGCGGCGTCACGGGTGGACTGCACGATCAGCACCGGCGGCAGGCCCTTGTGGGTGGTGACGTGCACCGGGGTCTGCTGCTTGACCGGCCAGGTGGCGCAGGGGAGGTTCAGCCAGGCGTTGGCCCAGGTCATGAAGGGGTACTGCTTGTTGAGCTCGGTGTTGTCGCGGTCCCACTTGCGCCAGCTGGTGGGCCACTTGGCGTCGGTGCACTCGACGGCGGTGTAGACGGCATTGCCGTTCTCCGAGGTGATGTTGCCGGCGGTGTCGGTGAGGTCCGGGGCGGCCGCGTCGACCAGCGCCTGGGTGTCACCGGCGAAGTACTTGCTGAACACCGTGGCGACCGGGACCCACGAGGAGTCGTAGTACGGCGCGCTCTGGAAGAAGCCGATGAGCTCGGCCGGTCCGACGACCCCGCCGATCGGGTTCGCCTTGGCGGTGGCGCGCAGCTGGAGCCACTTGGCCTGGACGGCGTCCCGCGTGGTCCCCAGGTGGAAGGCGGAGTCGTGGGCGGCGACCCAGTCCTCCCAGTCCTTCCAGCGGCCCTCGAAGGCGACGTCCTGGCCCAGGTTGGCCTCGTACCAGATGTTCTCGCGCGACGGGTTGACGACGCTGTCGACGATCATCCGGCGGACGTGCCCCGGGAACAGCGTCCCGTACACCGCGCCGAGGTAGGTGCCGTAGGAGACACCGAGGTAGTTGAGCTTCTTCTCGCCGAGCGCGGCCCTGATGACGTCCAGGTCGCGGGCGGTGTTGGCGGTGGTCATCTGCTGGAGCATCGCCCGGCCGGTGCGCTCGGCGCAGCCGTCCGCGTACTGCTTGGCGAGCTTGCGCTGCGCGGTCTTGTCGGCCTCGGTGTCCGGTACCGGGTCGGCCTTGGGGGCCTTCACGAACTCCTGCGGGTCCTCGCAGGAGATGGGCGCCGAGTGGCCGACACCGCGCGGGTCGAAGCCCACGAAGTCGTACGCCTTCGAGGTGTTGACCCACAGGGGGTTCTTGGTGGTGACCCGGAGCGGGAAGCGCATTCCCGAGCCGCCCGGGCCGCCGGGGTTGTAGACGAGCGCGCCCTGGCGCTCCGCCTTCGTCCCCGTGTTGCCTATGCGGTCGACGGCGAGCTTGATCTGCTTGCCGTAGGGCTTCGCGTAGTCGAGCGGCACGCTGACCCAGCCGCACTGGACGGGCTTCGTCAGGGCCCAGTCGGCGGGGCAGTCCGCCCAGTCGATGCCCGCCTTGGCGGCATGCGCGGCGGCGACGGCCGCACCCCGCTGCTCGCGGTCCTGCCCGTGCCGGGCCTCGGCGCCGGCCGCGGGGGCCGCGAGCGCACCGGTGATCAGGCTCGCGGTGACGAGCGCCCCGGCCGAACCGAACGCCAGTACTCGGCTCCTCGATCTGAAGTTGTCCCTCAAGTGGGCCCCTCCCCGTACCTGGTTACGAATAGTCAGGGGAGATCCTTCCGGCTGTGAGCCTCCTGAGGACAGGGGGTGGCAGCCGTCTTTACCAATCCGATAACCGGACGATCGCGTCCCGCTGAGCGGATCAGCCGCCGAGGTGGCCCAACGCCTCGTCCAGCACCCGTCGAAGCCGCAGAGCATCGCCGGCCACCGCACTCACGAGCACGGCGGGCCCGGCGAGCGGAGTGAGCGCGGCGCCCTCCCCCAGCATCCGTGCCGCCACTGGCTCCGCCGCGAACTCCGGTCGTACGACGACGAGTTGTCCCACCGCGCGGTGTCCCGCCAGCACAGCGGGCCCGTCCCAGCCACCGGGCGCCCCGGGCCCGCAGGCCAGCTCCTGGTCGAGGAGCGCCTTGCCGGCCACGCGCACCGTGAGCCGGCTGGTGAGCCGCCCGGGCTCCTCCCCCACCCGACCGAGCACCTGCTCCTCCCGCAGCACCAGCCGGCCGCCCGCCCCGACGTCGACGCGGGTGGAGACGTACAGATCGCTCCCCTTGGCCGAGATCAACTGCTCGGGCAGCCACCGCAGTTCTGCACCGTCGGCGACGTCGAGCCGCACGTCGTACCGGGCCTCGCCCTTCAGCTGCCCCGGCAGTGCGATGGTCGCCGCGGCCGATCCGACCGACAGCCGGGCCGCTCCCTCCGCCCGGGCCTCGATCCCGAACCGGTCGCCGCCGAGCGGCCCGCTCATCGCCCCGACGATCATCACCCGGGCCTCGGCCCCGGTCCCCCGGGTACGCCGCAGCGCGAGCGGCCCCTCCCCCTCCAGCACGGGAAGCGAGGTACCGCCCCGCCCGTCGCCCCGGGCGACGATCCGTGCGTGCGCGCGCACCCCGGTGGCGGTCATGCCGTCCACGCGGCGAGCCGCTCCCGCACCCACCGGGCGACTTCCCCGACCCCGGCCTCGCTGCGCAACGACTGGAAGGCGACGGGCAGTTCAGCCCGCTGCGCCTTCGCGTCGGCGGCCATCCGCGCGAGATCCGATCCCACGTAGGGAGCCAGGTCGGTCTTGTTGACGATGAGCAGGTCGGCCGTGGTGACACCGGGGCCGCCCTTCCGCGGAATGTCGTCGCCTCCGGCCACGTCGATCACGAAGATCTGCGCGTCCACGAGCCCCTTCGAGAAGGTGGCCGTGAGGTTGTCGCCGCCCGACTCGACGAGGATCAGATCCAGCGGCCCGACCTCGTCCTCCAGGTCCTCCACGGCTTCGAGGTTGGCCGAGATGTCGTCCCGGATCGCGGTGTGCGGACAGGCCCCTGTCTCGACGGCGGTGATCCGCTCGGGCGGCAGCACGGCCTCCCGCAACAGGAACTCGGCGTCCTCACGCGTGTAGATGTCGTTGGTGACGACGGCGAGGGACAGCTCGTCACGCAGGGCCCGGCAGAGGGCCGCGACGGTAGCGGTCTTGCCGGACCCGACGGGCCCACCGAGCCCGATGCGCAGGGCACGCCGGGATCCGTCGGGACGACGGGCGTCGGCGCTGACGGCGGCAGGGCCGTGGTGGAGATCGTGGTCGAGATGCATGTACGGCTCCTTCGTGAGATCGGCCCGCTTCTCAGCCCGTCCGGCGTTCGAGGACGAGGCCGTTCGGGCCGAAGCGGGGGTCCGGGGGCGGCAGCCTCCAGGACGCGGGGGTCGAAGGGGGCACAGCCCCCTGGGCGGGACGGGCAGGGGCCGCGGGGGCGAGCCGGCTACGACGCGAACAACCGCACCGCCCACCCCGCATGCCACTCGGCCCCGATCTCCAGCAACGGCGCGGACGCGGCGGGCAGCTCGTCCGCCCCACCCCCCGCGGCCACCCGCCGCGCCGCCTCCACCGCCCGGTCCACCACCCGATCCACCTCGGACGCCAACCGGGCCAGCACCCCCGTCGCCTCGAACGGGTCCAGGCTCAGCAACCGCACCACCGCCGTGGCCGGCCCGCTCACGCACTCGTACGCCGCGCAGTAGGCCGCGTCCTCGGCCGAGAGCCCCGCGGCCCTGGCCACCACCCCCAACACCACCGGCTGATGAGCCCCCTTGGGGAACTCCTTTGCCAGAGCGTCGAGTTCGGCACCCGGCCAGGTTGCACGCGCGGCCCGCAGCAGCTGCCGCCCGAGCCTGCGCGCGACGCCCCGCAGCGCCGGCGACGGCGTCCGCGCGTCGGCCGCCGCGTCCAACTCCCTTACCTCCACACCGAGTACCGCGGCCGCGGCGAGCGCACCCGCCACCAGCCCCGCCGTGTGCAACCGCCCCCGGCAGAACTCCTCCAGATCCGCCGCTCCGGTGATCCGCCCGGCCTTGACAGCGGCCTCCGCCCCGCCGGAGTGCGCATGCCCTCCGGCGGGGAAGCGGCCGTCGGCCAGTACCAGCAACGCTGCCCGAGACATCAGAGACCCCTGCTCTCAGAACAGGAAGTAGCGCTGGGCCATGGGCAGTTCGGCTGCCGGTGTCGCCTCGACCAGCTCTCCGTCGATGTACACGGCGAAGCTGTCGGGGTCGACCCGCACCCTCGGACGCGCGTCGTTCTCCCGCATGTCCGCCTTGGTCACCCCACGGGTCGACTCGATGGCGACGAACCGCTTCCCGAGCTGCAACCGCTCCGGCAGCCCGTCCTCGACGGCGAGCGGGGCGACGAAGTTGAAGGAGTTGGCGGCCGGCGCCCGTCCGATCGCCCCGTACATGGGGCGCGGCAGAATCGGCTGGGGCGTCGGGATCGACGCGTTGGCGTCACCCATCTGCGCATAGGCGATCTGGCCGCCCTTGAGGACGAGGTGCGGCTTGACCCCGAAGAACGCGGGCTCCCACAGCACGAGGTCGGCGAGCTTGCCGCTCTCGACGGACCCGATCTCACGGGCGAGTCCCTGGGCGAGCGCCGGGTTGATCGTGTACTTGGCGACATACCGCCGTACCCGGTGGTTGTCGGCCCGTCCGTCGCCCGGCAGCGCGCCGCGCCGCCGCTTCATCACATGCGCGGTCTGCCAGGTCCGCAGGATCACCTCGCCGACCCGCCCCATGGCCTGCGCGTCGGACGAGATGATGGAGATCGCACCGAGATCGTGCAGGACGTCCTCGGCCCCGATGGTCGACGGCCGGATCCGTGACTCGGCGAAGGCGAGATCCTCCGGCACCGCCGGATTGAGGTGGTGGCACACCATGAGCATGTCGAGGTGTTCCTCGGCGGTGTTCACGGTGTACGGCCGCGTCGGATTCGTCGAACTCGGCAGTATGTGCGGTTCGGAGACGACGGTCATGATGTCCGGTGCGTGCCCGCCGCCCGCCCCCTCGGTGTGGTAGGCGTGGATCCCGCGCCCGCCGATCGCCGCGAGGGTGTCACCGACGAACCCGGCCTCGTTCAACGTGTCCGTGTGGATGGCCACCTGGATACCGGTGCGGTCCGCGACGGTGAGGGCCGCGTCGATGACCGCCGGGGTGGACCCCCAGTCCTCGTGCAGCTTCAGCCCCAGGGCGCCGCCCCGGATCTGCGAGAGCATCGCCTCGTGCGAGACGGTGTTGCCCTTGCCGAGGAAGCCGATGTTGAGCGGGTACTGCTCCATCGCCTCCAGCATCCGGGCGAGGTGCCACGGCCCCGGTGTCACGGTGGTGGCCTTCGAGCCCTCGGCCGGACCGGTGCCGCCGCCCACCAGTGTCGTCATCCCGGACGCCAGCGCCTCGTCGGCGATCCCTGGGCAGATGAAGTGCACGTGGGCGTCGACGCCGCCGGCGGTCAGGATGCGCCCGTTGCCGGCGATGACCTCGGTCTCGGGCCCGATCACCAGGTCCGGGTGGACTCCGTCCATGGTGTCGGGGTTGCCCGCCTTGCCGATGCCGGTGATCCGGCCGTCGCGGATGCCGACGTCGGCCTTGACGATGCCCCAGTGGTCGATGATCACGGCGCCGGTGACGATCGTGTCGGGAGTGCCGTCTGCGCGCGTAGCGCGCGACTGGCCCATGGACTCGCGGATGACCTTGCCGCCGCCGAAGACGGCCTCGTCACCGGCGAGCCCGGGCCCGCCGGAACGGTCCTCCTCGATCTCCACGATCAGGTCGGTGTCGGCGAGCCGGATCCGGTCGCCGGTCGTTGGTCCGAACAGGTCCGCGTAGGCGGCGCGGGAGATCTCAGGCATCGAGGGCACCTCCGGTCTCCCCGCGCAGCCCGGGTACGACACGGGCCCCGGTGAGGGGGACGAGTTCGACGTCGACGGGGATGCCGGGCTCGAAGCGGACGGCGGTGCCGGCAGCGACGTTCAGTCGCTTTCCGCGCGCGGCACCCCGGTCGAACTCCAGTCCGGGATTGGCCTCGGCGAAGTGATAGTGGGAGCCGACCTGGACGGGCCGGTCGGCGGCGTTGAGGACGGTCATCCGGGTGACGTCACGGCCCTCGTTGTACACGATGGGCTCGTCGGCGAAGAGGATCTCTCCGGGAATCATCGGCGGCCCCCTCAGACGATCGGGTCGTGGACGGTGACGAGCTTGGTGCCGTCCGGGAAGGTCGCCTCGACCTGGACGTCGTGGATCATCTCGGGGATGCCCTCCATGACGTCGTCCCTGGTGAGGAGCTTGCGTCCGGAGGCCATGAGTTCGGCGACGGTACGGCCGTCACGGGCGCCTTCGAGGATGTGCGACGTGATGAGGGCGACCGCCTCGGGGTGGTTCAGCTTCAGCCCGCGGGCCCGGCGCTTCTCGGCCACGTCGGCCGCCACATGGATCAGCAGCCTCTCTTGCTCGTGCGGGGTCAGTTGCACGTCCCACCTCACAGTCCTCGCTCCGGACCGTGCGGGGTCCGGTTGCCGCAGCCACCGCGACAGATCGGGCTCAGGAACCCGATCCGGATACGAAAACCCCTGGTGGCGTGGATCGGCAGGCTAGTTCGCCGGAGTTTCGACGACGTTAACCGGACCTTGATCATCTGATGACCGGCGCATGGGGCGGGTCCCGGCGCAGGGCGCGCACCCTCGGCGCCGGCGCCACAGCCCCTCCGCCGCCCGCCGCCGCGCCGCCTCACTCAGGGGCGCGTGATCGATCGGGGCCTCGGTGACCCTCCCGACCGGCACGCGCGGCCGACCGGCTCGATCACGCCGGCCGCCGCCTCCACGGCACGGTCGGCGCCGGCCGGGACGGTGACGTGCACGGCGGTCGTCGGCACCGCCGAACGGATCGTGTCGCCGCTCGCCGGCGAGTCCGCGCCCGTACGGGTGAACAACCCGGTCGCCGGGCACCGTCGGCACACTCGTCGGCCCTCCTCCGAACGCTTCCGGAGGAGGGCCGATGTCATGACGGCCGCTAGGAGCCCGCGGCGCCCCGGTGTTCGGCCGCGATGCCGAAGCGGCCTCGCTCCGGGCGTACGGCGGCGCTCTCGCGGACCGTGGAGACCGCGCTCACCACCTGGTCCTCGGCGGCTTCCGAGAGCTCTTCGAGGCGTTCGAGGTCGGCGGCGGAGACGAGGGCGACCAGCGGCTTGCCGTGCCGCGTCACGACGACACGCTCACCGCCGTACACCACCCGGTTGATCAGTTCGGCGAGCTCCGCCCTGGCTTGCGTCACCGGAATCTCGTAGGCCATGCCCCCAGCTTACGGGGCACCTCGGACATCACATCTTGTTCGGCCTCAGCGGAATCCCCTCGCGACACCCATCCAAGGCTCTGTACGTCCTGTACATTTCTTACGGAGAGTCCGGCCGCTGACACAGCTCAGCCGCGAGGAGGGGTACGCCATGACCCGACCGTCCGCCCGCTATGTCCTGCCCGAGTTCACCGAACGCACCAGCACCGGGCAGCGCACCCTGGATCCGTACTCGAAGCTGCTGGAGGAGCGGATCGTCTTCCTCGGCGCACCCGTCGACGAGACCTCGGCCAACGACGTGATGGCGCAGTTCATGTACCTGGAGCACGCGGCTCCGGAGCGGGACATCTCGCTGTACATCAACTCGCCGGGCGGCTCGTTCAGCGCGATGGCCGCGATCTACGACACCCTCCAGTACGTCACCTGTGACGTGGAGACGATCTGCCTGGGGCAGGCCGGGGCGTCGGCCGCGGTGCTGCTCGCGGCGGGCACGCCGGGCAAGCGGTCCGTGCTGCCGGGTGCGCGCATCGTGCTCCAGCAGCCGTCGCTGCCGCAGCCGGTACAGGGCCAGCCGAGTGATCTGGTCATCCAGGCGGCGGAGTTGGAGCGGATCCGCACGTTGCTCGAGGAGATGCTCGTCCGGCACACCGGGCGGGCACCGGCCCAGGTCCACCAGGACCTGGAGCGGGATCTGACGCTGGACGCGCAGGCGGCGCTGGCGTACGGGCTGGTGGACCGGATCGTGCCCAGCCGCAGGACCTCGCTCGGCCTGCCGGACGCGGGGTGAGCGGCCGATGCTGCCACCCGAGCTGCCGCCGCTGCCCGCGCTGACCCGCGCCGAGGGCGAGTTGATCGACCGTTACCTGGACGTGGTCGACCTGCTGGGCCGTATCAACCCGGCGCAGAACGAGGACACCTATCGTGGGCTGCGCGCCGCGCAGGCGCTGGTGCGCGCGGCGTCCGAGCTGCGCGACGCACTCGCCCTGATGCATCGACGGGGCGAGACGGAGCTTCACGGGGACACGCTGGCACGGGCGTTGCGGGTGCTCGACGGCGAGCGCCGGACCGCGCGCGTCGCACTCCCGCCCGACTGCGTACGGTGACGCCCGGCGAAGTCCGGTGCGACGCGTCCACCGGCCGACCGGGCCGGAGTTGAAACGACCCAAAGGGGTTACCGCCGTTCGGCGGAGGATGGCGTGGTTTTACCTGACCGCCGGAGCCGCTCAAGGTGCGTGCTCAAAGGTGCCCACGGAGGGCTCCGGTGCAGGTCCGGGGCTACGTCGGCCAGTTGACGACTAATCGAACACAGCGCCGTCCACCCGAACGGGTGGGTGGTGAGTAACCCCACAAATCCACGGTTCCGTTGGGATTTTCGGACAGGCGTGAGTGAAGATCCCTGTCTGACGACAAGCCCCCGCCACAACGGCGGGGCGATCCGGGCGGACGCCGAGTCCTGCCGCCGCCCGGATGACCGGTCGACGGAAGTGGATCGGCAGGAGTGGAGGACCCAAGCACGACGGGTCGCCGGAACGGTCGCACCATGACCGGCCCGCGCAGCCCTTGGGGTGAAGCCGTGGCAACGCGGCCGGGCAACTTCGCCAGCCCGAATCCGACAGGTCATCCTTCACAGGCGGCTGACGAAGGGTTGCGCATGACTGCGCTCAATCGTGTCCCGTCGCTGATGGCGCGGGCCGGCACGGCCTCGGCGCTCACCATCGCCGCCGTGGGCGGCTCCATCGTGATCCCCGGTGTCGCCTCCGACGCCTCGGCCGCCACGATGGGGACGAAAGCACTTCGGATCGCGGCCTCGAAGAAGGGCTCGCCCTACAGTTGGGGTGCCACCGGACCGAACCGGTTCGACTGCTCCGGGCTCACGCTGTACTCGTTCAAGAAGGCGGGCAAGAAGCTCCCGCGTACGGCGGCCCAGCAGTACAACAAGACCCGTCACATCTCGGCCGGCAACCGCAAGGCCGGGGACCTGGTCTTCTTCCACTCGGGTTCCAGCGTGTACCACGTCGGCATCTACGCCGGGAAGGGAAGGATCTGGCACGCCCCGAAGACCGGGGACGTGGTGAAGCTCCAGAAGATCTGGACGCGAAGCGTCTGGTACGGCCGGGTCAGCTGACCCACCCTGCGGCCGGCCGGCGGGAACTCGGGGCTACGGTTCCTGCTGGCCGGCGGCGGTGACCGTGCCGGCCGGGATCGCCCAGGGCAGTTCGATGAAGACGGTCTTGCCGCCCTCCCGGGTGGGACGCACCCGGAGCTTGCCGCCGCACTCCGCGGTGAGCCAGCGGATGATGACCATGCCGCGCCCGTTGTCCTGCTGGACCGCGGCTGGGAGTCTCTTGGGGAAGCGCGGATGGCTGTCCGTGACGCCGATGCGCAGCTGTTCGTCACGGTCGAGGACGAGGCCCACCGTGAAGGTGGGTGACTGTCCGAAGGTGTGCTGCACCGCGTTGGTGGCGAGTTCTGAGACGATGAGGCGGATGGTGTCCGCGGTCTCCGTCTCCGGTGGCAGCCCCCATTCCGCGAGCGTGCCCAGCACATAGGAGCGGGCCGCGGAGACCGAGGCGGGATCGCTCGGCAGAGTGACGGATGCTTCCAGGTGGTCTGCCATGGCGACGTCGTCCCTTTCCCACGGGACCGGAGCCCGACACGGCGCGGATGGTTCGAGTACGGTCCCGGACTGGTGCTTCTTCGTCAGACTGCCATTACCAGGGCAGCCAGGGGAGCGATCCACCAAGATATGCATATATCTGTCGCTCGATGCGGTGAACTCTGCTACCCCAGAGCGTATTTGGGCGGCTCGGGAGGAGTAAGGAGTAGCCCATGCAGAACGGTCCCGCGGTACGCCGCCGGAAACTGGGCGCCGAACTGCGCACACTGCGCACCGGCGCCGGCCTCACGAGCGGTGAGGCCGCCCGTCTGGTGGGCTGGCATCAGTCGAAAGTGAGCCGGATCGAGACCGGCGCCAGCGGTGTGAAACCGGCCGATGTGCGGTTACTCCTCGACGCCTACGGCGTGATCGAGGGGCAACTGCGCGAGTTGCTGCTGGTGTTGGCGGGGTCGGAGGACACCGCCGGGCGGCACCACTGGTGGCACGCCTATCGTGGGGTGCTGCCGCCCACCTACCGGGATTTCATCAGCCTGGAGTCGCAGGCCAGCGCGATGCGCACGCTGGAGACCTCGGTCGTACCGGGGCTGCTGCAGACCCCCGAGTACGCGCGTGCCGTGACCCGGGCGGCCGTCGACGGGCTCGACGACGAGGCCCTGGACGCTCTCGTCAAGGTGCGTCTGGCCAGGCAGGACGTGCTGCGCAACCATCCGCCGCTGGAGCTGAGCGCGGTGCTGGACGAGGCGGTGCTGCGCCGGGAGGTCGGCGGGCCCGGCGTGATGGCCAGACAGCTGGAGCGGCTGGTGGAGGCGGCCCGGCTGCCCCAGGTACGGCTCCAGGTGTTGCCGTTCTCGGCCGGAGCCCATATCGGCATCACCGGGCCTTTCGTAATCTTCTCATTTCCGAGCACTTCTGATCTGGATGTGGTTGTTCTCGACCAGTTGACGAGTAGCCTCTACCTCGAACGGAAAGAAGACCTCCAGGCCTACGCGGAGGCCTTCAACACCCTTCAGATCCACGCCCTTTCGCCCGAGGACTCGTTGGATTACATCGCCGGGATAGGTGACGGCGCGTAAGGAGGCACCATGACTGCACTGCCTCGGAACGTACCTTCAAGTGCTGATCTGCACGGACTGCGGTGGCTGCGCAGCAGCTACAGCACCGGAGCGAACAACTGTGTGGAGACGGCACGGCCGCGCTCCGGTCGGCTGACCGGACTGCTCGCCGTGCGCGACTCCAAGGATCCGGCCGGACCCGCGCTGCTCTTCTCCCCCGGGAGCTGGGCGGGGTTCGTGTCGGCGCTCACCGGCTGATCAGCCCGTAACCGACTCCATATCCGCATTCGGACAAGGCCCGGCCGTGTCACGCCGACTCATGGTCGTGTCTCACCGATCACCTGTACAGCGCGTTCGATCTCGGCCCCGGAGAGGTCCGCTCGGGCGGTCAGCCTGAGCCGTGAGATGCCGTCCGGCACGGACGGCGGACGGAAACACCCCACGGCCAGGCCTGCCGTACGGCAGTCGGCCGCCCACCGCACGGCCCCCTCCGGGGACGAGGCCCGCACGGAGACCACCGCGGCGTCCGGACGCACCGCTTCCAGACCCGCGGCGGTCAGCCGCGCGTGCAGCTCCGCGGCCACCTCACGGGCCCGCACCGCGCGTCCGGGCTCACGGCGCAGCAGCCGTAGCGCCGCCAGGGCCGCCCCCGCCGCGGCAGGGGCCAGGCCGGTGTCGAAGATGAAGGTCCGGGCCGCGTTCACCAGATGGTCGATCACCCGGGCCGGGCCGAGCACGGCCCCGCCCTGGCTGCCCAGCGACTTGGACAGGGTCGCCGTGACCACCACGTCCTCGGCGCCCGACAGCCCGGCCGCGTACGGCGCGCCCCGCCCGCCGTCCCCGAGGACCCCGAGCCCGTGGGCGTCGTCCACGAGCAGCCCGGCGCCGCGCTCCCGGCAGGCCGCGGCCAGGGCGGCCAGCGGGGCCGCGTCGCCGTCCACCGAGAACACCGTGTCGGAGACGACGACCGCGGGTCCCTCATGGGTGCCGAGCGCCTTGCGTACGGCGTCCGGGTCGGCGTGTCCGACGACCTGGGTGGCGCCCCGGGCCAGCCGGCAGCCGTCGATCAGGGAGGCGTGGTTGAGGGCGTCGGAGACGATCAGGGAGCCGTGCGGGCCGAGAGTGGTGACGGCGGCGAGGTTGGCGGCGTAGCCGGAGGAGAAGACCAGGGCCGCCTCGAACCCGCAGAATTCGGCCAGCTCGCGCTCCAGCTCGGTGTGGAGTTCGGTGGTACCGGTCACCAGCCGGGAACCGGTGGAGCCGCCGCCCCAGGTCCGGGCCGCCCCGGCCGCGCCCTCGGTGACCTCCGGGTGGTGGGCGAGGCCCAGGTAGTCATTACTCGCCAGATCCAGCAGCGGCGAGTCGGCGGGACGGGGGCGCAGGGTCCGTACCAGTCCGGCGCGGCGGCGTAGTTCCGCCTGTTCGTCGATCCAGCCGAACGCCATGGCTCCTCCGGAGAATTTGTAGGCAGTGGACAGACCCTAGCGGGACCACCGGCCACCCACTGTGTGGCAATACCCACACGTCGAACTGACAGGGTTGTGCAAACTCTCCTTGGCCCGGAGCAGCCTCGTAGTAGAGGATCGGCTCTCATGGACCTGCTGAACACGCTGGTGGACAAGGGGCTTCGGCGCGAGCTGCCGACCCGCGAGGAAGCGCTCGCCGTACTGGCGACCTCCGACGACGACGTGCTCGATGTGGTGGCCGCGGCCGGCAAGGTGCGCCGGCACTGGTTCGGCCGACGCGTGAAACTCAACTACCTGGTCAACCTCAAGTCGGGCCTGTGTCCTGAGGACTGCTCCTACTGCTCGCAGCGCCTCGGCTCCTCGACCGGGATCCTCAAGTACAGCTGGCTGAAACCCGACGAGGCCTCGAAGGCGGCGGCCGCCGGTCTGGCCGGGGGCGCCAAGCGGGTCTGCCTGGTCGCGAGCGGACGCGGCCCGACCGACCGGGACGTCGACCGGGTCGCCGGCACCATCAAGGCGATCAAGGAGCAGAACGAGGGCGTCGAGGTGTGCGCCTGCCTCGGACTGCTCTCCGACGGCCAGGCCGAGCGGCTGCGCGAGGCGGGCGCGGACGCGTACAACCACAACCTCAACACGTCCGAGGGGACGTACGGGGACATCACGACCACGCACACGTACGCCGATCGGGTGGATACCGTCAACAAGGCGCACGCGGCGGGTCTGTCGGCCTGCTCCGGTCTGATCGCCGGCATGGGCGAGAGCGACGAGGACCTGGTCGACGTGGTCTTCTCGCTGCGCGAGCTGGACCCGGACTCGGTGCCGGTCAACTTCCTGATCCCGGTCGAGGGCACCCCGCTGGCCAAGGAGTGGAACCTCACCCCGCAGCGCTGTCTGCGGATCCTGGCCATGGTGCGGTTCGTCTGCCCGGACGTCGAGGTCCGCATCGCGGGCGGCCGCGAGGTCCATCTGCGCACCATGCAGCCGCTCGCGCTGCACCTCGCCAACTCGATCTTCCTCGGCGACTACCTCACCACCGAGGGCCAGGCCGGCCAGTCCGACCTGGAGATGATCGCCGACGCCGGGTTCGTGGTGGAGGGCGCCGACGAGGTCACCCTGCCGCAGCACCGGGCGGACGTCGCGGCCGGGGGCTGCGGGTCGCACGCGGAGGCCGGGTGCGGGTCGGGCTGCGGCGGGCACGACGGCGCCGACCTGTGCGGTACGGCCGCCGTCGCGGCGAACGAGCCGCGCACCGACCTGGTCGCCGTCCGCCGCCGGGGCGCCGGAACGGATCTCGCGCCCAATGCCTGACCTGAGCGTCCCCGAGCTGCTGGAGCTGGACCGGCGGCACGTCTGGCATCCGTACGGACCGATGCCGGGCCGGGCCGAACCGCTCGTCGTGGAGTCGGCGAGCGGGGTCCGGTTGAGGTTGGCCGGCGGCGCGGACGATCTTGTCGACGGGATGTCGTCCTGGTGGTCGGCGATCCACGGCTACAACCACCCCGTGCTCAACGAGGCCGCGCGCGACCAGCTCGGCCGGATGAGCCATGTGATGTTCGGCGGGCTCACCCACGAGCCCGCGGTACGTCTGGCGAAGCTCCTTGTCGACATGTCGCCGGACGGGCTCGAGCATGTCTTCCTCGCCGACTCCGGCTCGGTGTCGGTCGAGGTCGCGGTCAAGATGTGCCTGCAGTACTGGCGTTCCCTCGGCCGCCCCGCGAAGCAGCGCCTGCTGACCTGGCGGGGCGGCTACCACGGCGACACCTGGCAACCGATGTCGGTGTGCGACCCCGAGGGCGGGATGCACGAGCTGTGGTCCGGCGTGCTGCCCCGCCAGGTCTTCGCGGACGCGCCGCCGGCCGAGTACGAGGAGTCGTATGCCGACCAGCTGCGGTCGCTGATCGAGCAGCACGCGCACGAACTCGCCGCGGTGATCGTGGAGCCGGTGGTGCAGGGCGCGGGCGGGATGCGGTTCCACTCCCCCGCCTATCTGCGGGTGCTGCGCGAGGCCTGCGACGCGCACGACGTGCTGCTGGTGTTCGACGAGATCGCGACCGGCTTCGGCCGTACGGGCGCGCTGTTCGCGGCGGACCACGCGGCCGTCACCCCCGATGTGATGTGCGTGGGCAAGGCGCTGACCGGCGGCTATCTGACGATGGCGGCGACCCTGTGCACGCGCCTGGTGGCCGAGGGCATCTCGCGGGGCGAGGTGCCGGTGCTGGCCCACGGCCCGACGTTCATGGGCAATCCACTGGCCGCCTCGGTGGCCTGTGCCTCGCTCGGGCTGCTGCTGGGCCAGGACTGGCAGGCGGAGGTCAAGCGGATCGAGACGGGCCTGCGGGACGGCCTGGCGCCGGCCCGGGAGATCCCCGGCGTACGGGACGTCCGCGTCCTGGGCGCCATCGGGGTCGTCCAGCTCGACCACGACGTGGACATGAAGGCCGCCACGGCCGCCGCAGTGCGGGAGGGCGTGTGGCTGCGGCCGTTCCGCGATCTGGTCTACACGATGCCGCCGTACGTCACGGGCGACGCGGACGTGGCACGGATCGCGCGCGCGGTGTGCGCCGCCGCGCGGGAGGGATGAACATGCCGATCCTGATGATCACGGGGACGGGTACCGAGGTCGGCAAGACGGTCACCGCGGCCGCCGTCGCCGCCGCGGCCCGCGCGGCGGGCCGCTCGGTGGCGGTCCTGAAGGCCGCGCAGACCGGGGTAGGACCGGCCGAGCGCGGGGACGCCGACGAGGTCACGCGGCTCGCGGGCCCGGTGACGACGGCCGAACTCGCCCGCTACCCGGAGCCGTTGGCGCCCGGCACGGCGGCCCGGCGGGCCGGTCTGGCCCCCGTGCGTCCGCACGACGTGGCGGAGGCCGCCGCCAAGCTGGCCACCGAGCACGATCTGGTGCTGGTCGAGGGCGCGGGCGGGCTGCTCGTGCGGTTCGACGCGGCGGGCGGCACTCTGGCGGACGCGGCCCGGCTGCTCAACGCGCCCGTGCTGGTGGTGGCATCGGCCGGGCTCGGCACCCTCAACACCACCGAGCTGACGGCCCGTGAACTGCGGACCCGCGAACTGGAGTTGCTGGGTGTGGTGATCGGCAGCTGGCCCGAGTCCCCGGATCTGGCGTCGCGTTGCAATGTCGCCGATCTTCCGGAGGTGGCCGGGGCTCCGCTGCTCGGTGCGCTGCCCGCCGGGGCCGGAGCGCTGGCGCCCGCCGACTTCCGTGCGGCGGCGCCGGGTTGGCTGTCCGCGCGGCTGGACGGCTGCTGGGACGCGGAGGCGTTCCGGGTGCGCGAGGCGCGCTGAGCGCTGCGGCCGGGAAGCCGGGACGGTTGTCGGTCTTCCGCGGCGCCGTTGTGGCTGGTCGCGCAGTTCCGCGCGCCCCTGCGGGGCGCTCCGCGGCCCCTTCAGGGAGCCTTCCCGTCGGCCAGCAGTCGGACCAGTTCGATGCGGGACCTGATGCCCAATCGGGCGAAGACGCCTCGAAGATGGTGGTCGATCGTGCGTGGGCTCAGGTTGAGGCGGTCGGCTATCTCACGGTTGGTGGCGCCCTCGGCGGCCATCCGGGCGACCATGAGCTGCTGTGCGGTGAGGACGGCGGCCGGGTCGGGCGCACCGGCGGTGGCAGGTGTCAACGCCGTTCCCAGAGCCCGGAGTTCGGCACGGGCCTGGGCGGCGCAGTGCGGGGCGCCGAAGGACTCGAAGGCGGCCAGCGCGCTGTGCAGCCGGTCGCGTGCCTCGGGGCGCTGCCGCAGCCGGCGCAGGGCTCCGGCGAACAGCAGCTCGGTACGGGCGCGTTCGAGGTCCCGGGTGCCCCGGGCGTGCAGGTCGAGGGCGGCACGGTAGTGCTGGACGGCCTCGGCGCCGGGGGCGAGCAGGGCCCGGCAGCGGGCGCTGAGCGCGAGGTCGTCGGTGCTGCGGACGGCGGTGGCCCACCGGTGGTAGTCGGCGTGCGCGGCGCGGGCGACCCGGGTGTCTCCGGTGCGGACGGCGGCCTCGACGTAGTGCGGGGTGGCCAGGTGCCGGATGGCCCGGTGGCCGTGTCCGGGGCCGAACCCGGCGAGGGCGCGCAGCCGGGCGGCGGCAGCGGGGAAGCGGCCGTTGGTGAGGTCGAGGAAGGCGAGCGCCCACTGGGCGAGGGCGGCGGCCAGGCCGAGCCCGTGCGCCAGGGCGTGGGAGCGGACGGCGGCGGTGCGCTCGCGGCAGGCCTCCTCGTCGCCCCGGACGGCGGCGAACATGGCGAGCGCGGCCTGGAGATGGCAGGCCCCGTTGTCCTGCCCGGTGGCGTGGGCCTGGCCCAGGGCCTCCTGGACGGCGGCCTCGGCGGCCCGGGTGCGGCCGGTCCAGAAGTCGGCGTAGGCACGGAACTCCATGGCCTGCGCGGCCGGCGCCGGGATGCCGTGGGCGCGGGCCGAGGCGGCGGCCCGGAGGGTGGCGGTGGCCGCGCGGGTGTGGTCGCCCAGCATCAGCGCGGCCATGCCGGAGTGGATCAGCAGACCGGGGTCGCCGCCGGGCCCGCAGCGGCCGGCGGTGCCCTCGAGGAGGATCCGGGCGTCGTCGTAGCGGCCCTCGACGGCGGCGGTGAGTCCGGCGAGGATCCCGGGCGGGGGGACGCCCAGCCACCGGGCGAGGTCATGGGCCTCGCGGCAGCGTCTCAGGTCGCCGGTGTAGACGGCGGCCTCGGTGGCGAGGGCGAGGAGATCGGCGGAGTCGACGGAACGTTCCTGCCGGACGGCGGCGGTGAGCAGGGCGTCGAAGGCCTCCGAGGCGTTGCCGGCTCTGAGGGCGAGGACGCCGTCGAGGGCGGAGTCGTCCGTACGGGCGGCGAGCCGTCTCGCCCGGTCGGGCTCTCCCGAGCGCCAGGCGTCGGCGGCGGCCAGGGCGAGCAGCCGGGCCTCCGCCACCGGATCCGGACAGAGGTCGGCGGCGCGTTCGGCGAGGGCGCGGGCCAGCGCGGGTCTGCCCTCGGTACGGGCCCGGTCGGCGGCGATCCGGAGTTCCGCAGCGAGCCGGGCGCTGGGGCCGAGCGCGGCGGCGCCCCGGTGCCAGGAGCGGCGGGTCGTCTCGTCCTTGCCGCCCAGCACCCGGGCGAGCAGCTGGTGGGCCTCGCGCCGGTCGGCCGGTGAGGCGGTCCCGTAGGCGGCGATCCGGGTCCAGGCGTCCCGGAAGAACACCCCGCCGGCACTGGCATGGGCGACCCCGGCGGTCTCGGCGGCCTCCAGCGGGCGGGTGTCGAGCCGTCCGGCCGTGACCGCGCGCAGGAAGGCGTGGGTGGCGACCGGGTACTGGTCGGCCGCGGCGAGGAGCAGCAGCCGGCGGGTGTCGTCGGGCAGGGCGCGGATCTCCCGGCGCAGGGCATGGAGCAGCCGCGGGGCGAGTTCGGCCGGTTCGGCCGGCAGCGGGTCGAGTCCCGCCGTCTGCCGTGCGGTGAGACGCGGCACGAGTTCGGCCACGGCGCGCTGGTCTTCGTATACGACGCGTCGCACCCGGGCGCGTACGCCCTCGGGGAGCGCCGACGCCGGGCATGGCCCCGCGTCGGACGTCTGCGGTGGCGAAGTGCGGTCAAGAGGTGGGGGATTCACCGGTATCACCACACGAAAGACGTTACTGGCGAGTTAGTTGACTCGTAAAGACTGGCGACTTCACCGATGCGGCGCGCGTAGACCCGTCCCGACACTCCTGAACAACCCCACCCGTTTCAGGAGGCATCATGCAACGCGCCACGCGTCGCATCGCAACCGCTCTGACGGCGATAGCCGGTTCGCTCCTTCTGTCACTCCCCCTGGCCACGACTCCCGCGCAGGCGGCGAGCCACGACCCGGTCGTCTTCGTGCACGGCCTCAGCAGCGACTCCAGCAGCTGGGACAGCTGGATCGCGGACTTCAAGGCCGACGGGTACACCTCGTCGCAGCTGTGGGCCTGGTCGTACGACTGGACGAAGTCGAACGTCACCACCGCCTCGCAGCTGTCGACCTACATCCAGTCCGTCCTCTCCCAGACCGGCGCCTCGAAGGTGGACCTGGTGGTCCACTCCATGGGCGCGCTGAACAGCCGCTACTACCTCAAGAACCTCGGCGGGACCTCCTTCGTGGACGACTTCGTGTCGGTCGCCGGGGTGAACCACGGGACGAGCGTCGCCTCGCTGTGCGGGTGGCTGTACACGTCCTGCAAGGAGATGACCACCGGCAGCTCCTTCCTGACCGCGCTGAACTCCGGTGACGAGACGCCCGGCAGCGTCTCGTACGCCGCGTACTGGTCGAACTGCGACGCGGCGATCGACCCGGACTCCTCGGCGCTGCTGAGCGGGGCGACCGACGTCGGCGTCGGCTGCATCTCGCACACCGACATGAACGACGACTACGGCGTCTACCAGCAGGTGCGGGACTTCATCGCCTGATCCGGCGGCGGGGGGTGCGACGGGCCTTCGCGGGGGACAATCACCGTAGACCTGCTCCCGTCGGGAGGTATCGTCATGCGGCTGATGTCCACCGGTGCCGGGAACCCGGTGCGTGATCCCGTCCACCACCCGCTGTTCGCCCGTTTCTACGCCCGCTGCAGTGTGGCCGCCGAGACCGGGCTCGGTATGGCGGCGACCCGGGAGCGGCTGCTCTCCGGGCTGTCCGGGCGGGTGATCGAGATCGGCGCGGGCAACGGGCTCAATTTCGCGCGGTATCCCGGTTCGGTGGCGGAGGTCGTCGCGATCGAACCGGAGCGCTCCCTGCGGAAGTTGGCGGCACAGGCGGCGGTCCGCGCCGAGGTCCCGGTGGACGTGGTACCGGGCGCGGCGGAGGCGCTGCCGGTGAAGAGCGAGGCGTACGACGCGGCGGTGCTCTCCCTGGTCCTGTGCAGCGTGCGGGATCTGCCACGGGCGCTCGCGGAGGTACGGCGGGTGCTGCGGCCGGGCGGTGAGCTGCGGTTCTTCGAGCACGGGCGGGGCGGCGGCCCGGCGATGCTGTTCACCCAGCGGGCGCTGGACCGGACGGTGTGGCCGCTGCTGAGCGGCGGCTGCCATCTGTCCCGGGAGCCGATCGCGGAGTTGCGCACGGCCGGGTTCGAACTCGGCCCGTACCGGCGGGTGTTCCTGCCGGAGAACGGCCTGCGGCTGCCGTCCTCCTACTGTGTGCTGGGCGTCGCACGCAAGCCCCCGGAGTCCTGAGCGCAATCCTCACCGGGATCCCGCTCACAGGCTCCAGCGGCGCAGCTCCTCCGCGATGTCGGACACGCTCGCCTCGCCCGTCTTCACCAACCGGGCCAGATCGCGGACCTGTTCGGGCGAGGTGGCGACCTTGAGGCCGCTGGCGACCAGATAGGCGTAGGCGACCGAGGACGCGAAGAGGGCGTTCGAACGCTCAAGGGCCGGGACGTGGATGAGGAGTTGGAGCAGGGCGGCGGCACGGGCCTGCGGGGTGTCGTAGACGGGGACATCGAATATCTCGGCCTGGTGCCTGGCGACGGCCGCGATCAGCGCACCCCAGTCGGTGACCTGGGGGTCCCCCGGGGTCTTCTGCTCGGCGAGCATGAGGAGCCAGGCGAGGTCGATGGTCAGGTCGCTCAAGGGATCAGTGACGGCCTTCGGTCTTGTCGGACGTGTCGGGACCCTGCGCTTCGCCGAATTCCTCCGCGAAGACGGACTCGTACTGCTTCATGAAGTCGGCGGCGGCCTCGACGAACGTACGGCCCGCTTCACCTGTGTCCTGCATGACCAGTTCCTCTATGTAGCGGTTGACGCTCATGCCGCGCGCGAGGGCGCGCTCACGGGCCGCCTTGGCGGTGCCCTCGTCCACGCGCACGTTCAACTGGGTCTTCGCCATACCTAGACGCTAGCGCGGTTGTGCTAGCAGCGGCAAGCGCGCATCGGAACCGAAAAGTGATACCGCCTGTGGGACGCGTCACACTACGCTCGACCCGGACAAAGAGGCCGCGCGAGCTAGGAGGCAGTCTTGGCCACACCTGCTGCGGAGGCGCCCGCCGCCGAGGGGACAGCAGCCCGGGCACGGGGGCTGACCAAGGCGTACGGCGCGGGTGAGACGTCAGTGCTCGCACTCGACTCGGTGGACGTGGACATCGCACGCGGCCGCTTCACCGCGGTCATGGGCCCGTCGGGCTCCGGCAAGTCCACGCTGATGCACTGTCTGGCGGGGCTGGACACTGTGTCGGCGGGTCAGGTCTGGCTCGGCGGCACCGAGATAACGGGGCTGCGGGAGCGCGAGCTGACGCGGCTGCGCCGGGACCGGATCGGGTTCATGTTCCAGTCGTTCAACCTGATCCCGACGCTGAACGCGGCCGAGAACATCACCCTGCCCATGGACATCGCGGGCAGGAAGCCCGACGGGAAGTGGCTGGACCAGGTCATCGACACACTGGGGCTGCGGGACCGGCTCAAGCACCGGCCCGCGCAGCTGTCCGGCGGGCAGCAGCAGCGGGTGGCCTGCGCGCGGGCGCTGGCCTCCCGGCCGGAACTGATCTTCGCCGACGAGCCGACCGGCAACCTGGACTCGCGGGCCGGCCTGGAGGTGCTGGGCTTTCTGCGGGACGCGGTCGACCAGCTCGGGCAGACGGTCGTCATGGTGACCCACGACCCGGGCGCCGCCGCCCACTCCGACCTGGTCCTCTTCCTCGCGGACGGCCGGGTGGTGGACCGGATGGCAGGTCCGACGGCGAACGCCGTGCTGGAACGCATGCGCCTTTTCCCTGGGAGCGCTGACACCAGCGGCTCCGCCACGCGGCCCCAGCCCCCCGGATCCGACACGGGACGCGGGTCCGCGGGGCCCGAGGAGGACTGACCCGGTGCTCAAGGCAACCCTGCGGAGTTTCCTGGCCCACAAGGGACGGCTGCTGCTGTCCGCGCTGGCCATCGTCCTGTCCGTGGCGTTCGTCGCGGGCAGCCTGATTTTCTCCGACACCGTCACCCGTACCTTCGACCGGCTCTTCGCCTCCACCTCCGCCGATGTGACCGTGGAGCCGAAGGAGGACCTCAAGTCGTCGGTGCCGACCGGTGCCGTGCAGACCGTACCGGCTGCGTTGAAGGACCAGGTCGCCAAGGTCGACGGGGTCGCGGGCAGCCACGCGGACGTGTCCGTGCAGAACATCGTGGTGGTCGACAGCCACAACAAGTCGGTCGGCCCGACCACCGGCGCCCCGACCATCGCCACCGACTGGTACCTCACCCACCGCAGCCCCGTGAAGCTCACCTCGGGGCACGCCCCGCAGGGCGCCGGCCAGGCGCTGCTCGACGCGGACACCGCCGACAAGAAGCACGTACGCGTCGGCGACACCCTGACCGTGCAGGCCCAGCCCGGCACCTTCGAGGTGGAGATCGTCGGCATCGCCACCTTCACCACCACCAACCCCGGTGCGGCCCTGGTCTTCCTCGACCCGTCGGTCGCCGCGAAGGAACTGCTGGGCTCCGCCGACCGGGCCACCAGCATCTCGGTGGACGCGGCGCCAGGTGTCACGGACGCCGAGCTGAAGCGCCGGGTCGGCGAGGCGATCGGCACCGGTGCGTACGACCTGAAGACCGCCGACGAGCAGGCGAAGTCCTCCGCCGCGGACCTGGGCGGCTTCCTCGACGTCATCAAGTACGTGATGCTCGGGTTCGCCGGCATCGCCACGCTCGTGGGTGTCTTCCTGATCGTGAACACCTTCTCCATGCTGATCGCCCAACGCACCCGCGAGCTGGGCCTGTTGCGTGCGCTGGGCGCCGACCGGCGTCAGGTACGGCGGTCCGTGCTCACCGAGGCGGTGCTGCTCGGGCTGGTCGGTTCGACGCTGGGTCTGGGCGCCGGCATCGGGCTGGCGCTCGGGCTGATCAAGCTGATGAGCGCGTTCGGGATGAACCTCAAGACCACCGAGATGGTCATCGGCTGGGGCACCCCCGTCGCCGCCTACGTCGTGGGCGTCGGCGTCACCTTCGTCGCCGCCTATCTGCCCGCCCGGCGCGCGGCCACGGTGTCGCCGATGGCGGCGCTCGCGGACGCCGAGATCGCCGGGGTGGGCAAGCCCTTGAAGACACGCGCGATCGTCGGCGCGGTCGTCGGGGCGCTCGGGGCGGCGGCCCTCGCGGGCTGCGCGGCGGCCACGAAGACCGCCTCGGCCGCCTCGCTGCTGGGCCTCGGGGTGGTGCTGACGCTGCTCGCGACGGTCATCGCGGGCCCACTGCTGGTACGCCCGGTGATCCGGGTCCTCGGCGCGGCCTTCCCCGCGCTCTTCGGCTCGGTGGGCCGGATGAGCCAGCGCAACGCCCTGCGCAACCCGCGCCGCACCGGCGCCACCGCCGCCGCGCTCATGGTGGGGCTCGCCCTGGTCGGCGGGATGTCGGTGGCCAGCGCCTCCATGTCCAAGTCCTTCGACCAGCAGATCGACAAGACGCTGGGCGCCGACTTCATCGTCCAGAACGGCAACTTCCTCCCGTTCACCCAGGAGGTCACCGACAAGGTGCGCGGCACCGACGGCGTCGGTCTCGTCGTACGGCAGCGGTTCGCGCCGGTGGCGGTACGGCTGCCGGACGGCAAGCGGGTCACCACGACCGCCGCCGGGTACGACCAGCAGGTCGACGAGGTCGCCCATGTCGCCTACAAGGGCGGCGACACCGCGGCCGCACTGGCCGCCGGCCGTATCGGCATGGACGCCACCTTCGCCGCGGACCACGCGGTGCGCCTCGGCAGCGTGCTCCCGGTCGAGTTCCAGGGCGGGAAGAGCGCGGAGATGAAGGTGGGCGCCCTCACCGACCAGGACAGCGGCAGCGGCTTCGGCACCCAGGGCGGGCTGTTCTTCGGCATCGCCACCGTGGAGAAGTACGTGCCCGGCGGCCAGGACTCGTCGTTGTACGTCAACCACGCGCCGGGCACGAGTGTGGACCGACTCCGCGCGAACCTGGAGAAGACCCTCGCACCGTTCCCGCAGGTGCAGGTCCGCGACCAGGCCGACTACAAGAAACTGGTCCACGACCAGATCGCCGTGCTGCTCTACCTGGTGTACGCGCTGCTGGGGCTTGCGATCGTGATCGCCGTGCTCGGCGTGGTCAACACGCTCGCCCTGTCGGTCGTGGAGCGCACCCGGGAGATCGGGCTGCTGCGCGCGATCGGGCTGGGCCGGCGGCAGCTGCGCCGGATGATCCGGCTGGAGTCGGTGGTGATCGCGGTGTTCGGCGCGGTACTCGGGCTCGCGCTCGGCCTGGTGTGGGGTGTGTGCACCCAGCAGGTGCTGGCCCTCCAGGGCATGAAGGCCCTGGCGATCCCGTGGGGCACGATCGTCGCGGTGGTGATCGGCTCGGCGGTCGTGGGCATCGTGGCGGCGCTGTTGCCGGCGTTGCGTGCATCGCGCATGAATGTGCTGGCGGCCATCGCGCACGAGTGATGGAATCGTGGCGCTCACGTCCCGGACCGCTGAGGAGAGTTCATGTCGCGTCCGTTCCGCTTCGGGGTCAACCTGCTCACGCCCGCGTCGGCCGCCGAGTGGCGCGCGAAGTGCCGGCGCGCCGAGGAACTCGGATACGACGTACTCCTCGTCCCCGACCATCTGGGGATGCCGGCGCCCTTCCCGGCGCTGGTCGCGGCTGCCGGGGCGACCGAACGGCCCCGCCTCGGCACCTTCGTGCTCAACGCGGGTTTCTGGAACCCGGTGCTGCTGGCCCGCGAGGTGGCGACGACCGCCGCGCTGACCGGCGGCCGTCTCGAACTCGGGCTCGGCACCGGGTATGTGCAGGCGGAGCACGAGCGCGCCGGGCTGCCGTTCGGCTCGCCGCGCGAGCGCGTGGATCATCTGCGGCGCACGGTCGAGGAGTTGCTCACGTCGGACGAGTGCCGGGTGCCGTTGCTGATCGGTGGCAACGGCGACCGGATGCTGCGGCTGACCGCCGAGCACGCGGACATCGCGGCCTTCGCCGGGGCCCGTCTGGTACCGGGAAACACGGAGGGTCGCCTGGAGCCGGTCCCGGCGGAGGAACTCGACGAGCGGGTCGCCCGCTACGGGGAGTTGGCTGCGGGCCGCAAGGAACCCGCCGAACGGAACCTGCTCATCCAGGTCGTGGCGATCACCGACGACCCGCAGTCCGCACTCGCCCCGCTCCTGGGGCGACGGCCCGAACTGACCCTGACCCAGGCCCTCGACCTGCCCACGGTCCTCGTCGGCACCCTGGAGGAGGTCGTCGGGCGGGTGCGGGGGCTGCGCGAGCGGTACGGGTTCTCCTATCTGACCGTCCTGGAGCCGCACATGGAGGCTTTCGCGCCGGTGCTGGCGGAGCTGTCGGCATAGGGGAATCCGCCCGGGCCCCCGAGCCACCGGGAGGATTCGGCCGACGGGCTCGCGGCTCGCGGAAACCTGGGGCCGCGCCGGGGCATCGAGCAGGAGAGGCAGGTTCGAAAAACCCGTTCGCCAGACAGCCGAGCGCCCTGCTTGGCTCACCCCATGAGCGATCTGCACATCCGCCGCGCCACCTTCTCGGACATCGACACCGTGCTGAAGTTCTGGCGCGACGCCGCGGAAGGCACGAGCATCAGCGACGACCACGAAGGAGTGACCCGACTCCTCACCCGGGACCCCGAAGCCCTGCTCCTCGCCGAGCGCGACGGCCTCCTCACCGGAACCGTCATAGCCGGCTTCGACGGATGGCGCTGCTCCGCCTACCGACTCGCCGTACATCCCGACCACCGCAGGCAGGGCATCGCCACCGCCCTGCTGGAAGCCGCGGAGCGACGCTTCGCCTCCCTGGGCGGACGACGCGTCGACGCCATGGTCCTGGAAGCCAACGAACAGGCCCACCACACCTGGGCCGCCGCCGGCTACCACCGCGAGGACCACTGGCGACGCTGGGTCAAGCCCCTGTAGAGACAGGCAGGGCGACGTTCGCGAGCAACCACAGAGACAGACGAGGCGACGTTCGCGAGCAACCACAGAGACAGGCGAGGCGACGTTCGCGAGCAACCACGATTCGACGGCCGGCGCTGCCGGCAGCCATCGCGAAGCGGCTCGTACGGCTGGGTGGGCGGCGCGAGAACGCGGTGGTGCTGGTACACGACGAGACCGCGCGCCTTGCCCGGCGGGCGGGGCGCGGGCACAAGATGGTGCCGGTGCGCGACGAGACCACGCGCCTTGCCCGGCGGGCGGCGGACGGCGGGCGGCGGAGGCCGGCCGAGGCCGCCGGCGGAAGCTTCCGAGTGGCATGCTTTGCCGATCCTTTACCATTGAGGGATCGTCCCCTTCCTCGATGAAAGGTGTGTGAGCGTCCGCCCATGGGCGAGCCTCCCGGTCCTCTGTCCCGGCAACACCGCGCGGTCCCGGCCGCCCTGTCCGATCATGGGACGGAGGTGACCCGATGACCGAAGTGCTCCTCCTGCTGGTGGCGATCCTGCTCTCGCTCGCCTGCGGTGCCTTCGTCGCGGCCGAGTTCTCGCTGACCACGGTGGGTCGCGGTGAACTGGAGCGTGCCGCGGAGCGCGGCGAGAGCGGGGCGGCGGGCGCCCTCAAGGCCGTACGGCAGCTGACGTTCCAGCTCTCGGGGGCGCAGCTCGGCATCACGGTCACCAACCTGGTGGTCGGCATGCTCGCCGAGCCGTCGATCGCCAAGCTGCTGGCCGGTCCACTGGAGGCGGTGGGCATCGCGCGGTCGGCGGCGAGTTCGCTCGCGCTGGTGATCGGCACCGCGCTGTCCACGGTGTTCCTGATGGTCGTGGGCGAGCTGGTGCCCAAGAACTGGGCGATCTCCTCGCCGCTGGCCGTGGCCAAGCGGGTGGGCAACGCCCAGCGCTGGTTCAGTGCGGCCTTCCGCCCGTTCATCACGCACCTGAACAACACCGCGAACCGACTGGTACGACGGTTCGGCGTGGAGCCCGCCGAGGAGCTGGCCTCCGCGCGCGGTCCCCAGGAGCTGGCCGCGCTGGCCCGGCACTCCGCCAAGCAGGGCGCGCTGGAGCCCGACACCGCCGAGCTGTTCGTGCGCACGCTGAACCTCGCCGATCTCACCGCCGAGAACGTGATGACCCCGCGCGTCCAGGTCGTCGCCCTGGAGGTCCGGGCGACCTGCGAGGACGTGGCGAACGCGACCCGGGCGACCGGCCTGTCCCGCTTCCCGGTCTACCGGGACAGCCTGGACTCGGTCGTCGGCACCGCCCACATCAAGGACATCGTGGCCATGCCGGTCGAGGAGCGGGCCCGGGTGCGGGTGGCCCAGGTGATGCGCGAGCCCCTGCTGGTCCCCGAGTCCCTGACCGTCGACCGTCTCCTGGACCGCCTCGGCGGCCGGCGCACCATGGCCGTCGTCATCGACGAGTACGGCGGTACGGCCGGGGTCGCCACCCTGGAGGACATCGTCGAGGAGGTCGTCGGCGAGGTCCGCGACGAGCACGACCCGCACGAGACGCCCGATCTCGCTCCCGCGGGCGCCGACGAGCAGGGCCGCGTGCTCTACTCGGCGGACGGCGCGGCCCGTATGGACCAGCTCGCGCGCGTCGGCCTGAGGCCGCCCGAGGGGCCGTACGAGACGCTGGCCGGGCTGGTCGCGGCCGAGCTGGGGCGGATACCCGAGACCGGGGACGGCGTCGAGGTCGCCGGGTGGCGGCTCGACGTGGTGGACGCGTCGGGGCGGCGGGCGGCCAGGGTGCTGCTGCACGCACCGCTCGCCGACGCGCAGGAACAGGAGGGGCGCCGGTGACCGTCGTACAGCTGCTGATCGGTTTCGCGACGCTGGTCGTCAACGCCTTCTTCGTGGGCGCCGAGTTCGCGCTGATCTCCGTGCGCCGCTCCCAGATCGAGCCGCACGCCGAGGCGGGCGACCGGCGGGCCAAGAGCGTGCTGTGGGGCCTGGAGCACGTGTCCGCGCTCCTGGCCGCCGCCCAGCTCGGCATCACGCTGTGCACGCTGGTACTGGGTGTGGTCGCCGAGCCGGCCATCGCCCATCTGCTGGAGCCGGTGTTCCACGCGGTCGGCGTGCCCAAGGGCGCCGGCCATGCCGTGTCCTTCGTGATCGCGCTGGCGCTGGCGACCTATCTGCACATGCTGCTCGGCGAGATGGTGCCGAAGAACGTGGCGCTCGCCGAGCCCGTGCGCAGCGCGCTGCTGCTCGGACCGCCCCTGGTCACGCTCTCCCGGGCGCTGCGTCCGGTGATCTTCACGGTGAACGCCTTCGCGAGCGGCCTGCTCAAGCTGTTGCGGGTGGAGACCAGGGACGAGGTCGCGGCGACCTTCACGGACACCGAACTCGCCGAGATCGTCAAGGACGCCAGCGAGGCGGGCCTGATCGACGACCGGGCCCAGGAACGGCTGCACGACGCCCTGGAGCTGGGCCGCCGGCCGGTGCGGGACGTGGTGGTGCCGCTGGAACGTGTCGTCTACGCGCGCGTGGGCGTCACCCCGGAGGAGCTGGAGCGGCTGTCGGCGGAGTCGGGGTTCTCCCGGTTCCCGGTGGTCGACGAGGGGCGGCGGATCGTCGGCTACCTGCACGTCAAGGACGCGCTGGACGCCTCGCCCCGGGACGAGGCGTTCCGGCTGCGGGACATGCGGCCCATCGCACGGGTGCGGGAGAACACCCCGCTGGACGACGTGCTCACCGCGATGCGGGGCAGCCGCACCCATCTGGCGGGCGTGCTCGGCGACGACGGACGGCTGGCGGGGCTGGTGACGATGGAGGACGTGCTGCGGGAGCTGTTCGGGCAGCATGCGTAGCCCCCTCCGGGGAGGTACCGACTGACGGGTATGCGCCTCGGGATACCATCTCTGTCGCCATGCAGAAGAACCCTGTGCACCCCGCGCTTCCCACACATGCCAGCCTGGTCGCCGTCGGCGACTCCTTCACCGAGGGCATGTCGGACCTGCAACCCGACGGCACGTACCGGGGCTGGGCCGACGTCCTCGCCACCCGGATGGCCGCCCGCACCCCCGGCTTCCGCTACGCCAACCTCGCGGTGCGCGGCAAGCTGATCGGGCAGATCGTCGAGGAGCAGGTCGACGTGGCGGTCGCGATGCGGCCGGACGTGATCACGCTGGTCGGCGGCCTCAACGACACCCTGCGCCCCAAGTGCGACATGGGCCGGGTCCGGGACCTGCTGACCGAAGCGGTGGAACGGCTGGCGCCGGCCTGCGAGCAGCTGGTGCTGATGCGCAGCCCCGGCCGCCAGGGCCCGGTCCTCGAACGGTTCCGGCCGCGCATGGAGGAGCTGTTCGCCTGCGTCGAGGACCTCGCCGGACAGCACGGCGCCCTCGTGGTCGACCTGTACGGCGCCCCCTCGCTGGCCGACCCCCGGATGTGGGACGTGGACCGGTTGCATCTGACGGCCGAGGGGCACCGCCGGGTCGCCGAGGCGGTCTGGCAGACCCTCGGCTACGAGGCCGAGGACAGCGAGTGGCACACGCCGATGCCGACCACACCGCCGCCCGGCTGGGTCGCGCGCCGGGTCGAGGACGCCCGCTTCACCAGGCAGTACCTGCTGCCGTGGATAGGCCGCCGCCTGACCGGCCGCTCCTCCGGCGACGGCCGGGCAGGCGCCCACTTTAGCGCTGAGCTGGGCAAAGCCTTCTGGGTCACCCCTGCGGACCACACAAACCCCGGCCCTGTGACGGACTGGCGACAGGTAGGGCCCTAACCCAGAGCCTCGCCCGGATGCCATGCACCGATTGAACGCGGAGCCTCACCCGCACGACACCTGCAGCCGACAGACCGACGTCACGCCGTGAGTCGAGGACCTCGCCCACGCCCTGCGCCGCCTCGTGCACGGCGATCTGGCCGGGCTGTTCGACGCGCCGAGCACCGCGGCGTTCGACCCGAGTGCGCCAATGCTGTCCATCGGTCTGTCCCGGCTGGGCGGCGCGGGCGATGACACCGCACTCGTCCTGGCGATGACCTGCGCCTCCGCCTGGATGGAGGCCGCGCTCGCCGATCCCGCCGGAGGACGACGCTGGGTCATCCACGACGAGGCCTGGCGCGTCATGCGGCACGTCGCTCTGCTGGAACGGATGCAGAGCCAGTGGAAGCTCTCCCGCGGCCTCGGCATCGCGAACCTGATGGTCATCCACCGCCTCAGCGACCTGCTGGCCGCGGGCGACGCCGGTTCCCGCGGCCGGGCCCTGGCCGAGGGCCAACCACGCCTCGATGGCGGACAGCCCACGCCCGCCGGCCTGCGGCATGAAGTGCGTGTACGTCCGGAGCGTGAACGCCGGGTCGGAGTGCCCCAGCCACTTCGCGAGCGACACGATCGACTCCACATTCCGTGGCAGGACATGGAGCGTTTTCAGCGTTGCCTCTCCAGGGTGAGGACGGCTTTGGCGATGACGGTCATGCGGTTGGGGCTGATGCGGGATCTGCGGAAGATCTGCCAGGATTTCAGTCGCGCCATGCCGCGTTCGACGGGAACTCGGGCCTGGGCGAGGGCACGGTTCACGGTGTGCTTGGGTGGGGTGAGTTCCCCGCCGGGCGGACGTCTCAGGCCAGTGGTGACGTGCGGGCCGGCACCGGTGTAGGCGCGGTCGGCGAGGACGGGGACGCCCTGGCGTTCGCAGATCCGGATGATCTTGCGGGTGCGGGCCGCGGTCAGGTCGTGGGTGCGGCCTGGCAGTGCAGGCGAGATCCACAGAACCTCGCCGGTCGGATCGGTGATGAGCCGGACGTTCACGCCGTGGCGGCGGTGCTTGGCGGAGTAGTCGGCGCGGCTGTCGCCGACGCGGTCGCACTCGGCCAGGGTGCCGTCCAGAAAGACGAACTCGGGATCGTGGTCGCGCAGCGTCTTCAGCAGGCCCGGGCCCGGTCGGCGAGCAGGCCGGTGACGGTGGTGACGTAGGCATGGGCGGTGCCGACGGATTTCCCGAAGGCCGTGGCGATCCTCGCGAGGGTGTCGCGGCGGCGCAGGTAAACGAGTGTGACCAACGCACGGGAATGCGGCGGGAGTTTGCACCGCCGGTCACCCTCATGGGTGACGATGAGCATCGTGACCCACTCGACCAAGGCGTGTGAGTCGAGTGCGGCAGGATGGGGAACCAACAGGGCTCCTGTGCTGCTGAGTTGAGACGTCGAACCCCTCCCTCAACAGCACGGGAGCCCTGTCCGTTGCGCCCCGGCTCACGCCAGCTCCGTCCCCCGATCGGTGGCCGCTCCGAAAAGGCGCCATCAACCGTTTGCTCAGACAGGAAGTTCGGTGACGCTGAGGGCGAAGTCCAAGTTCCCCACCCCGTGGTTGGCGAGGCCTACCGTGACCACGCCCGCTCCTTCCAGCCAGTGCGCCATTTTCAGGCCGCCGACGTCCAGCGGGCGCAGTCCGAGGGTCTCGACGAACGCCTCCACACTTGCCTTGGCCTGCGCATCGTCGCCGGCGATGAAGACGTCGGGCCGCCCCTTCTCCAGGACATGGCGGAAGATCGTGTTGAACGCCTTCACCACGCTGGCGCTTGCCGGGGCCGCTTTGGCGACTTCCTGCGCGATCGAGGTCTCCTCGCGGTGTGCCAGCCCGTCGAACGTGGAATTGAAGGGGTTGCTGATGTCGACGATGACCTTGCCCGCGAGTGCGTCTCCGTACTGGGCGACGGCTGGCACGACGCCGTTGTACAACAGGGCCACGATGACGATGTCCCCGGCCGGGGCGGTGCCCCATTCTCCGGTCGCGGTGCCGCCGCCGAGAGTCTTGGCCAGGTCAGCGGCCTTGGACTGATCGCGGCCCATGACCTCGACGGTGTTGCCGCCCGCTATTGCCCGCGCGCCGATGGTGCGGGCCATGTTTCCGGTGCCGATGATGCTGATGTTGCTCATGAGATGTCCTGCCGTGGTTGTGTGTTGTTCGGTTCAGATGGCGGTGGTGCCGCCGTCGGCGACGAGTTCCATGCCATTGACGTAGCTGGAGTCGTCGGAGGCGAGGAAGAGGGCGGCGGTGGCGATTTCGTCGGGGCGGCCCATCTGGCCGCGGGGGATGAGGGACTCGAACTGGCGCTTGGTGGCCTCGTCGAAGAGTTCTTCCTGCTTGGCGGTGGCGACCTGGCCGGGGGTCAGGACGTTGACGCGGATGCGGCGGTCCTTGAGTTCGTTGAGCCAGATGCGGGCCCAGGCCTGCTGGACGGCCTTGCTGCCGGCGTAGACGCTCCAGCCGGGGAAGGCGCCGAGGGAGGCGTTGGAGCCGGTCATGAGGATGGAGCCGCCGTCGTTGAAGAGGGGGAGGGCCTTCTGGACGGTGAACAGGGTGCCGCGGGCGTTGAGCCCGAACCAGGTGTCGAACTGGGCCTCGGTGATCTCGCCGAGCGGGGCGGGCTCGCCGCCGCCGGCGCTGGCCCACAGCACGTCGAGGCTGCCCTTCTCCCGCTTGACGGTGTCGTACAGGCGGTCCAGGTCGTCCAGGTCGGCGGCGTCGCCCTGGACGCCGGTGACGTTGCGGCCGATCTGCTTCACGGCCTCGTCCAGGGCGTCCTGGCGGCGGCCGGTGATGAAGACGTGCGCTCCCTCGTCGACGAACAGCTTCGCGCCGGCCAGCGCCATGCCGGTGGTGCCGCCGGTGATGACCGCTACCTTGCCGTCGAGCTTTCCCATAGTCGCTCCCTTGGGTCGGTGGTGCCGTGCGCACCTGGGACGACGGTGTTATGTACACCGCCCTGTGTACGTACCGTACGGGGCGGGCAGCCGGGGCGCAAACTATGTACACCGGTCGTTACCCGGCCGGGGTACCATGGACCCATGACGGAGTTGGAGAAGGGCCCCACGGGCCGCCGCCGCGGCCGGGGCGCCCGCGAGCGCATCCTCAGCGCGTCCCAGCAGCTGTTCCGCGAGCAGGGCATCAACCGCACCGGCATGGACCAGCTCTGCGCGGCGGCCGAGGTGTCCAAGCGCACGGCCTACCAGCACTTCACCGGCAAGGACGAACTCGTCGCCGAGTACCTGCGCCGGTTCGACCCCTCCGTTCTGTCCGGCGTGTTCGACCGCACCGACCTCACGCCCCGCGAACGGCTCCTCGCCGCCTTCGACGTCCCCCCCACCACTCCCCTGTGCCCCTACATCGGCGCCGCCGTCGAACTCCACGACCCCCAGCACCCCGCATCCCAGTACGCACGCGACTACAAGAAAGCCGTCGCCGCGCGGCTCGCCGACACCGCCCGCGAAGCCGGCGCCACCGCCCCTGAACAACTCGGCGAGCAGCTCGCGCTGCTCCTCGACGGCGCCGCGGCCCGCACCCGGGTCCTCAACGCCGACGCCTTCCCCACCGCCGCCGCCATCGCCGCCGTCCTCATCGACAACGCCATCCCCGCCACAGCCGGCGATGACCGGCGGCGGGAGGAAGTGCCAAGCTGACTTGGCACTACGCGGCCGGGCTGGACGCGCTGCCCCTCGCGCGGCCGCACCCGCAGGTACGCGACACCAACCGCCCGGCACCTGGCCCGGACCTGCCGGCTTTTACGGAACTGGCCGCCCGCCTGCTGAAGGCCGCAGCAGAAGCCGCCGGGGAGACCGGCGGTCCCCGAGGACCCACCGACGTGGTCGGACTGGCAACTGCTGGCCCCGCACGCCGCCGTAGCGCTGAACACCCTCAGCGCTCTGCCGGACAGCTCAAGGGCATGGATTGCGCAGGATGCTGCTGTACCCCTTGAACACGGCCATGCTCATATGGAGGCAGTTGTTCGTGTGCAGGTCGTACCCACGGGCCTTGACGGTCCGGTACCAGTCCTGCGCTGTCTTGTGGTTGCCGTCCCGTGTTATCGGTCACCGGTCGGCGCCCTCGACGGTGAGGATCAGCATCGCGATGAGACCTCCAGGCGGCCGACGAGACGGCACAGGTCCTGCGCGCTGAGTTCGGTGCAGTCGAGCCCGTCCGTCTCGACGAGCAGCTGACGGGCGATGGCGACGTGACGGTGGGCGGTCTCGTCGAGTTCCTGGCGCGGGGTGGGTACGTTTTCCACGGGTCCGGCTCCTTGATCTGGAAGGTGCTGGATCAAGGCCCCGTTACGGTGCTCAACCCCCCGCGTCGGGGCCGCCGCCGTCTTACACACGTCTCACAGACCGTGCACGAGTCGACGGCCTCGGAGCCTCTGACCTGGACGTCTCACACTGCGTGGACGGTGACGACCACCGTGGACGGTGGGTAAACTCCGTACACGTGACTTCTGCCGCCCCCGCCAAGCCCCGCATCCCGAACGTCCTCGCCGGACGCTACGCCTCCGCCGAGCTCGCCACGCTCTGGTCGCCCGAGCAGAAGGTGAAGCTGGAGCGGCAGCTCTGGCTCGCCGTGCTGCGGGCCCAGAAGGACCTCGGGATCGAGGTGCCGGACGCGGCGGCGATCGCCGACTACGAGCGGGTCCTCGACACCGTCGACCTGGCCTCCATCGCCGAGCGCGAGAAGGTCACGCGGCACGACGTGAAGGCACGGATCGAGGAGTTCAACGACCTCGCCGGGCATGAGCACGTGCACAAGGGCATGACCTCCCGCGACCTGACGGAGAACGTCGAGCAGCTGCAGATCCGGCTCTCGCTGGAGCTGGTGCGCGACCGTGCGGTGGCCGTCCTGGCGCGGCTGGGCAAGCTGGCCGGCGAGTACGCGGAGCTGGTCATGGCCGGCCGCTCCCATAACGTGGCCGCACAGGCCACCACCCTCGGCAAGCGCTTCGCGACCGCCGCCGACGAGCTGCTGGTGGCGTACGGCCGCGTCGAGGAGCTGCTCGGCCGCTACCCGCTGCGTGGCATCAAGGGCCCGGTGGGTACGGCCCAGGACATGCTGGACCTGCTGGGCGGGGACGCGGCGAAGCTGGCCGAGCTGGAGAACCGGATCGCGCGGCACCTGGGCTTCTCGCAGGCGTTCACGTCGGTCGGCCAGGTGTACCCGCGCTCGCTTGACTACGAGGTCGTGACCGCGCTGGTGCAGCTGGCGGCCGCGCCGTCCTCGCTGGCCAAGACCATCCGGCTGATGGCCGGGCACGAGCTGGTCACCGAGGGCTTCAAGCCGGGCCAGGTCGGTTCCTCGGCGATGCCGCACAAGATGAACACGCGGTCCTGCGAGCGCGTCAACGGCCTGATGGTGATCCTTCGCGGTTACGCCTCGATGACCGGCGAGCTGGCGGGCGACCAGTGGAACGAGGGCGACGTGTCCTGCTCGGTGGTGCGCCGGGTGGCCCTGCCGGACGCGTTCTTCGCGCTGGACGGTCTGCTGGAGACCTTCCTGACGGTCCTCGACGAGTTCGGCGCGTTCCCCGCCGTCGTCGCCCGCGAGCTGGACCGCTACCTGCCCTTCCTCGCCACCACCAAGGTGCTGATGGGCGCGGTGCGGGCGGGCGTCGGCCGTGAGGTCGCGCACGAGGCGATCAAGGAGAACGCCGTCGCCACCGCGCTGGCGATGCGTGAGCAGGGCGCCGAGCGCAACGACCTGCTCGACAAGCTGGCCGCCGACGAGCGACTGCCGCTCGACCATGAGCAGCTGGCCGCCCTGATGGCCGACAAGCTGTCCTTCACGGGCGCGGCCGCCGCGCAGGTCGGTGCCGTCGTCGGCAGGATCGAGGAGATCGCCAAGCAGCACCCGGAGGCCGCCGGCTACACCCCCGGAGCGATCCTCTGAGCCGCCCTTCCGGCTCACCCCGTTCACCGCGCTTCACCCACGCGGAGCTGGAGGCCGCCCGCGACCGTCTCGTCCCGGACGTGATCGCGGACGGCCTGCACGTCCTGTTCTGCGGCATCAACCCCGGCCTGATGACGGCTGCCACGGGCCACCACTTCGCCCGTCCCGGCAACCGTTTCTGGCCGGTGCTGCACCTGTCCGGGTTCACCCCGAGGCTGCTGAAGCCCGCGGAACAGGGCGAGTTGCTGTCGTACGGGCTCGGCATCACGAACGTGGTGGCGCGGGCGACCGCGCGCGCCGACGAACTGACGGCCGCGGAGTACACCGAGGGCGGGCGGCTGCTGACGGCGAAGGTGACCCGGGTGCGGCCGAGATGGCTGGCGGTGGTGGGCGTCACGGCCTACCGGGCGGCGTTCGGCGACCGCACGGCCCAGGTGGGGCCGCAGGAGCGACTGATCGGGGACACCCGGGTGTGGGTGCTGCCGAATCCCAGCGGACTGAACGCGCACTGGACGGCGGCGACGATGGCGGAGGAGTTCGGGCGGCTGCGGGAGGCGGCCGAGGGCTGGTGCCGCACCGGGCACTAGCCGCTCACCACCGGCAGGGCGGTCGCGGGCCGTCAGGCGTCCCGTCGGCGCACGCTCCGGGCTCCGGCAAGCAGTGCGGCCGCCGTCCACAGCGCGGTCACCGCCAGTCCGGTCCACGGGCCCAGGGCCCCCTCCTGGGCGCTGTGCAGGACGACCTGGCCCGCCCGGTCGGGCAGCAGGTCGGCGCCGCCGGCGGCCAGGTCGCCGATGACGAAGGACACGATCAGCAGGAACGGGATCAGGATGCCGAGCGTCGCGGTCCCGCTGCGCAGGACGGCCGCCACTCCCACCGCGAGCAGGGCCATCAGCGTCAGGTAGACGCCGCAGCCCAGGGCACCGCGCAGTCCTTCGGTCCAGGTCGGTCCGTCAGCCCCGAGCAGACATGTGCCCAGTACGAGGGTGACGAGGCCGGTGAGCAGACCGGCGACGAGCACCGGCAGTGCGATCGCCGTGGCCTTCGCCGCGAACCGGCACCGCCGGTCGGGCACGGCGGACAGGGTCAGCCGTAGCCGCCGCCCTGGAACTCGGACGAGACGGCCGTCGCACCGAAGGCGACCGCCGCGATCTGTCCGAAGGACACGCCGGCGAACGTGGAGAACAGCGGGTCGGAGCCGTGGGAACCGGCGGCCGTGAGGCCGGAGAACACGACGGTGACGAGCGGCACCGCGCAGAGACCGCCCACGAGTGAGCGCAGCGTACGGATCTTGATCCACTCGGCGTGCAGTACGGGCTGGAACGGCATGGTCTTCATCGACCTGTCGACCCCGTGGGTGCCCGCGCTGGTGCTGGTTCCGGTCGGGCTGATCCCCGCCGTGCGCCGGGGCGAGGGTGTGCAGGCGCGGCTGCTGCTCACGCCCGGCGAGGAGGATTCGGGGATCTCCGAGGCGCCGTCGGCGACCTGGCGGGACCGGTGGCGCACGGTGCTGTGGCTGGAGGCGCGGATGGTCCTCGGCTCGGCGGGGGCGTTGGCGACGGTGTGGCTTCCTGCCATCGCGTTCGACCTCGGCCGGCTGGCGGCGGGTCAGGTGCCCGGCGGCTTCCCGTTCCTGGACTCGGCCCGGCCGCACTGGGCGTACGCCCTGCTGGTCCCGCTCCCGCTGATCGCCCTCTACGGCGCCGTCGTCGGCTTCGGAGAGCTGGTGACGGCGGCTGGCCCGGCGGCTGCTCGGTCCGTCCGCCGCCGAGCGGCTCGCGGCCCTGGAGGAGCGCACCGAGCAACTGCTGGAGCGCACCCGTATCGCGCGCGAGCTGCACGACTCCATCGGGCACGCCCTGACTGTGGCGGTCGTACAGGCCGGTGCGGCCCGCGCGGCGGGGAGTCCGGAGTTCACCGACCGGGCACTGGCCGCCATCGAGGAGACCGGCCGGAGCGCGCTGGAGGATCTGGAGCGCGTGCTGGGTGTACTGCGCGAGTCCCGGCAGCCGGTGCACGCGCGGCCCACTCTCACTCACGCCGACCGGCTCCTGGAGTCGGCGCGGGCCTCGGGCGCGAAGGTGGACGCGGAGGTCACCGGTCCGCTGGAGACGGTGCCGGGGCCGGTCTCCCGGGAGGGCTATCGCATCCTCCAGGAGGCGCTCACCAACGTGCTCCGGCACGCGGGGGCCGTGCCCGTGCGGGTCCGGGTGACCGTGGGCGAGGGGGTGCTCGGGCTGGAGGTGCGCAATCCGCTGCCGGGCCGGGTACCCGGGCCCGGGCGGGGCAGCGGGCTGCGTGGGATACGCGAACGCGCGGCCCTGCTCGGAGGCAGCGCGCGCACCGGACCGGACGAGGGCGACTGGCAGGTGCACGCCGAGCTGCCGGTGCGCTGATCTACGCTGGCCGGATGCCGGTCACCGTTCTCCTCGTCGACGACGAACCCCTCGTACGGGCGGGTCTGCGCGCCGTGCTGGAGGCGCAGCCCGACATCGGGGTGGTCGGCGAGGCCGCCGACGGGGCGGCGGTCATCCCGCTGGTGCGGCAGTTGCGGCCGGACGTGGTGGCGATGGACGTACGGATGCCGCTGCTCGACGGGATCGAGGCCACGCGCGCGGTGCTGCGCACGGTCGCGGAACCGCCGAAGATCTTGGTGGTGACGACGTTCGAGGACGACGAGTACGTGTACGAGGCGCTGCGCGCGGGTGCCGACGGGTTTCTGCTGAAGCGGGCCCGGCCGGCCGAGATCGTGCACGCGGTGCGGCTGGTCGCCGAGGGCGAGTCACTGCTCTTCCCGGCCTCGGTACGGCAACTCGCCGCCCGGTACGGCGGGGCCGACCAGCGGGACGCGCTTCGGTGGGCCCGGCTGACCGAGCGGGAGGCCGAGGTGCTGCGGCTCATGACACAGGGGCTGTCCAACGCCGAGATCGCCAAGCGGCTGGTCGTCGGCACCGAGACCGTGAAGTCCCATGTGGGTGCCGTCCTGGCGAAGCTCGGGACGCGGGACCGTACGCAGGCGGTGATCGCGGCGTACGAGTCGGGGTTCGTCGTGCCCCGCTGATCGCGGATCCTCGACAGGTAGGGGGCGTCAGGCACTCGCCCGGGTCGCCGCTACCGAAGTACGATCCGGCCAACACGCAGGGCTAGCTGGGAGGACGGACGTTGGCGGGACTGACCGGCGGTGATCCGTCGCTGCTGCGGAGGATCAATTCCGCGGTGGTGCTGCACGCTCTGCGTGCCACGGACTGCGCGACCCTGACCGAGATCACCCGGGTGACCGGACTGTCCCGGCCGACCGTCGAGGGGGTCGTCGAGGGGCTCATCGAGGCCGGTCTGGTCGTCGAGAAGGCAGCCGACGAGGGTGCCACCCGGCGGCAGGGGCGGCCCGCGCGGCGGTTCCGGTTCCGGGCCGAGGCCGGGCATCTGCTGGGTCTGGAGATCGGCGCGCACCGCGTCGCCGTGCTGCTGGCCGATCTGGACGGCCGGGTGCTGGGGTCACAGGCCAAGGACGTGGACGAGACGGTCGACGCGGACGAGCGGCTGGAGCGGCTGCGCACCGCGGTCGCCGAACTGCTGCGCCGGGCCGGGGTGCCACGCAGTTCGCTGCGGGCCGTCGGGGTCGGCACCCCGGGCATCGTCGAGGCGGACGGCCGGGTGCGGCTGGGTACCGCGCTGCCCCAGTGGACGGGACTGCGGCTCGGCGAGCGGCTGAGCCGGTCCTTCAAGTGCCCGGTGCTGGTGGAGAACGACGCCAACGCGGCGGCCGTGGCCGAGCACTGGAAGGGCGCCGCCACCGAGTCCGACGACGTGGTGATGGTGTTGGCCGGGCTCAGTCCGGGTGCCGGATCGCTGATCGGCGGACGGCTGCACCGGGGCTACGGCGGGGCGGCCGGGGAGATCGGCGCGCTGCATCTGCTGGGCCGGGAGGTGACCCCGGAAACGCTGCTGTCCACCACCGACGAACCGCTGCACCCGCTGGACGAGCAGGCGGTCGCCGAGGTGTTCGCGCTGGCCAGGAAGGGGGACACGCGGGCGCGGGCCGCGGTCGACCGGTTCATCCAGCGGCTGGTCCACGACGTGGCCGCGCTCGCGCTGGCCCTCGATCCCGAGCTGGTGGTGATAGGCGGCTGGGCGGCGGGGCTCGACGGTGTCCTGGAGCCGCTGCGCCGCGAACTCGCCCGCTACTGTCTGCGCCCGCCGAGGGTGGCTCTCTCCCTCCTCGGCGAGGCGGCGGTGGCGACCGGCGCGCTGCGGCTCGCCCTCGACCATGTGGAGGAGCAGCTGTTCGCGGTGGACGGGACGGTCACCGCGCGCCGCTGAACAGCGGTGTGGCCGTGCAGCCGTGCAGCCGTGCAGCCGTGCAGCCGTGCAGCCGTGCAGCCGTGCAGCCGTGCAGCCGTGCAGCCGTCGTGGAAACGCGACGCGCCCCGGAGGAGTTCCGGGGCGCGTCCTGTTCCGGCTCGGTGGCTACGAGGCCTGCCGCTCGGGTCCGTGGTGGATCTCCACGCCGCCGGAGTCGCCGAAGGTCAGCCGGCAGGTGTCCGCGCGGTACGTGGCGACGGAGAACGCGGCGGTGCGGCCGGCGGCCAGGAAGCGGGTGGTGACGACGAGGACCGGGGCGCCGGGGAGGCGGTCAAGCTCCTTGGCGTCGTCGGCGCGGGCCGAGCCGAGCTCCACGGAGCGGTCCTGACCCTCCAGCGCCAGGCGCTGCAGCTCACGCAGCACGGCACGCGCGCGTGCCGATCCGGACGGCGCGTCGATCGCCGTCAGGTCCGGGACCGAGGACGCCGGGATGTAGAGCAGTTCGGCGGCGACGGGCTGGCCGTGGGAGACACGGGAGCGGCGCACCATGTGCACCGGCTCCTCCGCGCCGGTCTCCAGGGCGGCCGAGACGGCGGCGGGCGGCACCACGAGGGTGCAGTCGACCGGCTGCCAGGCGTCGTCGGGGGCACCCGGCCAGGCGTGCTCGTCGGTGCCGACGGCCACGCCCATGCGCGGGGGCGCCACCGTCGTACCGACACCGCGGCGGCGCTGGAGGCGGCCCTCCAGTTCCAGCTGTTCGAGGGCCTGACGGAGGGTGGCGCGGGCCACGCCGAAGCGGGCGGCGAGGTCGCGCTCGTTGGGCAGGATCTCGCCGACCGAGAACTCCGAGTCGAGTGCCTCACTGAGCACGGTCTTGAGATGCCAGTACTTCGGTTCCGGTACCGATTCCAGCTGCGTGGTCCCCACCCTGTCCTCCGCAATCGCCGTGGTCCGGCGGCGTTTTAGCGCCCTTGTTTATTAAAGGTTGTTGTACTTATCTGCGACCATAAGGCGGCGCACACCCTTGGTCAAGACCAATCCTCGATCCCATGGGCGGCACATAGAAAGCGGTGCCACGCGGCGTTCACGGGGCGTTCGCACGGGGGTGTTTTCGTGACATGGCGGCAAAGCTCCCGTCGTACGACGGGAGCCGTGGGGTGACCGTCGTACGACGGGAGCCGTAGGGCGGCCGGGGCCGGCGGGCGGCGAGGGTCCACTGCTTCTTCGTTCCACGGATGACGCCCACGATCCGGATGGTCCGAACGGGACCGCCGGGGACGCCGGGGACGCCGGGGACGCCGGGGACGCCGGGGACGCCGATCACGGCCTCGTGCCATCCGACACGTTTCCCCGCCCCCAGTCGGAAACGCCCCGTCCGCCGCGCGCTCGGCCCAGAATGATCCCGCGGACCGCTGTTGGCCGGCGGCCCCGCGGGCCGTGGACATGCGGCTGACGCCGCGACTGACGTTCACCCGGCGCCTCGGGCACCCCCGATGTCAACCCTGGAGCCGCGCAGGGTGCGTTGGGTTACGCCGTCCGCCGCCGAGGCGCGACACACCGACCGGGGACTACCCGCCAGTAGCAATTGCTGACAAGCTGTCTACTCAGCCGATGTCCCAGACGAGGAGCCTCCATGTCCGCCACCGTCTCGCTCAAAGTCCCGGCCGCGCAGGGCCAGCAGGACGTGACCGTCTCCTACGCGCGCGTGGGCCGCGGTGAGCCGCTGGTCCTGATCCACGGCATAGGGCATCACCGGCAGGCCTGGGACCCGGTGGTGGACATCCTCGCGACCGAGCGGGACGTGATCGCCGTGGACCTGCCCGGCTTCGGCGCCTCCCCCGGGCTTCCCGCGGGCCTCGCCTACGACCTGCCCACGACCAACACCGTGCTCGCCTCCCTGTTCGAGGCGCTGGAGCTGAACCGGCCGCATGTGGCCGGCAACTCGCTCGGCGGGCTGCTGGCCCTGGAACTGGGCCGCGAGAAGCTCGTACGGTCCGTCACCGCCTTCTCCCCCGCCGGATTCTGGACGCAGGCCGAGCGGCGCTACGCCTTCGGCGTGCTCGTCGCCATGCGACGGATCGCGGAGCGGCTGCCGCTCCCGCTGGTCGAACGGCTGTCCCGGACGGCCGCCGGTCGGACGGCCCTGACCAGCACCATCTACGCCCGCCCGGCGCGCCGTTCACCCGACGCCGTGGTCGCCGAGACGCTCGCGCTCGCGCGGGCCACCGGGTTCGCCGAGACCCTGCGGGCGGGCTCCGCCGTCCAGTTCACCGACGACGTGCCCGGAATCCCGGTCACCGTGGGCTGGGGCACCCGGGACATGCTGCTGGTGCGCCGTCAGGGGGTGCGGGCCAAGCAGATCATCCCCAAGGCCCGCCTGGTCCGGCTGCCCGGCTGCGGCCACTGCCCGATGAACGACGACCCGGCCCTGGTCGCACGGGTCATCCTGGACGGCAGCCGCTGAGCGTCGCCCGAGGCGGGATGGGACGTCGGCGGTCACCGGCCGACGCCCCATGCCGGACCGGTCGCCGGCAGCCGCTGACCGCCGGCAGCCGCAGACCGGCGGCTGCCGCGGCGCGGCGCACCCACCGCCCGACGGACGGCACGGCGCAGCGCACCGATCCCCACCACACTGCGGCCGATGCGCGGGAGCGCCCCGGAGGTGATGGCGGAGGCGCTCGGCGGGTGATCTTCCGGAGCCGGGCAGTTGTTCACTTGTGGTTTCCGTGAGCGCTGCGGCGCACCAGTAGTTGTGGCTGTGCACAACTGGCCGGATCTCGTTCTGGAGGCCCTTCATGTCCCTTTCGTTCCCCGGCCGCCGCAGCGTGCTGCGCGGCTCCCTCGCCGCGTCGGCGGCCCTGACCCTGCCCACGGCGCTCGGCGCGGCTCCGGCGTTCGCGCTCTCCGGGCGGCCCCGGGCCGACTGGGGTGTGCAGGCGGGCGACGTGACCGCCGACTCCGGCCTGGTGTGGGTCCGTTCGGACCGGCCGGCCCGGATGATCGTGGAGACCTCGGCCACCGAGTCGTTCCGCAACCCGCGCAGGTGGCGGGGCCCGCTGCTCGGCGCTGACAGCGACTTCACCGGCACCACGCGGCTGCACGGGCTGCCGGCCGGCGAGCAGATCCACTACCGGGTGCTGCTCGCCGACCCCGACGACCCGCGCCGCACCGGCCAGCCGGTCACCGGTACCTTCCGCACCGCGTCCACCCGCCGGCGCCAGGGCGTGAAGTTCCTGTGGTCCGGCGACCTGGCCGGGCAGGGCTGGGGCATCAACGAGTCCATGGGCGGCTACCGCATCTTCGACGCGATGGCCAAGCTGGACCCGGACTTCTTCCTGTGCAGCGGTGACAACATCTACGCCGACGGCGTGATCTCGGCCACGCAGGCACTGCCCGACGGCAGCCTGTACCGCAATGTCACCAGCGAGGCGAAGTCGCACGTCGCGGTCACCCTGGACGACTTCCGCGGCAACTTCCGCTACAACCTGCTGGACGAGGCGCTGCGCCGGTTCAACGCCCAGGTGCCGAACGTCATCCAGTGGGACGACCACGAGGTCCGCAACAACTGGTACCCGGGCGAGGTCATCGGCACCGGCACCCCCTACCCCGCCGGCACCAGTCTGGACGACATGGCGGTGCGCTCCCGGCGGGCGTTCTCGGAGTACTTCCCCATCTCCACGGTCAGCGGCCGCCCGGACGGCCGGATCTACCGCGTCCACCACCACGGCCCGCTCCTCGACGTGTTCGTGCTCGACATGCGGACCTACCGCAACGCGAACTCGCCCGACGACCAGAGGACCGACCCGCAGGGCATCCTCGGCGCCGAGCAGCTGGAGTGGCTCAAGCGCGAGCTGTCCCGGTCGCGTGCGGTGTGGAAGGTCATCGCCGCGGACATGCCGCTCGGCCTGGTGGTGCCCGACCCGGTCGAGGGCCAGGCGAACATCGAGGCCGTCGCCCAGGGCGACCCGGGCGCGCCGCTCGGCCGCGAGCTGCAGATCGCGGAGCTGCTGAGGTACATCAAGCACCGCAGGATCACCGGCACGGTGTGGCTGACGGCGGACGTCCACCACACCTCGGCCCAGCACTACGACCCGTCGCGGGCCGCGTTCAAGGACTTCGCGCCGTTCTGGGAGTTCGTCTCCGGCCCGCTCAACGCCGGTGCCTTCCCGGCCAGCGCGCTGGACGGCACGTTCGGCCCCGACCGGGTGTTCGTCAAGGCGCCGACCGCCTCGAACGTGTCTCCCGCAGAGGGCTACCAGTTCTTCGGCGAGGTCGACATCGACGGCCACAGCGGTGAGCTGACGGTCCGTCTGCGCGAGTACGACGGCACTGTGCTGTTCACCCGGACCCTGCAACCGGGCCGGGTCGGCCAGTAACTCCCGTACGCTTTTCGCAGGGCCGCGCACCGCCGTCATCCCCCGGTGCGCGGCCCTGCCGCACTCCCGGGCACGGGTCCCGCCACATCCCCGGCACAGATCCGACCACATCCCCCCGCGCGGGCCCCGCCGCATCCCCGAACCCCCCCGACAGCAGGGCGTTTTCGCAGGTCAGAGCCGATTGTCAGTGGTCGCCTCTACGGTTTTTCCATGACGCGATCTTCACAGGCCGTGGCCTATCGCCAACCCTCCGTGCTGCGCTCCGCCGCCGACGGACGCCATCTCGGACTGGAGACCTCCCGGGGTGCGACGCCCACCGGGGTCGAGGAGCATCCACGGTTCTTCGCGGGCTTCCTGACCTCGCCTCAGGTGGCCGCCGCCGGACTGCTCGCGGTGGCCGACGTGGCGGCCGCGCGGTACTACCAGCCGCAGCTGCGCGCCTCGCTGGACCCGGTGGTGACGGGCAACGGCGACCGGCTGCGCTTCGAGTCCTTCTCCGGCTGCGGCGGGGTGTACGCCCGGCTGGACGTCCTCGGCCCGGGCCTGGACGGCGGCGAGGTGGGCCACGGCACGACGAACGTCGACGTCAACAACCCGCTGCGGGAGGCCCTTTCCCGGCTCGGCACCGACGATCCGCTGCATCTGCGCGTCGGTCCCGAGGAGTTGGCAGTGACCACGCTCGACGGCGCCGTGGTGGAGAAGAAGGTCCCGCTGCCGGACCGCTGGCTGCGCGGCTTCGCGGAGGCTCAGGTCACAGCGGCCGGATTCGACCTGCGGGCCGAGCTGCCGGCCGACGAGGCGGTGCGGTTCCTGCGCTCGCTGCCCCGCGCCGGCACGGCCCGCCGGGGCTCGGCCGGGCCTCGCTGGGTGGTGCCGGCGGGCCGGGGGCTGCGGCCGACGACCCGCCCGGTGCCGGGCGCGGTGTGCCTGCCGGGACCGGAGCGGCTGGCCGCGCTCCAGCGGGTGCTGCGCCATGCGACGGCGTTGCGGGTCTACGGCCCGCAGGGCGCCCTCGCGGTCTCAGGTACGGCCGCCGCCTGGGAGGTCGTGCTGCCGGGCATGCGGCTGACGCTGACCCTGTCGCCCGACGCGGCCCGCGGGTTCTCCGGCGAGGGCGGGGTGCTGGACGCGCTCGCCACCGACGCGGCCGCCGAGGACGCGGAGCTGATCGCGGTGCTGCTGGCCTGGGAGCCCCGGGTCGACGTGGCCGACCTGGCCGCCTCCGCCGGGCTCACCCCGGAGCGGGTCCGAGCGGCCCTGATCCGCCTCGGCACCTCGGGACGCGTCGGCTACGACACGGCGGAGGCCGCCTACTTCCACCGCGAGCTGCCGTACGACGCGGGCCGCGTCGAGCGACACAACCCCCGGCTGCGCTCGGCCCGGGCGCTGGTGGCCGCGGGCGCGGTGAGCGTCGACGGCGCTGTCGGCACGGTGACGGCCGAGGACGGTCATGTGCACCGGGTGCGGGATGCGGCGGGGGTGCTGAGCTGCAGTTGTCTGTGGTGGGCGAAGTACCGGGGCGGGCGCGGGCCGTGCAAGCACGCGCTGGCGGTGCGGATGGCGCGGCGCGGTGGAGCGGTGGAGCAGGACATGGCGGAGATCGACGGGGGTACGCGATGAGTGCGGTGCTGGAAGCGGTGCGGATGGGGCGCGCGGGCGAGACGGAGGTCCTGCTGAGGAGCACACCGGATGCCGAACGGCGGGCGCTGCTGCCGGAGTTGAAGAGGCTGCGCAAGGAGGTGCGGGCTCTGCCGTGGGAGCAGCGGGACCGGCTTGAGCGCATGTATCCGGCGCTTCAGGTGGCCGGGGCGATGTGCCACTCGGGGGCGGCGGCGGCCGCGACCTGGATCGCCGGAGCGGACATGCGCTGGCGGCAGGCGCCGGCGGAGACGCTGCTGCGGGCGCTGGCCGACCGGGACACCGGCTGGCAGGCCGATGTGGCGCGCCGCCTCGCCGCCCGGCCGGTCTCCGCGGACGTACCCTTCCCGCTGATGGCCGGGCTGGTGCGCCGCTCGGGATGCGAGGTGCCGGTGACGGACGCCTATGTGGTCGGCTGGGTCCGGCACATCGGCCATGGCTGGGGGCGTGTCCCCCTGATCGACCGGCTGCGGGCGGAGCCGGACCTCGCGCCGCTGGTGAACGGCCTGTTCGAGTTCTCCGATCTGGGCGAGGTCCGCTGGCTGTTCGGCGACGGTCCCGGTTCCTGGCAGAGCGCGATCGCGGAGCTCACCCGCACGGGTGAACTGGACCGCACGGCCGTGACCGACGCCTGTGTCGCCCGTCTGCTGCGCGGCGGCGGCCCGACCGACCACCGGATCTTCCTGCCGCTGCTGCTCCGGCTCGCCCTCACCCGGGAGGAGGAGCGCGAGCGCGTCACCGACTGGACGGCTCTGGCCCGGGACGCCGTCTCCCCCGTCGCCGCACACGCCCAGGCGGTCCTCGCCGCCCTGGCACTCGACGGCGAACTCACCGCACGGCAGCTGGCGGAGGCCTCCGAGGGGCTGCTGTTCCGCACCGAGAAGAAGCTGGTGCGCGCCCAGTTGGTGCTGCTGGGCAAGGCGCTCGCCCGTGAGCCGGCCTCGGCGGCACAGCTGCTGCCGACCGTGGCCCAGGCGTTCGGGCACGAGGACACCCAGGTGCAGGAGCGGGCGCTGAAGCTGGTGGAACGGCACGCGAAGAGGCTCGACGACCCGGCGGCCCGGTCCGACATCGCCGGCGCGGCCGGACAGTTGAGTCCCGTCCTGCGTGCCCGCGCGGCCGGTGCCCTGGGGATCGCGGCCGTAGCGGCGCCCGAGGGGTACGAGGAGGTGCTGCCGCCGGCGCCGGAGCCGTTCCGGCCGGCACCGGCGCCGGATTCGGCGGTGGAACTCGCCGAGGAGGTCGGAGCCCTGCTGGCGGCCGACGGGGACGTGGCCGCGTTCGAGCGGGCGCTGGACGGGCTGGCCCGGCACGCCCACCGCGACCAGGACGTGCTGCGGGCGGCGCTCGAACCGGTGGCCGCCACCCGCTGGTGGAAACAGCCCGACGCCCGCCGCTGGTGGCACACCGACGAGTACTTCGGCAACACCCGCTACGGCCTCCTCGGCGCCCGGGACGGCCTGGAGCTGCTGCTGGCCACGCTGTTCGGGGTCGTCGGCACGGACACCCTGTTCGCCGCCCAGCAGCGCGGCCCGGCCGATCACGAGTGCGCGCACACCGGGTTCTCCCGGGTGTTCGACGTCCGGCTGCGTGAACTGGCGTACCGGATACGGACGGATCCGCAGCCGCTGCTGCTGGCCACGCCGTCGTGGAGCACCGGGCTTGTGGAACCGGGCGAGCTGGTCGACCGGCTCGCGGTCTACGGTCGGCTGGGCGCCCGGGTCGGTGCCGCCGACTTCGCGCAGGCGCTGCTGCGGGTGCGCCGTGAGGACCGTGCGGCGGCCCTGGCGGCGGCCGAGCGGGCGGCGGCACTCGGCACGCCGGAGGGCGAGAGGCTCGCGCGCCGGCTCTCCGCCCAGGGACCCGCCCTGCCCACGTCCTGCCACCGGACCTCGGGGGTGCGGATCCTGGTCGAGTCGGGTGAAGTCCTGGAACTCCAGGCGGACTTCCCGGAGGCGTTCCGGCGGCTGGGCCGGCCGGTCACGGCCGGCGACGAGCGGCGGTACTGCCACCACTGGGGCCAGGAGAACCACCAGCACTGGCTGGCCATCCTCCCGGAACAGCGCGAGCTGGTCGCCGTGCGGCTGGTGCACGATCTGTCCCGGGCCGCCGTGGACGACCAGCAGGGCATAGCCGCCGCCCTTCCGCTGCTCGCCGAGTCCGGCGGCACCGCCGGGGAGAGCACCCGTCTGTGCGTGGCCTACGGGCTGGGCGCCCGGCATCCGGAGGACCGGCTCGCCGCGGTGGACGCGTTGCTGGTGCTCGCCGCGCGTGGGCAGCTCGACGCGGAGCGGCTGGGCGCCGACCTGGGCCAGCTGGTCCGGCGGGGTGCGGTGAAGTCGCTGCGGCTGGCCGAGTCGGCGCGGACGGCTGCGGCCACCGGGGCCAACACGACGATCTGGGAGATGCTCCGGCACACCCTCCCTGTGCTGCTCGCCGACCTCGCGACGGCGGGCGCGGGCACACCGGGTCCGGCCCGTGGGCTCGGAGAGCTGCTCTCGGTCGCCGCCGAGTGCGCCGAGCGGTCCGGGGCACGTGGTGCGCTGCCGCACCTGTCACAGACGGCGGCCCGGCGCGGCTCGTCCCGTCTGGTGGTCCAGGCCCGCCGGCTGCGGGATGCGCTGGGTGCGGGGGTGGCCGCGTGACGGAGACCGGAACCGGTCATTTCAGCTACCCCGGCAACGGTAAAAACTATCGCAAAATCAACATAAGCACGCTTTACCCGTCGGTCACAGACCGTTCGTGATCACGCAACACCCTTCCTTCACAGTGGATGCATGAATCGAGACATGTCTGACGTGAGGCGCACGCGGGACGGACGCCCCGTGCACCACTGGCGACGGGACGTCGTCGAACTCGCCGCCCTGTTCACGGCCGTCGCGGTGGCGGACGCGGCGGCGAACCTGATCGGGCACGGGCCCGACGGCCCGGCTCTGCTGGTGATCTCGGCACTGGTGCTGGCGGCGACGGCCGGCTTCCACGTGTGGTGGGCGAGGCGCCCAGGTCACGCACCTCCGGTGACCGATACCGATACCGGCGCCCGGCCGGCCGTCACCGAGACGCGCCAGGCCGGGCCCGGCGCAAAGGCCCCGACGGCCGCAGGCGCGACCAGCACGCTGTGGCGACTGCGCACGACCGTGCGGGACGAGCCCGGTTCGCTGGCCGCGCTGTGCGCCGCGCTCGCCGGGCACGCGGTCGACATCCTGAACCTGCAGACGCATCCGCTGGCCGACGGCACGGTCGACGAGTTCCTGCTGCGGGCCCCGGGCCGACTGACGGCCGGCGAGATCACCCGGGCGGTCGCGCTGGCCGGGGGCACGGACACCTGGATCGAGCCGGCCGACGCGCACGATCTGGTGGACGCCCCGACCCGGGTCCTGGGCCTGGCGACCCGAACCGCGCTGGACGCGGCGGAACTTCCGCTGGCCCTCCGGCAGTTGTTGGGGAGGTGCACGATCCGCTCACTCCCCGCCCATCCGGTCGGCGGGGCCCGGAGCCCCGAGACGGTTCCCGTCGAAGGGGTGCTGGAGGACACCGTGATGCGGTTGCGCGCACCGGAGGGTGGAGTGATCACCGTGGAGCGGCCCTATCTGCCGTTCACGCCGACCGAGTTCGCGCGGGCGCGCGCGCTGGTGGAACTGGACGCCCGGCTCGGGCCGCGTATCCCGCACAGTCAGGACGTGCTCACCCTGCCCGAGGGCAGGGAGATCACGGTACGCCGGGCCGACACCGGTGACGTGGAGGCCGCGAAGGCCATGCACGAGCGCTGCTCGGCACGGACCCTCGGGCTGCGCTACCACGGCCCGGTCGGGGACGCGGACCGCTATCTGAACCACCTGCTCAGCCCCCGCTTCGGCCGGACGCTGGCCGTGCAGACCGCGTCAGGCCGGATCGTCGGCCTCGGGCATCTGCTGTGGGACGGCGACGAGACGGAGGTCGCGCTGCTCGTCGAGGACGACTGGCAGCGGCGCGGCATCGGCGGCGAGCTGCTGGGCCGGCTGGTGGGGATGGCCGTCGAGGCGGGCTGCGAGAGCGTGTACGCGGTGACGCAGGCGTCCAACACCGGGATGGTGGCGGCGATGCGGGGGCTGGACTTGCCGCTGGACTATCAGATCGAGGAGGGGACGCTGGTGATCACGGCGCGTCTCGATGCGGTTCCGGCGGAGCCGGGGGATGCCGTGACTGCCATGGGGCGGCTTTCCGGTGCGGGTGAGGCCGGAAGGGCCGAAGCGCCGTAGGATCCACGGCCGTTCGACGCCGGCGGGTGCGGGGGGCTGGTCGCGCCCACGTGGCGGTGGCCGCAGGTCGATACAGCCCCGCGCCCCTATCGGGGCTCCCCCAGTGCCCGGTCCAGGTCTGCCCACAGGTCGTCGACGTCCTCCAGGCCCACCGACAGTCGCAGCAGTCGGTCGCTCACCCCGGCGCCCCGGCGGTCCTCGGCGTCGACGACGCGGTGACTGATGGACGCCGGGTGCTGGATCAGGGTGTCGACGCTGCCGAGGCTGACGGCGGGAGTGATCAGGCGTACCCGGGAGACGACCTCGTGCGGGTCGTCGTACACCTCGAAGGCGATCATCGCGCCGCCCAGCCGCGGGTAGTGGACGCGGGCGACGCGCGGGTCGGCGGTGAGACGGTGGGCGAGTTCGGCGGCGGTGGCGGAGGCGGCGCGGACCCGTACCGGGAGCGTGGACAGGCCGCGCAGCAGCAGATAGCCGGCCAGCGGATGCAGCACGCCCCCGGTGGCGAAACGTATCTTCCTGAGCTGGCCGGCGAACTCCTCGTCGCAGGCGACCACCCCGGCCAGCACGTCCCCGTGGCCGCCGAGGTACTTGGTGGCACTGTGCAACACCAGCCGGGCGCCGTGTTCGGCCGGGCGCTGGAGCACGGGGGTGGCGAAGGTGTTGTCGGCGAGCAACGGGACCGTGCCGCAGGCGTGGGCGACGGCCCGCAGGTCGAGTTCGGCGAGGGTCGGGTTGGCCGGGGACTCGACCAGCACCAGACCGGTGTCCGGGCGCAGCGCGTCGGTGATGCCGGCCGGGTCGGTCCAGGTGACCTCGGTGCCGAGGAGACCGGCGGTGAGCAGGTGGTCGCTGCACCCGTACAGGGGCCGTACGGCGACGACATGGCGCAGGCCGGCCGCCGCGCGGGCGAGCAGCACGGCGCTCAGCGCGGCCATGCCGCTGGCGAAGGCGACGGCCGACTCGGTGCCCTCCAGGCGGGCCAGGGCGGTCTCGAAGCGGGCGACCGTCGGGTTGCCGAGGCGGCCGTAGACCGGCGGGCCCGCCGGGTCCGCGCCGTCGGCGGCGAAGGCGTCGATGCGGGCGGCCTCGGCGCGGCTGTCGTAGGACGGGTAGGTGGTGGACAGATCGATCGGCGGGGCGTGCAGGCCCTGGCGGGCGAGGTCGTCGCGGCCGGCGTGCACGGCCTCGGTGGCCAGGGCGCGCGAGGCGCCGGACAGCCGCGTCGCGCCGTCGCGGAGGTCCACCGAGTCGTCGTAGGCGCGCACTGAGTCGTCGTAGGTGCTCGTCGAGTCCATGGCCGAAGGGTGAACATCGAGCGGGGTACGGGGAGCGGACACCGTGTTACGTTCGCCGCATGGCCGAATCTGTCGTACTGGATCCGGTCGATCTGCATCTGCTGCGGCTGCTGCAGAACGACGCCCGGACCACCTACCGCGACCTCGCCGCCCGGGTGGGCGTGGCGCCGTCCACCTGTCTGGACCGGGTGACCCGGCTGCGGCGCTCCGGAGTGATCCTCGGGCATCGGCTGGAGCTCGATCCGGCCAAGCTCGGGCGCGGTCTCGAGGCGTTGCTGTCGGTGCAGGTGCGGCCGCACCGGCGGGAGTTGGTGGGGCCGTTCGTGGAGCGGATCAGGGCGCTGCCGGAGTCGCGGACGGTGTTCCATCTGACCGGTCCCGACGACTACCTCGTGCATGTGGCCGTGGCGGACATGACGGACCTCCAGCGGCTGGTGCTGGACGAGTTCACGTCCCAGCGCGAAGTGGCCCGGGTGGAGACCCGCCTGATCTTCCAGCAGTGGGAGTGTGGACCGCTGCTCCCGCCTACGCCGTCAGCTCAATCCCAGTGACGTGCGGCGGCCCGTCGTACGAGGATGGACCGCATGTCACAGACCCACAGCCCGCTGCCCCGCCAGGTCGCCGACACCTTCGTCGACGAGCTCATCGCCCTCGATCCGATCACCGGTACGTTCCTCGGCGTCAAAGAGAGTTCGAGCCGTCTGCCCGACACCTCGCCGGCCGGCGGCGAGGCGCTCGCCCGGCTCCAGCGTGACACGCTCCTCCGGCTCGACGAGGCCGAGCGGCAGCCCGGCGCGGACAGTGACATCGAGCGTCGCTGCGCACGTCTGCTGCGCGAGCGGCTCACCGCCTCCCTCGCCGTGCACGAGGCGGACGAGAGCCTGCGCTCCGTCAGCAACCTGAGCTCGGCCGCGCACGCGGTACGCCAGGTGTTCACCGTGACGCCCACGGCCACCGAGGAGGACTGGGCGGCGGTAGCCGAGCGGCTGCGCGCCGTGCCGGCCGCTCTGGAGGGCTACCGGCAGTCCCTGGAACTCGGTCTGGAGCGGAAGCTGCACGCGGGACCGCGTGCCACCGCAACCTTCGTCGGACAGCTAGCCGAATGGGCGGACACGGGTGACGGGCGGGGCTGGTTCGAGCAGTTCGCGGCGTCCGGGCCTCAGGCGCTGCGCGCCGAACTGGACGAAGCGGCCCGCTCCGCCACCGAGGGTGTGGTGGCGCTGCACGACTGGATGCGGGACGTGTACGCGCCGGCGATCGAGGGGGCGCCGGACGTGGTGGGCCGCGAGCGGTACGCCCGCTGGGTGCGCTACTTCAACGGCACCGACCTCGATCTGGACGAGGCGTACGCGTACGGCTGGTCCGAGTACCACCGGCTGCTCGGCGAGATGAAGACCGAGGCCGAGAGGATCCTGCCCGGCGCGGCCACGCCGTGGGTGGCGCTGGCGCACCTGGACGAGCACGGCACCCACATCGAGGGCGTCGACGAGGTCCAGCGCTGGCTGCAGTCGGTGATGGACGAGGCCATCGAGAAGCTGGACGGCACCCACTTCGACCTGGCCGAGCGGGTCCGCCGCGTCGAGTCCCGGATCGCTCCCCCCGGCAGCGCGGCGGCGCCGTACTACACACCGCCGTCGGACGACTTCTCGCGCCCGGGCTGCACCTGGCTGCCGACCATGGGCCAGACCCGGTTCCCGGTCTACGACCTGGTCTCGACCTGGTACCACGAGGGCGTACCCGGCCACCACCTCCAGCTGGCGCAGTGGAAGCACGTCGCCGAGAACCTCTCCCGCTACCAGGCCGGCGTGGGCATGGTCAGCGCCAACGCCGAGGGCTGGGCGCTGTACGCGGAGCGGCTGATGGACGAGCTGGGCTTCCTCCCCGATCCGGAGCGCCGGCTCGGTTACCTGGACGCGCAGATGATGCGGGCCGCGCGGGTCATCGTCGACATCGGCATGCACCTGGAACTGACGATCCCGGACGACTCCCCCTTCCACCCCGGGGAGCGCTGGACGCCGGAGCTGGCGCAGGAGTTCTTCGGTGCGCACAGCAGCCGCCCGGCGGACTTCGTGGAGAGCGAGCTGACCCGTTATCTGTCCATGCCGGGCCAGGCCATCGGCTACAAGCTGGGCGAGCGGGCCTGGCTGCTGGGCCGGGAGCAGGCCCGGGAGCGGCGCGGCGACGGCTTCGACCTCAAGGCCTGGCACATGGCGGCCCTGTCCCAGGGTTCACTGGGCCTGGACGACCTGGTGGACGAGCTGACGCAGCTCTGACGTACGCCGGCGGCGGCAGCCGCCCGCGGAGCCGACGACCTGCCCGGTGACCCGGTGCGCCTCCTGCGATGAGTCGCGCCGGGTCGTCGGGCAGAACCGTGTCCGGCCGGGAACCGCGCGGCCACGACCGCCTGGGCCTCGCCGCGCTCACACCGGGGAGCGGCGCCCAAGGCGTCGGCCCAGGTGGCGCCGTCTGCCGTTCGGGGGTGCTCCGGTGGCGGCGGCCGGGCGCAGGCGGCTTGCTGGTGCGGGGGCCATCGGACAGGAAGCGAGCCGCGCATGCAGACCTCCACGCCACCTCGGCAGTCGCTGGAGGCCCCCCGCGCCGCAGGTGTGGCCGGCATCGTCTTCGCACTGCTGCTGGCCGCCGCGATCGTGCTGATCCGGCTGGGCATCCCGCAGGGCGCCGACGCGGTCAACGCCCAAGGAGCGGACCCCGCCCGGCGCAGCGCCGTCCACGCTGCCCTCACGCTGGTGCCGTTCGCCGGCATCTTCTTCCTGTGGTTCATCGGCGCGGTGCGCACCCATGTCGGTGACAGCGAGGACCGGTTCATCGCCACCGTGTTCCTCGGCAGCGGGCTGGTCTTCACGGCGACGATGTTCGGCGCCGCCGCGGCGGCCGCGGCCCTGCTGGACACCGCGCATCCGGCGGGTACCTCGCCCTCCCGGCCCACCTGGGACTTCGGTCAGCACTTCGCGTACACGCTGATGACCGGGTACGCGATGCGGATGGCGGCCGTCTTCGTCTGTTCCACCTCGGTGATCGGGCACCGACTGGGCATCCTGCCGCGCTGGCTCACGGTGCTGGGCTTCCTCAGCACCGTGGTCCTGCTGTTCGTGTCGTCGGTCGTGCCCTGGGCCGAGCTGGTGTTCCCGGCCTGGTCGCTGCTGCTCAGCTCGTACATCGTGGTGGCGGGTTTCCGCCGCTCCGCCGCGGCCCCGGCGTCCTGAGGGCTCACCCGTTCGGAATGCCCCGGGGCGCGGCGGCGGGCGCGGGCTCCCATGCTGGCGTGCGGGGAGTTCCCCGCCGTCCCGGACGGACGGGCTGGCGGTACGCACGACACCTGGCCACCGGAAGGGCGAAGCCATGATGCGCCTTGTCGTCGATCTCAACAGATGTCAGGGATACGCGCAGTGCGCGTTCCTCGCTCCGGACGTCTTCACCATGCACGGCGAGGAATCGCTCGTCTACAACCCGCGCGCCGAGGCGGAGCAGCGGGAGCGGCTGGCCCGCGCCGTCGCCGCCTGCCCCGTGCAGGCGATCACGGCCGACGGCCTCGACGAGATCGTGGGAAGGACGTCCGATGCCGCCCGCTGACTATCTCGACTGGCTCCGGCGCGAGGGCCGGATCGTGATCGTGGGTGCCTCGCTGGCCGGGCTGCGCGCCGCCGAGACGCTGCGTGCCGAGGGCTTCGCCGGCGAACTCACCATGATCGGCGACGAGCCGTACGAGCCCTACGACCGGCCGCCGCTGTCCAAGGGGGTGCTGCTCGGCAAGGCGTCCCCGCAGCACACCGAGCTGCCCCACCGCCGGGAGATCGACGCGAAGTGGCGGCTGGGGGTCGCGGCGACCGGTCTCGACATCGAGGCCAGGCGGGTACGGCTGGCCGACGGCGACGAGGTCGAGTACGACCGTCTGCTGATCGCGACGGGTGTGAGCGCCCGGCCCTGGCCGAAGGAGGACGAGGCCCGGCTGGACGGCGTGTTCACGCTGCGCACCCGGGACGACGCCGCCGCGCTGCAGCGGCGCCTGAAGGCCGGCCCACGCCGGGTGTTCGTGATCGGCGCCGGGTTCACCGGCTCGGAGATCGCCTCGGCCTGCCGGGAGCACGGGATCGAGGTCACCGTGGCGGAACGCGCGGGCGCGCCGCTGGTGGGCGCCCTGGGCGGGGTGATCGGCGCCGTCGCGGCCGACCTGCACCGCGAGAACGGGGTGGACCTGCGCACCGGGGTCATGGTCACCGCGCTGGAGGGCGACCCGGTCGGCCGGGTGCGCGCCGTCCATCTGTCCGACGAGAGCATCGTCGAGGCGGACGTCGTGATCGTGTCTCTCGGCGCGACCCGCAACACCGAGTGGCTCACCGGATCCGGTCTCGGCGCGGGCCCCCGGGGCATCGCCTGCGACGCGGGCTGCCGTGCCTTCGACTTCCGGGGCATCGTCACCGACGACATCTTCGTCGCCGGCGATGTCGCCCGGTCCCCGCACGCGCTGTTCGGCTACCAGTTCCTCTCCCTGGAGCACTGGGGCAACGCGGTCGCGCAGGCCGAGATCGCCGCGCACAACATGATCAGCCCGAGCGCCGAGCGCAGGCCGCATCTGTGGGTGCCGGCGTTCTGGTCGTCCCAGTTCGGGGTGAACATCAAGTCGGTCGGGGTGCCGCCGATGGGCGACCAGATCATGATCACGCAGGGCTCGCTGGCCGAACGCCGGTTCGTCGGGGTGTACGGCTGCAAGGGCCGGACGATCGCCGCGGTGAGCTTCGACAACACCCGGTGGCTGGAGTTCTACCAGCGGCAGATCGAGAAGGGCGCGCCGTTCCCGGTGGAGTTCCCGACGGTGGACCGCCGTCCCGAGGGCCGGGTGCCGGTCGACGCCGACTTCCCGGACCCCGCGCTGCCTACGCACGGTCCCATGGTGACCCTCAGCGGCTACTCGCCGACCGACCAGCAGCTGGTCTTCCACCCCGCCCGCCACTGACCGCGCCCCGGCCCCGACGCTCCAAGGACCTGTCATGCCGCAGACCTCGATGTTGCGCCAGATCACCGACTTCGCGAACCGTGCCAACCCGTACCCGGTGTACGAGGAACTCCGCAAGACGCCGGTGCTGCATGAGGAGGACGACGGTCCCTACCTCATCAGCTCCTACCACGACATCGAGGCTCTGCTCCACGATCCGCGGATCAGCTCCGACGAGTCCAACGTGACCGTCGGCGGGCAGGACGGCCTGTCAGGTCCGGAGGCCACGGGACTGCCGCCGAGCTTCATCCGGCTCGACCCGCCGGAGCACGACCGGCTGCGCAGGATCGCCAACAGCTCCTTCGGGCCACCGCACCGGCCGCGCCGGATCGAGAACATGCGGGGCCAGCTGGAGGAGATCATCACCGATCTCGTCGACGACCTCGGGGACGCACGGGAGTTCGACCTCGTCGACCAGGTCGCGTACCCCTTCCCGGTCACCGCGATCTGCCGGCTGCTCGGCGTGCCGCGCGAGGACGAGCCCCGCTTCCGTACCTGGGTCGACCCGATCGTCGCCGGCCTGGACCCCGACAGCCGTACGGCCGCCGACTCCCAGCGCACCGCGCAGGAGGCACGGCTGCAGCTCGGCATGTACCTGAACGGGCTGGTGGAGCAGCGCGCCAAGGACCCCCGTGACGACATGCTGTCCGACCTGGTGCACAGCAGTGGTCCGGACGGCTCCATGACGACCATGGAGGTACTGAGCACCGCGGTGCTGCTGCTCATCGCCGGTCATGAGACGACCGTCAACCTGATCACCAACGGCATGCTCACGCTGCTACGGCACCCGGAGGTCCTGGAGCGGCTGCGCAACGACCCGGGGCTGTCGGTGCGGATCGTGGAGGAACTGCTGCGTTACGAGCCACCGGTGCAGCTCGTGCCGCAGCGCACCTGTATCGCCGACATCGAGGTGCGCGGGGTGACCATTCCCAAGGGGTCGCGCATCTGGCTCGTCCTGGGCGCCGGCAACCGGGACCCGGAGCGGTTCCAGGACCCCGACCGCTTCGACCCGGACCGCCAGGACATCCAGCACCTCGGTTTCGGCAGCGGCATCCACAGTTGCTTCGGCGCCCCGCTGGCCCGCATCGAAGCCCAGCTCGCGCTGTCCCAGCTGGCCCGCCGGCTCGACAACCCGCGGCTGGTCGAGGACCCGCCGCCCTACCGTCCGAACGCGGTGCTCCGCGGCCCGCGCCACCTCAACATCGCGATCGACGGCATGAAGTGACGATCTGTCAGTGCCCGATCCGGCGCAACTGCACCAGCCCCAGCCAGGTTTCCGGGCCGGGTCTGGTGTAGGCGGCCCGCACCTCGTAGGTGCCGGGCTCCAGCGGGACCCGCAGATGGTCCCCGCCCTCGGCCTCGCCGCCCGGCCAGGCGGAGTCGAACAGGACGACGGGGCCCGGAACCTGCCAGCGGATCTCGTTCTCCCACACGGCGCTGTCGAGCGCGGCGGGGACCTGCGCCAGGAGCTCGTCCTCGGAGTTGGCGGCGGACCAGCGTACGAACGCGCCGTGGTCCGGCAGGAAGGACGTCGAGGCGGGCTCGTCGCCGAGGACCAGGGCCGCGCTGTCCCCGACCGGGAGCAGTCCGACATAGCCGTCGACCTCGCAGGCCCGGTCGTAGTCGGTGGCCAGTTCCTCGCTGTCGGCTCCGGCCCAGAACGGCAGGACCGTCTCCGGGACCGCCACGAGCGGGCCGCCGCCCGACTCGACCCACTCCACCGCGCCTGGATCCGCATAACGAGTCATGGGGTGAACCTACACGTACAGCGACGGCCCACCTTCGCCCCCGGGAATCAGCAACCGCAGTCGCCCTGGACGGGTGCGGTCAGCGGGTCCGGAGCCCGGCGCGCACGGCCCTGCCAGGTCTCGAACTCGAAGCCCTCACGCACCCAGTACTCGAACCCGCCGAGCATCTCCTTGGCCCGGAAGCCGAGTTCGGCCAGGGCGAGGGCGGCTCGGGTCGCGCCGTTGCAGCCGGGACCCCAGCAGTACGTCACCACGGGCACGTCCCTGTCGAGGAGCCCGGCCGCCCGCTCGGGGATCAGCGCGGTGGGCAGGTGGACGGCGCCGGGGATGTGGCCCTGGTCCCAGGACTCGGTGGAGCGGGAGTCCAGGACGACGAAGCCGGGGTCGCCGTCGGCGGCGAGGGCGGCGGCCACGTCGGAGACGTCGGCGTGGAAGACGAGGCTCGCCCGGAAGTGGGCGGCGGCCTCGGCGGGTGCGGCGGGGGCGACACGCAGAACGGGGTTCACGGTGGTGGCGGGCATCTGGGGCCTTTCGCTCGGGCGCCGGTGCGGCGGATCTCCTTGACCGGAAATCTACGGCCGGTGACGGACCGCCCTGAAGGTGCGATCCCCGGCCCTGACCTTGTCCGGCCGGGGATTCCCTGTTATCCATCACCCATGACCGTGTTTTCCCCGGACGCCACCGACTGGCGCATCCTCGAGGTCCTCCAGCGCGAGGGCCGGGCCAGCTTCGCGGAGCTGGCGCGTGCCGTCGCGATGTCCCCGAGCGCGGTGACCGAGCGGGTGCGCCGCCTCGAGGAGGCGGGCGTGATCCAGGGGTACGCGGCCGTGGTCGACCCGGAGCGGCTGGGCCTGCCGATCCTCGCCTTCGTCCGGCTGCGCTATCCGAACGGCAACTACCGGCCGTTCCACGACCTGGTCGCCGCCACTCCCGAGATCCTGGAGGCGCACCACGTCACGGGCGACGACTGCTTCGTCATCAAGGTCACCGCCCGCTCGATGCGCCACCTGGAGGAGATCTCCGGCAGGATCGGCACCCTGGGCTCGGTGACGACGAGCGTCGTCTACTCCTCGCCCCTCCCCCGCCGCGCCATCGGTACCTAGTGCCCCGTCGGGCAGACGTCGCCCGACGTGGCACTAGACCCCGCGCTGGTGCAGCGCCGAGCCCGATCTGCCCTTCGTCACCTCCAGTTGGGCGTGGATGCGGCGGCGCAGGTCGGCGACGTGGCTGACGATGCCCACGCTGCGGTCGCGTTCGCGCAGCGAGTCGAGGACGTCCAGGACCTCGTCCAGGGTCTGTTCGTCGAGGCTGCCGAAGCCCTCGTCGATGAAGAGGGTGTCGAGCCGGACCCCGCCGGCCTCGTCGGTGACGACGTCGGCGAGGCCGAGGGCGAGCGCGAGGGAGGCGAAGAAGGTCTCGCCGCCGGACAGGGTGGCGGTGTCCCGTTCGCGTCCGGTCCAGGCGTCGACGACATGCAGCCCGAGGCCGCTGCGACCGCGGCCGGTGCGGTCGTCGGAGTGGACGAGGGTGTAGCGGCCGGAGGACATGCGGTGCAGGCGTACGGTCGCGGCGGCGGCGACCTGTTCCAGGCGGGCCGCCAGGACGTACGACTCCAGGCGCATCCGGCGCTCGTTGTCGGCGGAGGTGCCGGCCGTGAGGGCGGCGAGCCGGGCGACCCGCTCGTACTCCTCGCGCAGCGGCCCGAGCCGGCGTACACCCTCGGTGGCGCGGGCGGACAGCCGGTCGAGCTCGGCGCAGCAGCCGGCCGCCCGGTCCCGGGCGGAGGCGGCGTCGCGCAGCCGCCGGCCCGCCGTGGCGGCGCCGGCTTCCGCCGCGTCGAGGTCGGCGGGCGGCTGCTGGGCGGCCGCCGCGGTGTCGGCCTCCGCCAGCACCGCGCGCACCGCCGCCTCCTCGGACTGCCAGTCGTCCAGACGCCGTTGGAGTTCTCGGTGGGCGGCGTCGTCGAGGAGGGCGGCGGCCGCGTCCTGCGGGGTGTCGAACCCGGCCCGGAAGGCGGCGTCGGCGAGCCGGGCGTCGGCGTCCTTCAGATGCCGGGCGGTGTCGTCGGCGGCGCGTGCGGTGTCGGCGGCGACGGTGAGCAGCGCCGCCTGCCGCTCCAGCTGCGCGGCCCGGGCGGCGACGCTGACCGCACCGCCCCGGGCCTTCGCCAACTCCTCCTCCAGGTATGCCTGTTCCGCGTCGAGACCGTCACGCCGGGTCAGCCGGGCGGTGGCCCGGACCTCGGCCTGCTGCCGGCCGGCCAGCCGGCGCTCGCGCTCCTGCTCGGCGAGCCGCAGCTCCTCGTGTGCCGCGTGCAGGTCGGAGGCGCCGCGCCGGGCCCACGTGTACTCCTGCTCCAACTCGTCTGCCTGAGCGGCGAGTTGGCTGGTAGGTGTGTCGGCTGCCTCGGCGGTGGCGGCGGCCAGTGCCTCACGGACGGTGCCGAGGCGTCGCTCGTCCTCGGCACGCTGTTCGTCGGCGCGCTGATAGGCGGCGAGCGCCCGCTCCTCCGCCTCCCGGTCGACGTGTCCCGCGAACTTCCTTGCGGGCGCCGGGTGTTCGGTGGACCCGCAGACCGCGCAGGGTGCGCCGTCGGTGAGATCGGCGGCCAGCTCGGCGGCGATGCCGTTCAGCCGCTGTTCCTTGAGGTCGAGCCAGTGGGCCCGTGCGTCGACGGCCTGGCGCGCGGAGGTCAGGGCGGCGCGCTGGGCCTCGTCCGTGTCCCGGCCCAGCTCGTCCCGCAGCCGCGCCGCCGCCAGCCGCCGGCGGGCGGGTTCGCGCTGTACGGCGAGTTGTTCGGCGCGGGTCGCGGCCTCCTGGGCGGAGTCGATACGGGACTGCAGTCCCGCGCGCATGGCGTCCCAGTCGGCGAGCCAGCCCGCTGCCTCGCGCCGGGCGTCCTCGTCGTCCCGTTCCTGCCGGTCCAGGTGCCCGCGCTCGTCGACGACCTCGGCGAGCCGCCGCTCGGCCCGGCGCGCGGACTCCAGCCCGCCCAGCTCCTCGGCGGCCCGGCGGGCAGCGGCGGCGAGCCCTGCCGCTCCGGCTCCCACGAAGATCTCCGGCAGCAGCGCACGCGCGTGTGCCTCGGCGGCGGCCGCCTCGCGGTGCCCGGCCTCGGCGGCCTCCCGCAGCTCCAGCGCCGGCGCCACCGCCGCCGCCCGCCGCCCCCGCTCCATCCGCGCCTGCGCCGCACGGCGGTCCCCGGCCCGCTCCTCCAGGCGTACGGCCCGCTCCCCGGCCTCGGCGAACCGGCCCTGCAACCGCGCCAGTTCGCGCGCCTCGGCCAGCGCGCGGCCGGCGGCGAACTGGGCGGACTCGGCCGCGGTGAGACGGCAGTGGGCGAGGGTGAGGCGCTCGCGGGCGGTGCTGCGGGCGACGGCCGCGGCGGTGAGCACGGCCTCGGCGAGACCGGGCTCGCCCGGGGTCAGCTCCGGCAGCTCCATCGCGTCGCCGGCTTCCTGCTGCATGCGGTGCGCGTCGGCCAGCAGCGCCAAGTCGCCGTCCCGCACCCGGGCCTCGGTCGTCCTGCGGCGCTCGGCGAGGCGTTTCTCGACATCGGCGAAGCGCTGGGTGTCGAAGAGGCGGCCGAGCAACTGGCCGCGGGCGCCGGCGTCGGCGCGCAGGAAGCGGGCGAAGTCGCCCTGGGGCAGCAGGACGACCTGGCAGAACTGCTCGCGGCTCATGCCGAGCAGCTGGCTGATCTCCTCGCCGATCTCCTGGTGGGAGCGGCTGAGGTCCTTCCAGACGCCGCCTGGCGCGTCGTACTCGCGCAGCCAGGTCTGGGCCTTGTCGAGGGTGGTGCCCGAGCCACGTTTCTTGGGGCGTTCCCAGGGCGGCTGCCGGGTGATCTCCAACCGGCGTCCGCCGACGGTGAGTTCGAGGCGGATCTCGGTGCGGGTGGCCCGGTCGGCGTGGTCGCTGCGCAGGGTGAGGCCCTGGCCGCTCTGGCGGGCGCCCGGGACGGTGCCGTACAGCGCGTAGCAGACGGCGTCCAGGACGGAGGTCTTTCCGGCGCCGGTCGGGCCGTGCAGGAGGAAGAGCCCGGCGGCGGAGAGCGCGTCGAAGTCGACGCTCTGGGTGGAGCCGAAGGGGCCGAAGGCGGTGATGTCGAGCCGGTGGAGCCTCACCGGACGGCCTCCGTGTTCCGTCGCGCGCAGGTCCTCACCGCGCCACCTCCCGCACCGTGGCGTCCGCGCGCACGGCGTCGAACGCCTCGCCCAGCACGGTCAGTTCCCGCTGGTCGGGGCCGGCGCCGCGGACATGGGCGACGAAGTCCTCGGCGATCTGGCGGTCGGTGCGGCCGGCCAGGCGGCGGGCGTAGGTCACGTCGGGGTCGTCCGGGGCGCGGTCGGGGGCGAAGACCAGGCTGAGGGTGCCCGGGAAGCGTTCGCTGAGGCGGGCCATGGGGTCGGCGGGGCGGACCGGGTCGGTGAGGGTGGCCTCGATCCAGGCGTCCTCGTGCCGGGTCAGGGCGGGGTCGGCGAGCAGGTCGTCGAGCGTGCCGCGGATGCGGGCCAGCGGGCGCGGGACCGGGCACTCGAGGCGCTCGGCGGTGACAGTGCCGTCGGCGGCCAGGTCGACGAGCCACATGCTCTTGCGGTGATCGGCCTCGGAGAAGGAGTAGGCCAGCGGGGACCCGGAGTAGCGGACGCGCTCGGTGAGGGTCTGGCAGCCGTGCAGATGGCCGAGCGCGACATAGTCGACGCCGTCGAAGACCCCGGCCGGGACGGCGGCCACCCCGCCGACGGTGATGTCGCGCTCGCTGTCGCTGGCCTCGCCGCCGGTGACGAAGGCGTGCGCGAGGACGACGGAACGCGTACCGGGCGCGCGGGCGGCGAGGTCGGCGCGGACGCGGTGCATGGCGGCGGCCAGCACCGGCTCGTGCCCGGCCTTCTCGACGGCGAACTCGTCCTTCACCAGGGCGGGTTCGAGATACGGCAGGCCGTAGAAGGCGACGTCGCCGAAGGCGTCGGCGAGGACGACGGGCGTGCCGCAGGCCGACGGTTCGGTGCGCAGATGGATGCCGGCGCGGTCGATGAGTCCGGCGCCGACGCCGAGGCGGCGGGGCGAGTCGTGGTTGCCGGAGATCATCACCGTGGGTACGCCCAGGTCGGCGAGTCGGTGCAGGGCGTCGTCGAACAGCTCGACCGCGGCCAGCGGCGGGACCGCGCGGTCGTACACGTCTCCCGACACGACCACAGCGTCGACGGCGTGCTCACGCACGGTGGCGACGAGGTGGCCGATGAAATCGGTCTGGGCGTCGAGCATGTTCACCCGGTGGAAGGTGCGGCCGAGATGCCAGTCGGAAGTGTGCAGAATTCTCAAGACACTGCTCCGACCTGCATGTTTCTCCCTACTTCGCCTTTGGCCACAGCACCGGACCAGCACGGTTCGCGCTCTCAGCACCGACCACGCTAACGCCTGTCAGTACCTGGTCCATCACGGACCTCAGTCTGCCACCGACATCTGGCGTCAGGTGGCCGTGGATGTCTGCCGTGATCTGGATGGTTGCGTGGCCGAGCCACCGCGACACTTCGAGAAGCGCGACACTTCGAGAAGAGAGACACCGCCCGCGATGGCACTACTCGCGAAGAAGTGACGCAGCGTGTGCGCAGATATGTTTCTGGGAGGAGTCGCCGACCTGCGCGGCCGCTCCCGGGTCTACGGGCTCACGGCGCTGGTGGCGACGGGCCGTCTGCCGGCCTGCGCCGAGGAGCACCTCGAACTGCTCGACGCGCTGCTGGAACGCAACGGGCAGGCGGTGCGCGAGATCATGGCCCGCCGCCTGGGACACGTCCGCGGCCTGTGGGGGCCCTTCGCAGCGTCGGGGCAGGACATATGGACGCCGGCCTCGCCCATTCGCGGACCGGACGAGCGGCGGCTCCACCGGGAAAACCGGTGGGGCCGCCGCGGGCAGGCGTGTCAGCCCTCCTGCATCCCCCCGGGGATCAGGTGCGGTGCGCGGTCTTCGAGGACGCTCAGCACCTCCCGAAGCGCCTGCCCCCGCAGCTCCGGGAAGAACGCCTCGTCGATCCGGCCCTCCCTGGCCCAGATACCCGCGAGCGACTCCGCGCACATCTGGGCCATCACGCTGCTGAAATCCTCGCGCCGCAGGATCTCGAAGATCTCCTGCTCGAACCAGGCGCCGGAGTGATCCTCCAGGTCCAGGGCCGCGTCGAGCTGGTCCCCCTCGGGCGCCGTGGGGTCGTTGATGATCGCGAGCAACTGAACCGCCACAGGGTCCTCGGACGGTGACGTGGTCGTCATCGGCTCACCCCCTCCTCTCAGAAAAGATCTCTGATGCCGTCGGCGATGCTCTCAGGATGCCGCCCGCGATGCCGCCGACGGCACGGCCGACCGCGCTGCCGACGGGTCCGAAGGCGAAGCCGATGGACGCCCCGGTCTCGGCTCCGTAGGCCGCTGCGGCCAGACCGCCCGCCAGGCCCGCCGCGTCACGCGTCGCCGTGCTGACCTTCTGGTCGCTCGGCGCCGAGGCCACGTCGTAGGCCCGGCATCACCGACGAGCCTCTCGCGGAGCGAACCCAACGCCGGTCGTCCCCTGATCCGCCACTGCCCTCAGATTCACCATCCCTTTCGACAGCAGACAGCAAGACATGTCCGAGAACATCCGTTTGGCGGCTCTCGCGATCCCAGGTGGTGGCGGTGACCCCGCGCTCCCGCAGGACCGCCTTGCGGACCTTGCCGGTCTCGGTGAGCGGGAGCTCCGGGACGGTGTCGACGTACCGGGGCACCGCGAAGGCGGGCAGCTCGCCCGCGCAGTGCCGTACGAGGTCCCGGGCGTCCAGAAGGTGGCCGGGCCGGGGGACGACCGCGACCATGACCTCGTCCTCAGCCAGTTCCGAGGGCACCGGGAAGGCCGCCGCGTCGGCGACCGCCGGGTGCGCGCGGACGGCCGACTCCACCTCCTGCGAGGAGACGTTCTCGCCGCGTCGGCGGATGACGTCCTTGATCCGGTCGACGAAGCGGAACCATCCGTCGGGTTCGCGGACCACCCGGTCGCCGGTACGCCGCCAGGCGGCGAGGTCCGGCTCGGGCTCCCCCAGGTAGCCGGTGCTGAAGGCGCATGCGTGGGTGCTGCGGACCAGCAGTTCGCCGGGCAGGCCGTCCGGGGCCGGGGCGAGGCGGTCGTCGACGACGCGCGCGCAGAAGCCGTCGCGCACGGTGCCGAGGTAGCCGGGCCGCTGGTGCTCGGGAGTCGATCCGATGACGAGATTCGTCTCGGTGGAGCCGAATCCGTCGACGAGAGTGACCCCGAACCGCTCGTGGAAGGGCCCCCACGCGGAGCCGGGGGTGGCCGGGGAGAGGCCGCGCCAGGCCCGGTGCGCACGGTCGCCGGGGCCCGGGGGCTGGGCGAGGAGCATGGGCACCATCGCGCCCAGCAGGTAGACGGCGGTGGCACCGGCTTCGGCCACCCGCTCCCAGTGGCGGGTGGCGGAGAACCGCTCGCCGATGACACAGCTCGCTCCGACGGCCATGGCGTGCGCCAGGGTGTTGAGGGCGTTGGTGTGGAAGAGCGGCAGGCAGGTGTACAGCACGTCGTCGGCGGTGAGGCGGAGCGAGTCCGCGACGTTGCGGCCCCACCAGACGGTCTGGGCGTGCGGACAGCGCACGCCGCGCGCCGTTCCCGTGGTGCCCGAGGTGAACAGGACGAAGGCGGTGTCGTCCGGACGCACGCGGGCCGCCGGTACGGCGCGGGCCGTGCCCGGCACGGGGACGTCGTCCCCGCCCACGATCCACAACTCCCCCTGGAAGCCGGCCTCGACGGCGCGTTTGGCCGCCTCCGGTTCCGCGAGCAGGAACCGCGGTTCGGCCTCGCGCAGGACGTGCCGCAGCCCGCCGCCCCGCAGGCCGGTGTTGAGCGGGACCAGCACCGCTCCCAGCCAGGCGCAGCCGAGGATCAGGTCGACGACCTCGATCCGGTTGCCGGCCATGACGGCGACGCGGTCGCCCGGCCGGCAGCCGCGCTCCGCGAGCGCTCCCGCCATCGTGGCCGCGGCCGTACGGGTCTGCGCGTACGTCCGGGTCGCCGCCCCCACCCGCAGGAAGATCCGCTCGCCGAATTCCCTGGCGGCCGCGTCGAGTTGACCGGGGATGGTGTCGTTCACCGCAGCACTCCGGCCTCCCGGAGCTCCCGGATGCGCTCTGCCGGAAACCCGGCCACCTCGCTCAGTACGGCGTCGGTGTCGGAGCCGAGGACGGGCGCGGCCGCACGGATCCCGCCGGGCGTGCGGGTGAGACGGATCGGAACGCCCTCGTGCAGGAAGGCTCCCGCGACCGGGTGCTCCTTGCGGACGTAGAAGCCGCGGGCCCGCAACTGCGGGTCGTGCTCGACGAGTTCGCGGCCGTCCTGGACGGCTCCGGCCGGTACGCCGTGCGCCTGGAGCAACTCTGCGGCGAGATCGGCGGGCATCGTGCGGGTCCACTCCTCCAGCGCGGCATCGACCAGGGATGCCGCGCGCCTGCGCGCCCCGGCCGTCCGCGTCCGCTCGTCGGTGGCGAGTCCGGGGCGGCCGATCACCTCGCACAGCGCCGCCCATTCGGCGTCGTCGCGCACGCTGACGGCCAGCCATCGGTCGGCGCCGAGGCACCGGTAGACGCCCTGCGGGCTCCACCTCGGGTGGGTGTTGCCGCTCGGCTCCACCTTCGGTCCGCCGAGGAGGCTGGTGCCCATGTGGGCGGCGATCGCCTCCAGTTGGGAGAGGTCCACGTGCTGTCCGCGCCCGGTGGCGGCCCGGTGTTCCAGCGCCGCCACGATGGCGAGGGCTGCCTGCAGGCCCGCGACGATGTCGCCGTGACCGTAGATCACGCCGACCACGTCGTCCGGTCCCCAGCCGGTCAGTCCGGTCAGTCCCGAGCTCGCCGAGACCGTGTCGGCGTACGACACCCAGCCGTTGCGCGGCCCGGTGTGCCCCATGCCCGACATGCTGACGTACACGAGGTCCGGGTTGATCCGGCGCAACTCCTCATAGTCCAGGCCGAGTTTGCGCATGACCGTGGAACTGAAGTTCTCCACGAGGACGTCGCAGTGCGCGACGAGGTCCCGCAGCACCGCGACGCCTTCGCCGGTCCGGGTGTCGAGCGCGATGCTGCGCTTGTTGCGGTTGACCTCGTTGAAGTAGCCGTTGGTGTCGGGGTTCGTGTGCGGGCCGCGGGACAGGTGCATGAAGGGGGCGAAGCGGGTGGGATCGGGGCGGCCCGCGGACTCCACCTTGATCACGTCGGCACCGTGGTCGGCCAGGACCTTGGTGCAGTACGGCCCGGCGAGGACCCAGGTCAGGTCGAGGACCCGGATGCCGTGCAGGGCGGGGTGCGGGGGGTCCTGCGGGTGCGCGGCGGCGGCAGGTCTCGGGCGGTGCTCGCCGAGCAGGTCCTGGTCCGCGCCCGGACCGGGTACGTCCAGCTCCCGGACCCGGCGGCCCTCCGGGAACGCGAAGGGAAAGCCCAGGTCGGTCCGCTGCCCCTCCCCTGTGCGTACCCGGGTGAAGAAGCCTCGGGCCACGAGCTGCGGGTTGCCGGGAAGTTCGTGGGGCAGGTCCACGGCGGCCCAGGGCAGCTTCCTGGTCTGGGCCCGCTCCGCGAACTCGGCCTTCGGCCACGTCCCCACGAAGTCCTGGACGACCTTGAACACGTACTCCTGGTGCTTCTTGCGTTCGACCGGGTCCTGCCAGCGCGGTTCAGTGAGATCGGCAGCAGCGCCCTCCTCGCGCAGCCAGTCGAGCAGCGCGTCCCACATCCGCGGGCTGCCGCCGAGGCCACCGCCCAGATAGCCGTCGGCGGCCCGGAACAGCCCGTGCGGCACCAGCGGATGGACGCGGCCCGGGCGCGGCGGCACCCGGTCCTCGTGCAGGTAGGCGAGGGTTCCGGCCTCCAGGCCGGCCGCCACGCACGCCTGGGCCGAGACGTCGACGAGTTGTCCCGGACCGCTCCGCCGGGCGCGCAGGCCGAGCACGGCCGCGATCGCCGCGTTGACGCCGGCGAGCTGCTCGGCCTGGTGCTCCGGGAGCCGCAGCGGCGGGCCGTCGGGGTCGCCGACCTGTGCGAGCATGCCGCCCAGCGCGGCCACCACGAGGTCGGTGCCCTGCCAGTCGGTGCGGGGGCCGACGAGGCCGAACGGGGTGACGCGAACGTGTACGAGGTGATCGAGACCGTCGGTGAGTGCCTCGGCCCCGCTCGGACTCCCGTCGAGCAGCACGTCGGCGCCCGCCAGCAGGCGACCCAGGTCCTCGGGCGTGGCGGGGACCACCGATCGCTTGCCCGCGTGCCAGTGGACGAACGCGTCGCCGTCGAGTTCGCGTCGGGTCTCGTCGCCTTCCGGCGGCTCGACGAGCACGACCTCGTACCCGAGCCCGACCAGCAGCCTGCCGGCGAACCGGATGAAGGGGCTGGACAGTTCGACGACGCGCACGGCGGTCTCGCTCATGTCTCCTCCCCGGAGAGTCAGTTGTGCCGCTGGTTCAGGAAGCCGGAGACGACGCTGTAGTAGTCGTGGGGCCGTTCCTCCTGCGGGTGGTGGGAGGCCTCGCTCATCACGTGCAGGTTGCCCTGGGGGATCATGCGGGCCAGCATCAGCGGGTAGTCGGGGGTCAGGAACGCGTCGTGCATGCCCCACAGGAAGAGCGTCGGCGCGGCGATCCGGCCGAGGTCGGCGGTGAGGTCCTGCCAGTCGCCGCGCGGGTTGTCGGAGGCGCCTGCGAGCGCGGTCTCCTCGGGGTCGAGGCTCTGTTCGTACCGCAGGGTCACGGTGCCGTCGGGGATGACATCGGGGTCGAACCACTCGAGGCGGGCGATGAGTTCGCGCATCTTCTGCCACGAGGGGCCGGTGCCGCCGTAGTACACGTCGCGGGCGTTGCGGCCACGGCGGCCGCCCTCCGGCAGGGGGGCGAGCGGGCCGTAGAAGACGGGCATGCTGCCGGTGATCACCAACGACCGTACGCGCTCGGGGTACTTGGCGGCCAGGTTGAGCGCGATGGTGCCGCCCCACGAGTTGCAGACGAAGTCGGCCCGTTCGATGCCGAGTTCGTCGAGCAGCGCCACGGTCTTGGCCGCGTGGTAGTCCCACATGGGTCCCTCGATGACGGGCTTGGCGGACTTCCCGTACTGCAGGATGTCCACGAGCAGGCACCGGCGGTCCGCGGCGAACAGGGGTGCCACCTGCCCGAAGTCCGACCATCCGGTGCAGCCGGGGCCGCCGCCGTGCAGGAAGACCGTGGGGCTGCCCTCCCCCAGTTCGACGTAGTGGTACTTGACGCCGTCCGCTTCCGCGTAGGTGCCCTCCGGGGGCGCCTGGATGTCCATGAGGTCCATGGACCGATGGTGGGACGGCGACGGTCCCCGCCCAAGCGGAACGGTCCGCTGAGCGGGCCGGTTCCGTGGCGGCCGGCGGCCGGCCGTCCTTAGCGTCCGGGCACGGGACGACCGCAGGAGGCAACGCATGATCCACCACACCGTGCTGGAACTGGTCGAGGAGCGCGCCCGGGAGTCGATCGGGCAGGAGGAGCGGCGGTCGTTGGGTGTCGTACGGGCCGAGGACGCGGCGGAGTTCGCGCGGGCGGCCGGGGAGAGCGCGCCGTGTCTCGTCGATCCCGATCGCGCCGACTTCGCCGTCCATCCGATGTACGTGGTGAGTCTGCTGCGCGGGGCGCCAGGAGCCGATCCGGCGGAGTTCCGGCCGGACGGCATGTACCGCGACGAGGTGCCCGGCACCGACGGGCTCGACGTCCGGCTGATGGCGGGCGGGCAGGCCGTGCGCTGGATCGAGGCGGTGCGGCCGGGAGACCGGATCGAGATGCGGCGCACGCTCGCGGCCGTGGAGCGCAAGGGCAGCGGCGAGGGTTTCCTGCTGCTCACGGTGGAGAAGGCGTACGGCGCGGCGGACCGGGGGACGCTGGTGGAGGTCACGGAGAGGTTCATCGTCCGATGACGGGGCAGGCGCGGCGGATCGTCGTGGGGCAGGCGGTACCGCCGGTGGAGTTGGCGCCCGATGCGGTCACCCTGCTGCGGTTCGGCGCGGTCACCCGCAACGCCCATCGCATCCACTACGACACCGGGTTCGCCCGGTCGGAGGGGCTGGCCGGGCCGGTCGTGATGGCCCAGCTGCACGGCTGTCTCTTCTACCGTGCCGCCGCGGAGTTCGCGGGCGCGGGCGGGCAGGTGCGGGAGGTGGGATGGCAGAACCGGGCGCCGGCCCCCGTGGGTGACAGGCTGGTGGTCACCGGCACCGTAGCGTCCGCGGACGCGGTCAGCGGTGCGGTCACTCTCGATCTGGTCGAGCGCTGCGGTGCCGAGGGCCTGGTGTGTTGCCGGGGGCGAGCGGTGGTGGTCCTGGCCTGAGACGGGTCCAGGGGTTTCACCGCGGTCGGCTTTTCCTCCGGGGCCGGCGCATACGATCCGTAGCCAGGAAATGTGCGACCGGAGGTGTGCCGATGAGCAAGCCCGAGCTGGAGTTCCACCGACCCGACGCGCCCTGGACGACACCTGCGGGTGCCGCCCCCGGCGTACGGGAACAGACCCTGGCCGAGGACCCCGCCACCGGTGCCCGCACCGCGCTCGTGCGGTGGGCGCCGGGCACCGACACGTCCGCCCACGGCGTGGCACGGCACGGCTTCTGGGAGGAGGTCCACCTCCTGTCGGGAGCCCTGCGCGACCTCACGCTGGACACGACCTTCACCGCCGGCATGTACGCGTGCCGCCCGCCCGGCATGCCGCACGGGCCCTGGACCTCCGAGGACGGGGTCACGATGCTCGTCATCACCTACCCCGACCCGGCCGGCCGAGCGGCACCCTGAGCGTCGGGGCCGGCTGCGCGTCGGTGGCCGCGGGTGCGGCGCCGGGGCCCTTCAACCCAGGTCCAGCACCACCTTGCCGACCGCCTCGCCGGTCCGCAGCCGATCGACGGCCTCAGCCAGCCCGTCGAGGCCGTGGCGCTCGATCTCCAGGGTCAGCGCCCCCGACCGCAGGTCGGCCAGCAGCCCCTCCGCGTCGGCGGCGACCTCCTTCCCCCGCGACATCAGGTTCACCGGCAGCACGGACACGTCGGCCAGCAGGAAGTCCGCGAGGTCCACGGTGAACTCGCGTCCGGCGGTGTAGCCGACGAGCGCGGCCCGGCCCCGCGGGCGGACCAGCGGGAGGGCGTCCCGCAGCACCGGGCCGCCCACCGTGTCGATGAGTACGTCGACCTGCCCGCCCACCGACTCCGCGGACAGTTCGGCGGCGAGGACGGGCTTGGCGGGAGCCGGGACGTGACCGAGCTTGGCCGGCCGGCCGACCACGCCGACCACCTCGGCCCCGGCCCGTGCGGCGACCTGCACGGTCAGCGCCCCGACCGCGCCCGCCGCACCGGTCACGAGCACCCGCTCCCCCGGTCGTACGGCGGCGACCGTGTGCACCGCGGCCCACGCCGTGCCCGCCGGGGAGAACCAACTGCACGCCAGGGCGGGGTCCGTGCCCCCCGCGACCGCGGTCACGGCGGCGTCCGGCACCAGCGCGTGCTCCGCCCAGCAGCCGTCGCGGCGCAGGCCGAGGCCCTTCCCGCCGAGCCGGACGAGGCTGCCCTCGGGGTGGGTGTCCGAGGCGAGGACGACCCCGCATCCCGTGGTGCCCGGGACCGCCGGCAGGTCCGGGAGGATCCCGAACCTGCCGTCCACGACGTTCAGATCGAGGTGGGCGACCTGAGCCGCCCGCATCCGTACGAGGGTGTGGCCGGGGCGCGGCCCCGGCACCGGTCGCTCCACCAGGCGGGGCAGCGAGCCGAAGCTCTCCAGGACCAGGGCGCGGGACATGCCGGTCGTCACAGCTTCACTCCGTATCGACGCAGGACGCGGGACGCGACGATCCGCAGGACGCGGTCGAAGACGAACCCGAGGATTCCGAGGGTGATGATTCCGACGAAGACCCAGTCGATCCGCCCGTAGTTGCGGGAGGTCCAGATCAGCGACCCGAGCCCGACCTGGGAGGCGACGATCTCGGCGGAGACGATGGTCAGGAAGCTGTTGCCCATGGCGAGGCGCGCACCGGTGACGATGTGCGGCACGGTCGAGGGCAGCACGATCCCCTGCAGGATCTGCCGACGGCTCGCGCCCAGGTTCTGCGCCGCCCGCAGCTTCGACTCGCTCACCGCCAGCACCCCGGCGCTGGTGTTCACCGTGACGATGAAGACGGCCGTGTAGAAGATCAGGACGACCTTGGACGACTCGCCGATGCCCAGCCACACCACCGCCAGGGTCACGAAGGCGACCGGCGGGATGAACCGGAAGAACTCGATGTAGGGCTCAAGGAGTTGGCGTACCACCGGAACCTGCCCGACGAGCAGTCCCACCGGTGCGCCGACGAGCACGCCGAGCCCCCAGCCGATCAGGATCCGCCGACTGGAGGCGACGATCGAGTTGGTCAGCGTGCCGTCCGACGCCAACTGGCGTGCGGCGCTGAGGGTTTCGCTCGGCGAGGCGACCAGCGAGGAGCCGTACCTCATCGCCAGCAGTTGCCAGACGCCGAGGCCGACGAGAACGGACAGGGTGTACATGCCGAGCGTGCGCAGTCGTCGTACGCTCGCCCAGGCCGGGCGTTTGCCGCTTTCCGCACTGCCGGCGGCGGCAGCCGTCGCGACGGTCATCGATCGTCCTCCTCGGTGTCGAGCCCTTGGTCGCGCAGCGCCTTGCGGACCTCTTCGCCGATGTCCTCCCGCAGCCGGCGCCGCAGTTCGACGGCGGCCGGATCGTCCTCGTCCCGGGGCCTGGGCAGGTCGACCGGGTAGACGGACTTCACCGAGGCCGCCGGACCCGCGGTCATGACGGCGATCCGGTCGGCCAGCAGGATCGCCTCGTCGATGTCGTGGGTGACGAAGACGACGGTGCAGCCCGAGGCGCGCCAGACGCGGTCCGTCTCCTCCTGCATCACCTGCCGGGTCTGCGCGTCGAGCGCCCCGAACGGCTCGTCCATCAGCATGACGCCCGGTTCGTTGGCCAGTACGCGGGCGATCTGCACGCGCTGGCGCATGCCGCCGCTGAGCTGCCCCGGAAAGCGGTCCGCGCAGTGGCGCAGCCCCACCAGGCCCAGGTACTCGTCGGCGAGCTTCGCCTGTTCCGCGCGCGAGGCACCGCGCATCCGTGGGCCGAACGCCACGTTCTGACGGACCGTCATCCAGTCGAACAGCGCCTCGCTGCTCTGGAAGACCATGCCCAGCTCCGGATCGGGGCCGGTGATCGGGGACCCGCCGACGGAGAGGGTGCCTTCGTCCGCGGTCACGAAGCCCGCCATGGCGGACAGCAGCGTGGACTTGCCGCAGCCGCTGGGGCCGAGCAGACAGAGGAACTCACCGGCGGCGATGTCGAAGGAGATGTTCCGTACGGCCTGGAAGGCGCCGAAGCGGATGCCGACGCCGTCGGCGGTCAGGGCCGCGCCGCGGCGGCCGGCCTGCGGGAGGTGGGTCTGCACGGCCTCCGTCATGAGGATCCCTTCAAGTGCTGGGTGAACCAACCGCGTTGGACGGCCGTCGGCACGTCCGGCTGGGCCTTGACCTTGCCGGCGTCGACGAAGAACTTGGCCGTGTCCGCGTATCCCTTGAGGTCGGCGGTGGTGAAGTCGCGGGCCCCGAAGTCGATCTCCTTGATGGCGGTCAGGGTCTGGGCCGCCGGGACCTTCACCGCTTTCTCGGTCGCCTGGGCCGCGGCCTTCGGGTCGGTCTCGGTCAGCCGTGCCGCCTCCTGGAGGGTCTGTGCGACCTTGGTGGCGGTGTCGGAGTTGGCCTTCAGCCAGGCGGCGCTGGTGAGCAGCCACTGGGAGTAGGTCACCCCGTAGGCGCCGGTGTTCTCCAGGATCCTGCCGCCCTGCGCGACCCCCTTGGTGGGCCAGGGTTCCCACAGGACGTACGCGTCGACGTCGCCCTTCTTCATCAGCGCCGGGATCTCGGGCGGGTCGGCGCTGACGAACTGGACCGACTTCGGGTCGATGCCCTTCGCCTCCAGGAACCGGGTCGCGGCGAGTTCGGACAGCCCTGGGGAGACGGCCATCTTGCGGATCTCGGAAGGGGACTTCACCTTCGGGCCGAGGACGACCTTGAGGTACTTGCCGGACTGCTCGTAGACCATCAAGGACCGCAGGTCGGGGTCCTGGGGCAGCATGCTGATGGTGGTGGTGTCGGAGTTTCCGGACATCTGGACCTGGCCGGCGACCAGGTTGTTGACGCCTTCGCTGCCCTGCCCGAACTGGACCAGTTGGACGTTCACGCCGTGCTTGGCCCACAGTCCTTCGGCGTCGGCGAGGAAGAAGGGCGCGTACGAGGCGTCGATGCCGACGCCGATGCGGATGGTGGGGCCCGCGGCGTTCTTGCCGGAGCCGGAGCCGGCGGCCGAGTCCGTGGTCGCCGCGCTGCACGCGGTGAGCGTGCACAGCGCGACGGCGAGGGCGGCGGGGCCGGCGTAGGGGTGTCTTGTCGTGGACCGTGTCTCCATGAGCACCTCGGGGGTCGATGGGAGACCGCCGGTTTCGGCTGGTCGTCGGGGTGCGGCCCGGGAATTGGCGCACCGTAGAACGGGGGGTGCCCGGCACGCATCGACAAGGGTCCGCTGAACGGGACGCGCAGGTGGGCCCCGGTCTCCCGGCCGCTCCGCGGGGTGCGGTCTGCTCAGCGGACCGGGTCCCTTGGGCGGATCCTTCGGCCCACCGCATGCTCGCCTCACAGCTCACCCGGCAGCAGGAGGACGCCCACGATGACGGTCGACGACTCTCCCGACACACCGACCCCGGTCCGGAGCCGCCGCAGACCAGCAGGAGAGCCCGGTCGCCAGGACTGGAAGTCGTGGCCGCACTACGACGCCGCGGGCGCCGGCTTCCGCGGCTACTGGTATCCGGTCACCTGGTCCAGCCACATCACCGCCGACCCGCTCCCGTTCACGATCTGCGGCGAGAAGATCACGCTGATCCGGGACGGCGGCACCGCGTACGCGCTGCACAACCGCTGCCCGCACCGCGGTGTGCCGCTGTCCGAGGGCAACCAGCAGTTCCCCGGCACGGTCAGCTGCCCGTACCACGGCTGGACCTTCGACCTGCCCACCGGCAAGCTGGCCGCGGTCATCACCGACGGGCCCGGCTGCCGGCTGACCGGCAAGGTCTCGGTGCGGACGTACCCGGTCGAGGAGCGCCTCGGCATGGTGTGGGTGTACATCCCCCTCGCCGACGAGGAACCGCACCCCATTGACTCGCAGCTGCCCGAGGAACTCGTCTCCAACGGCTTCGTGATGGGCGGCCGGATCGATCCGCGCAGCGGCAACTGGCGCTTCGCCTGCGAGAACGGCTTCGACGAGGGCCACGCCAAGTACCTGCACCGGACGGCACTGTGGCGGCTCTTCAAACCCATGCCCACCTGGAACATCACCCGGATCGTGGCCAAGGGCCGCTGGATCTTCCGGGTCCAGGACGAGGTCTACTGGGAGGCGGACTTCCCCGGTGTCGGCCGCTGGACCAACAAACGCTGGTGGAAGGCCCAGCCGCCGAAGGAGACCTTCAACATCGGCAACACGGGCAAGCCCGACAAGGTCAACCCGACGATCGAGGCCCAGGAGTTCCCCGGCTTCGCGTCCCTGTCGATGCCCGGCGTGCTGCGTATCGCGTATCCGAACTTCATCCACTACGAGTTCTACGTCCCCGTGGACGAGGACAACCACCGCTATGTCGGCGTGATGGTCAACTTCACCGAGGGCTGGGACACCCTGCGCTTCTACGGCAAGTACCTGGGCGCGATCCGCTGGCTGTTCCACGGCCAGTTCTCCGGCCAGGACGCCTGGATGGTCGACATCACCGACGCACCCCCGGAGAAGCTCTACCGCCCCGACATCTCGCTGACCGCCTGGCGGAACCTCAGCGAGGAGGAGTACGGCAAGAAGCTGGCCGCGACGGGTACCGAAGGGAAGGAGGCCTGACCATGGGCCGCACACTGCTCACCCTGCTGATCGGAGCCGGGATCGCGATCGGGCTCCCGCTCGCGAAAAAGCGCTTCGAGCGCACGACGATGACCCAGGTACACAGGATCAACCAGTGACCGCCGCAGGCGAGTTGGCCGGTCTGGACGACAAGCGGGCCGCCTGGGTCGCCGACGCCTGGCGACACGTCACCGCCGACCGGCTGCGTGACCTGATCACCGGGCTCGTCGACATCCCGTCCCCCACCGGCGATGAGGCCCCGCTGGCCACGCACATCGCCGACACCCTCACGGCCGCCGGCTGCCCGGCCCGGGTCCAGCCCCTCGACGACCGCCAGGCCAACGCCTGGGCCCGGCTCTCCGGCGACGGCACCGGCCCCGACCTCATGCTGTACGCCCCGATCGACACCCTGACCGTGGGCGAGGAGAGCGAGGATCTCCCCTGGATCGGGCCGGAACTGCGGGACGACATGCGTCCCCGGGCCACCGTCCACGACGACCTGGTCGTCGGCCTCGGCGCCTCCAATCCGAAGGGCCACGCCGCCTGCGTGATGATGGCGGCCGAGGCGATCGCGCTCGCCGGGATCCCGCTCACCGGCGACCTGGTCGCCGCCTTCGGCGCGGGCGGCATGCCCACCAACGCCCGGCCCGTCGGCACCCGCCGCAACACCGGTCAGGGCGTGGGCTGTTCGTTCCTCCTGGAGCAGGGAGTGTGGACCGACTACGCGCTCATCGCCAAGCCGGGCTGGACGGTGTCCTGGGACGAGGTCGGCCTGGTCTGGTTCGAGGTGACCGTCCACGGCACGCACACCTATGTGGGCTCACGCCACCGCCTCCCCTACGACAACGCCGTCGCGCGCGCCGGTGAGGTCGCCCGGCACCTGGAGGAGTGGTTCGTCGAGTACGCCGACCGGCACACCGCCGGCACGGTCGCGCCGCAGGGCATCGTCTCCTCGATACGCGGCGGCTGGCCCCGGATGGCGGCGGTGACACCGGCCGCGTGCACCCTCATGGTGGACCTGCGCATCGGCCCGGACACGACACCGATGCAGGCCAAGCGGGAGTTCCTCGCCGCCCTGGACAAGGTGCCGGCGGACGTCACCGCCGAGCTGGTCCTGGCGATCCCCGGCACCCGGACCGACCCGGAGAGCTGGATCTGCCGCTCGGCGACCGCCGGCTGGGAGGCCTTCGAGGGACGCGAGCACGAGGTGATCCGGGGCAACAGCGGTGCCACCGACGCCAACATCCTGCGCGGGCGCGGCATCCCGACCGTCCGGGTCGGCATGCCGAAGGTCACGGACGCCCTGTTCGACATCGACTTCGCGCGCGGCATGAACACCGTCTCCGTGCGGGCCATGGAGAAGCTGACGCGCCACCTGATCCGGACCGCCGTCGACACCGTCACCCGGTCCCGCGCCGAGGAAGGAGTGGCACCATGACCGAGATCGTCCTGGGCGTGGGCGCTTCGCACAGCACGCTGATGAACACACACTGGGAGGAGACCTTCCACAAGGACCGGGCCGAGCGGTTCCGCGACGCGCTGTCCGAGGCCCGGGAGGCCCTCGCCGCGGCCCGCCCCGACACGGTGATCCTGATCGGCTCCAATCACTTCCGGGGCTTCTGGCTGGACCTCATCCCCAGCTTCACGATCGGGGTCGGCGAGTGCGTCGCCAGCGGCGAGTCGGGCACCCCGAAGGGCCCGCAGCCGGTGGACGTACCCCTGGCCCGGCACCTCGCCGGCTCCCTGGTGGAGAACGGCCGTTTCGATCCGGCGTTCTCGGCAAGGCTCCAGATCGACCACGGCCAGTCGCACGCGATCCAGTACCTCCTCGAAGGACTCGAGGTGGAGATCGTGCCACTCGTGGTGAACGTCTTCGCCCCGCCCCTGCCCACCCTCACCCGCTGCGAGGAACTGGGCCAGGCGATCCGGGACGCCGTACTGGCCTTCCCCGGCAACCGCCGGGTGGCTGTGGTCGGCTCGGGCGGGCTCTCGCACCGGCTGCCCTGGCCGGACTGGCGGGACCCGCACGGCGACGACGAGGAGTTCATGGTGGGCGCCTGGCTGAACGGCCGGGAGAACTGGCAGGACTACGACGTCCGGCGCCGCGAGATCATCCGCGCCGCCGAGGCCGCGCTCAACCCGGAGTTCGACGAGGAGTTCCTGTCCCTCGTCGCGCGGGGCGAGACCGGGCGGATCACCGCGTACACCACCGAGGAACTGGAGAAGGTCGCCGGCAACGGGGCGCAGGAGCTGCGTACCTGGCTGCTGATGTCGGCCCTGCTCGACCACGTGCCCGGCCGCCGGCTGGCGTACGAACCGATGCCCGAGTGGCTCACCGGGATGGCCGTCGCCGTCCTCGACCCCGCACCCGCGCACACCGAAAGGCAGCCATGAGCATCTGGACCGAACTGTCGGGTATCGACTACCGGCACGCGTACGTCGAGACCGGCGACGTCACCACCCGCGCCCTGCAGGCCGGCCCCGAGGACGGGGAGCACGTGGTGTTCCTGCACGGCACGACCGGTCATCTGGAGGCGTTCGTCCGCAACATCCCGGCGCACGCCGCGGCCGGCTACCGCTGCCACGCGATCGACATGCTCGGCCACGGCTACACCGGCAAGCCGGACCGCCCGGGTGAGATCCCCGCGTACGTGGAGCACCTGATGGCCTACCTCGACGCGGTGGGTGCCGAACGCGCACACCTGGTCGGCGAGTCGCTGGGCGGCTGGGTGTCGTCCTGGGCGGCGAGCGAGCACCCGGACCGGGTCGCCTCCCTCCAGCTGCTGTGCATGGGCGGTACGAAGGTCAACCCGGCGGTGATGGAGCGGCTGAAGACCTCGACGCGCGCGGCGGCCCTGGAGCCGGAGATCTCGTACACCCGGGAGCGGCTGGCGCTGCTGTGGGCCGCATGGGACGAGGACCTGGGCGAGGAGCTGACCCAGGTGCGCTACGAGATCTACCACCACCCCGAGTTCCAGCGGAACCTGCACAACCTGCTGGCCCTGCAGGAGGTCGAGGCCCGGGAGCGCAATCTGCTGCGCCCCGACCGCATGGCGCGGATCAAGGCCCCCACGCTGGTGGTGTGGGGCAACAAGAACCCGCTCGGGGACGTCCCGGAGGCCGAGGCGATCGCCGCCGCGATCCCCGGGGCCCGGCTGGAGATCTTCACGGAGTGCGGTCACTGGCCGCAACATGAGAAGGCCACCCTGTACAACCCGCTGAGTCTCGCGTTTCTCCAAGAGTCGTCATCCGGCCACTGACAGTGAGATTCCTGCCGTAACCGTTGATCGTGAGGTGCCCGCCATGACCGTCGTCCCGATCGCCCGCGCCACGGCCCCCGTTCCCCCGCCTCCCGTGTCCGGTTCGGCTCCGGGTCCGGGTCCGGGTCCGGGTCCGGAGTCGATGAACTCCGTCCTCGGCAAGGTGCGGCCCATCCTGGAAGCCTTCACCGCCGACGACGAGTCGCTCTCCCTCGCCGATCTCGTGCGCCGTACGGGCGTGGCGAAGGCCACCGTGCACCGGCTCTGCCAGGAGCTGGTCGTCTGGGGGCTGCTGGAGCGGTCGGGCTGCGACTACCGGCTCGGGCTGCGGCTGTTCGAGATCGGTCAGCGGGTGCACCGGCAGCGGATCCTGCGCGAGGTGGCGCAGCCGTACATGGAGGACCTCCTGCTGGCCACCCAGGAGACGATCCACTTCGCGATCCACGACGGCCTCGATGTGGTCTATCTGGAGAAGATCCTGCCGCACCGGGGCCTGAGCGAGGAGTCCCGGGTGGCGGGGCGGCTCCCCTTGTACTGCACGGCCACCGGCAAGGCGATCCTGGCCTTCTCCCCCGCCGCCCTGTTCGGCGAGGTGGTCAGGAGCGGACTGAAACCGTTCACCCGCCACACGATCACCTCTCCGGGGCGGCTGCGCGGTCAGGTCGAGCGGATCCGGGAGGAGGGCATCGCGACCGAGGCGGAGGAGGTCAGACTCGGCTACATGAGCATGGCCGTGCCGGTCTTCGGCCGGCAGGACACCCTGGCCGGTGCCCTGTCGATCACCGCCCCGACCTACCGCGTGGACGCCGCCGCGCACGCGAGCGCACTGCGCACCGCGGGTCTGGGCATCGGCCGCTCGCTGCGGTCGGCCCTGTGAGCGCCCTGGACCAGGTGCTGGCGCGGGCCCGGGGTCTCGTCGGCCGGTGGGAGGACGAGGACTGCGGCACGGTGACCGTGAAGGACTTCTGCCGGTACGCGGCCGCGCTGAACGACACCGACTACATCCGCCGGGCCCGCGCAAGGGAGGCGGCGGGCGCGGCGGTCGAGGCGCCCGCCCTCTTCCTCGCGGCCACCATGAGCTGGGAGGACGGGCCGGCCGAGCGGGACCTGCGGCCGGACGGGCTGGCCGCCCGGGAGTCGCCGTGCACCGCGGGCCTGCCGGTGCGCCAGGTGCACGGCGGACAGACCGTACGGCTGGGCCGGGCCCCGGTCGCGGGCAGTCGCGTCACCGCGTCGCGTGCGGTCACCTCCGCCGAGCGCAAACAGGGCCGGTCCGGGGCCTTCGTCCTGCTCGGTCTCGCCACCCGTTTCACCTCGGCGGACGGGACCGAACTGACGGCCGTCGACGAGACGGTCGTCGTCCTGGAGGCGCTGGAGCCCCCCGACTCCCCCGGAGCCGCATGAACACCCCCGTCGCCGGTGACGTCTGCCCGCCGCAGCGGTACACGCACAGCAGCGTCCAGCTGTTCCGCTTCAGCGCGGTGTCCTGGAACGCGCACCGCATCCACTACGACGCCCGGTTCGCGGCCTCGGAGGGTTTCCCGGACGTGGTCGTACAGTCCACCCTGCACGGCGAGACACTCAGCCGGTACGCGCTGGCGTGGGCCGGGCCCGCCGCCCGTCTGGAGACGGTGAGCTGGCGCAACCGTACGACCGCCGTGGCCGGCGAACCGCTCACCTGGACCGCGACCGTGGGGGCCGTGGAGGGCGCGCGCGTGTCCCTGGACGTGGCCGTCCGCAAGGCCGACGGCACCGCGTGCGTGACGGGAACCGTCGAACTCGCCCTCGGCTGACCGCCGTCCCGTCAGCCGGACCGGTTCCGTTGGGCGTGGAGCGGCCCGTTCCTACGCTCCTGAACCATGAGCGTTCCTACAGTTGAGCCGGTCGCACCGGACGAGTCGTCGGTGATCGAGACCGACATCCTGATCATCGGCGCCGGCCCCGCGGGGCTCTACGGCGCCTACTACGCGGGCTTCCGGGGACTGCGCGTCGCGGTGATGGACGTACTGCCCCGGTGCGGTGGCCAGATCAGCGCGATGTACCCGGAGAAGCCCATCTTCGACATCGCCGGATTCCCGTCGGTGCGCGGCCGCGACCTGGTCGACAACCTGGTCGCCCAGGCGGCGCCGTACGGCGTCCGCTACCTCCTCGGACAGCGGGCCGTCGAACTGTCCCACGGGCCCGACTGCCACCCCGTCGTCCGCACCGACCGGGGAACCGCCGTACGGGCGGGGGCCGTGGTGATCACCGGCGGGGTGGGGACGTTCACCCCCAGGCCGCTCCCGGCGGGCGAGGACTACCTCGGCCGCGGGCAGGTGTACTTCGTCCCGGACCCGGCCGCGCACACCGACCACGACGTGGTCGTCGTCGGCGGCGGCGACAGCGCCTTCGACTGGGCGGCGCTGCTCGCCCCGATCGCCAGGTCCGTCACCCTCGTCCACCGCAGCGCACGCTTCCGGGCACACGCGGCGAGCGTGGCGAAGGTACGCGCCCTCGGCATCGAGATCATCACCGACTCCGAGGTGAGCGCGCTGCACGGCACGTCGGGCGTCGAGCGGGTCGAGGTCCGGCACCGCGTCGAGAAGACCACCCGGCTGCTGCCCGCCCGCACCGTCGTCGCCGCGCTCGGATTCATCGCCGACCTCGGCCCGCTGCAGACCTGGGGGCTCGAACTCCAGGCCCGGCGGATCGCCGTCGACACCCGGATGGCCACCAACCTGCCCCGGGTGTTCGCCGCCGGCGACATCACCGACTACCCGGGCAAGGTGCGGCTGATCTCCGTCGGTTTCGGCGAGGTCGCCACCGCCGTGAACAACGCGGCCACCGTCATCGATCCGGAGGCGGCACTGTTCCCCGGACATTCCACGGAGAAGGAGAACTGACATGGCCTACGTCATCGGATCGGCCTGCGTCGACATCATGGACCGGTCATGCATGGAGGAGTGCCCGGTCGACTGCATCTATGAGGGCGAGCGCAAGCTCTACATCAACCCGGTGGAGTGCATCGACTGCGGCGCCTGCGAGACGGCCTGCCCCGAGCAGGCGATCACCGTCGACCGGCTGGCCGACCCGGAGTTCCGCGCCGACAACCGCCGCTTCTTCGAGCAGCCGCTGTCCGGCCGTACGACTCCGCTCGGCACGCCGGGCGGAGCGAGCGGGCTGGGACCGGTGGGTGCCGACACCGCCTTCGTGAACTCCCTCGCAGACCGTGCCTGACGGACGGGGTGGCGCAAATCTGCGTCTCCATGGGTGGCGCAATCCTGCGCCTCCCGAGGGAATTCCAAGCGAAAGCTGCACCGCAACACGGGCATACCATCGCCCACCCACACTCCTCCTTACCAGTTCCCACGGAGAGGAGTGAACACAGCCTCATGACGGAGCGAACGGTCCTGTCGGGAGTGACGTTGATCGACGGCACGGGGAGTGCCCCGCGGGCGAATGCGACCGTGGTGATCGACGGCGCCGTGATCGCCGAGGTGGGCCCCGCGGACACGGTGGCGCCGACCCCTCGGGACACGGTGTACGACCTGCGGGGGACGACCCTGCTGCCCGGCCTCATCGACTGTCATGTGCATCTGCGGTCCAACGCGGGCACCCGGCCGCACGACGTGCACCTGTGGAACATGCTGACCTCGACGGAGGAACAGACCCTCCATGCCGCGGCCAACGCCCGCGAGGCGCTGCGGTCCGGTTTCACCACGGTCCGTGACACCGCCGGCTCGCTGCCCGAGGTGGCGGTCAAGCACGTGATGGACGAGTACGTCCTCGACGGGGCACGGGTCGTCGCCTCGGGCCTCGTGGGCATGACCGCGGGGCACGGCGACATGTTCTGTCCGGCGACGCTCGACGAGAAGCGGATGTGGCCGCCGGCGGACGGCGCCGACGAGTGCCGCAAGCGGGTGCGGCAGTACGCCCGGATGGGCGTGGACCTGATCAAGATCTGCACGAGCGGCGGCACGCTCTCCCTCGGCGACAAGACCGAGTGGCGCAACTACACGGACGCCGAGATCGACGCCATCGTCGACGAGGCACACGCCCTGGACCTGCGGGTGGCGGCCCACGCGCACACCCGGGCCGGGATCACGGCGGCGCTGAGCGCCGGGGTCGACACGCTGGAGCACGGCTCCGACCTGGACGACGACCTCATCGAGCTGATGCTCGAACAGGGCACCTTCCTGTGCCCGACCCTCTCGATCAGCGAGTTCATGATCGAACACGGGCCCCGACGCGGCCTGGCCGCCGAGCAGTTGGACAAGGCGGAGCGGCTCCGCGAGCGCCGGCTGGCGTCCGTGCGCGGCGCTTACCGGGCCGGCGTACGGATCATCTCGGGCAGCGACTCCTCCAACACGATGCGCTTCGGGAACCACGCGCGCGAACTGGAGCTGCTGCACGAGCAGATCGGCATGACGCCGGCGGAGGTCCTGGTCGCGGCGACCTCGGCGGCCGCGGACGCCCTCGGCCTCGGTGCCAGGACGGGGACGGTCGCCCCGGGGATGTGGGCGGACCTGCTGCTGGTGGACGGCGATCCGCTCGCCGATCTGAGCGTGCTCGCCGACCGGCGGCGGCTGCGCGCGGTGTTCCGCGAGGGCCGGGCGGTCGACCCAGGCGCGGCCGGGTCCGTCCCCGCCGCCCTGGCCGCGCGCCGCCGTCCCTCCGATCCGGCCCGTCCGACGCCCCGGGCGTCGGCGCCGGCCGCCGCGATATAAGGGGAGAGACCCAGTGCTGCGTTATCTGTCGATCCGTGTGGTCCGCTCGCTCGCGGTGGTCCTCTGCCTCAGCGCCATCGTGTTCGCCCTGGCGCATCTGGTGCCCGGTGATCCGGCGGCCCTGATCGCCGGCGAGAACTCGACTCCCCAGCTGCGTGCCGAGATCACCCGGCAACTGGGACTCGACCAGCCTGTGTGGTCGCAGTACCTCAGCTGGATCGGGCACGCCGTCCGGGGCGACCTGGGCTCGTCCCTGCTGGACGGGCAGAGCGTCGCCGCACAGGTCGCCGCGCGCCTCCCGGTGAGCCTGGAACTCGCCGTCTACGCCGCGGTGATCGCGGTCCTGTGGGGCATTCCGGCGGGGATCTGGTCGGCCATGTACCAAGGGCGCGCCAGGGACCGGATGGTCAACAGCGCTGCCTTCATGGGGCTCGCCGTCCCGCCGTTCGTGGTCGGCACGGTCATGGTCCTCCTTGTCAGCACCCTGGCACCGGCCTGGCCCCTGTTCTCGTTCGTGCCGTTCTCCCAGGACCCGCTGCTCAACCTCCAGGTGCTGCTGCTCCCCGCGGTGGCGCTGGGCATCCCGTTCGGTGCGACGCTCTGCCGCTACATGCGGGCCGCCGTCCTCGACGTCGAGGGCCAGGACTTCATGCGGACGGCGGCGGCGAAGGGCGCGGGGCGACGGCGGCTGATGCTGCGGCACGCGCTGCGCAACGCGCTGGTGCCGGTGGTCACCGCCGGCGGGCTCCAGCTCGGGGTGCTGGTCGGCGGCACCGTCATCGTCGAGCAGGTCTTCGCCCTCCCCGGACTCGGCTCACTGATCGTCAACTCCATCACCCAGCACGACTTCACGGTCATCCAGGGCGCGATCCTCGCCCTGGGCGCCTCCTACGTGCTGATCAACCTGGTGACCGACCTGGTCTACCCGCTCATCGACCCTCGCATCCGGACGACTGGAGCTCGCCGTGACGGTTGAATCCACCGCGCCCGCCGTCACCGTGCCCGCGACGCGCCCGCACAGGCTGCGCCTCGGCTGGAACCCGACGCTGACCACGGGTGTCTGCATCCTCGGCGCGATCGTGGTACTGGCCCTGCTCATCGCCGGTTTCGGCCCCTACTCGGCGGAGGACGTCAGCGACTCGCTGCTCACCGGTCCGTCGGCGAGCCACTGGCTGGGCACCGACAACCTCGGCCGGGACCTGTTCACCAGGACCTTCGTCGCGGCCCGGCAGTCACTGCTGGTGGCCTTCGGGGCGACCACACTCGCCGCCCTGATCGGCGTGCCGATCGGTCTCGTCGCCGGCTACAACGCCCGGCGGCTGGACGCGGTGCTGATGGCGGCGATGGACACCGCGATGTCCATCCCCTCGGTGCTGCTCGCGCTCGTGCTGGTGTCGGTCTTCACCCCGGGCATGTGGGTCCTCGTCATCGGCATGGGTCTGATCTTCGTGCCGTACTTCGCCCGGATCGTGCGCGCTCCGGCACTCACCGTGCGCGAGCGCGACTTCGTCTCGGCGGCCCGCATCGCCGGGGTCCGCACCCCGGTGATCATCGGCCGCCATGTGCTGCCGAACGTGCTGTCCTCCGCGCTCGTCCAGTACGCGAACACGGCGGCGACCTGCGTCCTGGTCGAGGCGTCCCTGAGCTATCTGGGCCTCGGCATCCAGCCGCCGACACCGAGCTGGGGCCGGATGATCTTCGAAGGGCAGCGCTACATGAGGGACGACCCGCTGCTGGTGATCGTCCCCGGCATCACGCTGGCCGTCGCCACCGCCGCCTTCGGCCTGATCTCCGACGGCCTGCAGGAGCAGCTGAACCCGCGCGGCAAGCGCCGTACGACCTGATCGGACGCCGGTCCACGTCATTTCACCCTCACGTTCTTGAGAGACAGGCGGTCACCATGACGAACCATGTACACACGCGCAGAACCGCGCTGGCGCTCGGCGGGAGCACGCTGGCCGGCCTGCTGCTCGCGGGCTGCGGCGGCACGGCGACGGCCGGCAAGGTCTCGGGCAAGCCGGTCAGCGGCGGATCCCTCATCGTGGGCCTCGACGGGGAGCCCACCGTCGGGTTCGACCCGCATGTGGCCCAGGCGTACTTCGACCAGCAGATCGTCGCGCAGTTCTACGAGGGCCTGCTGAGCCTGGACAGCAAGGGCAAGGTGCAGCCCGGCCTGGCCAAGAGCTACCAGCAGGTGAATCCCACGACCTACCGTTTCACGCTCCGCGACGGGGTGACCTTCCACGACGGCAGCAAGCTCACCACCGATGACGTCATCTTCAGCCTGAAGCGGCTGATGGATCCCGCGATCAAGTCGCCGTACACCCAGCAGTACAAGATCAAGACGGTGACCGCCGTGGACAGCGGCACGGTGGAGGTGAAGCTCAGCACCCCCCAGCCGTCGCTGTACAACTTCCTGGCCCGCCCGTGGAGCGGCGCCATTATGAGCCGGAAGTGGACGACGTCCCGCACCGGCAACCAGCTCAAGCAGTCGGAGAACGGCACCGGCCCCTTCGCCCTGAAGAAGTGGACGAAGGGCGTCTCCATCCAGCTCTCCGGTTACCGCGACTACTGGGAGAAGCCGAAGCCGTACCTCGACGCGGTCACCTACCGGCTCATACCCGACGAGACCTCACGCGTGGCCTCGCTGCGCTCGAACTCGGTACAGCTGCTGTCCTTCCGCGACCTGCGCATGGTCGAGGACGTCAAGAGCACGAACGGCGTCACCGAGGCCAACGGGCCCCTCGTCTCCAGCATCTGGCTCAACATGAACACCCTGAGCGGGCCGCTCGCCGACAAGCGGGTGCGGCAGGCGTTCAACCTCGCCATCGACCGCGACACCCTGATCAAGACCCTGGGCAGCGGCTCCGCCACCTTCGGCTACGTCATCCCGCCACAGGACCCGTACGGCACCACTCCCACCGCCTCCGACCCGATGTACCGGCAGAACCAGGCCAAGGCCAAGGACCTGCTCAGGCAGGCGGGCCAGAGCAAGGTCAGCATCGAACTGCTCGCCCCCAGCGATCCGGCCTACGGCCCCGACATCTCCGCCATGGAGCTGATGAAGGCCCAGCTGGCCAAGGTCGGCATCACCCTCGACCTCAAGCTCGTGCCCTTCGCGAGCATCGTGCCGCACGTGCTGGCCGGCGACTACAGCGACATGGTGATGATGACCAGCGTGCTCAACGCCGACCCGAGCCAGTACCTCGACCTGTGGTTCGCCAAGGGCAGCCCGGGGACCAAGGTCAAGGACCAGCACCTGTGGGACCTGATGGCCGCCGCGAAGGCCGAGGAGAACAACGCCAAGCGGGTGACGCTCTACCACCAGCTCGCCCAGTACATCGCCGACGAGGCCTACCTGCTGGTGCCCTACGCCAAGGCGGTGCGGGGTGAGGCGTGGAGCGACCGGCTGCACGGCTACCGGCCGGATGCCACGGCGACCCGCCTCAACCTGAAGAACGCGTGGCTGGTGCCGTGAAAGCCGACACACTGACTCCCCCTCGGGCCGGTACCGAGGCGGACGGCACGGGTCCGGTCCTCGATGTCTCGGGACTGCACATCGGGTTCGGCGGCTCGGACGTCGTCTCCGGTGTGGATCTCCGCGTCGAACAGGGCGAAGTGGTCGGCCTGATCGGCGAGAGCGGCTGCGGCAAGTCCAGCGTCGCGCTCGCGGCCATGGGGCTGCTGGGGCCCGGCGCCTCCGTCCGGGCCGACCGGCTGGTGGCCTGCGGCACGGATCTGCTGGGCAGCGGCCCCGCCGAACTGGAGCGCCTGCGCGGCGACCGGGTGGCGATGGTCTTCCAGGAGCCCATGACCTCCCTCAACCCGTGCATGCGGGTCGGCGCGCAGGTCGCCGAGGTGCTGCGGATCCACGGCAAGGCGGGCCGGCAGGAGGCCCGGGAGCGGGCGGTGGAACTGCTGCGCCTCGTGGAGATCCCCTCGCCCGAGCGCCGGGCCCGGCAGTTCCCGCACGAACTGTCCGGCGGCATGCGGCAGCGCGTCGTCATCGCCATCGCGATGGCGGGAAACCCGCGGCTGCTGCTGGCCGACGAACCGACGACCGCGCTGGACGTCACCGTGCAGGCCGAGATCCTGCGCCTGCTGCGCTCGCTCCAGGAGGAGCACGGCATGGGGATGCTGCTCATCTCGCACGACCTCGGTGTCATCACCGCCATGTGCAGCCGGGTGCAGGTGATGTACGCCGGTCAGGCGGTCGAGTCCGGCACCGTCGACCAGGTCCTGAACGCACCCCGGCACCCCTACACGCGTGCGCTGCTCGCGGCGGTACCGCGGATGCGGGACGGCGACCGTACCCCGCTGACCGCGATCCGCGGCCAGCTCACCGACGACGCCCGTCGGTTGCCGGGGTGCCGCTTCGCGCCGCGCTGCCCCAGTGCCGCCGACGCCTGCACCGCCCCGCAGCCGCTGCGGCCCGTCGGTGACGGACGGGTGTCGCGCTGCTGGCGCGACGCCGAGGACGCCCCGGCCGCAGCCGGAGGAGAGAAATGAGTGACACTCAACTGGATGGGACCGTGAGCGAACCGCTGCTCGAACTCTCCGGCATCGGGCACGAGTTCGGACGCCGACCGGGCCACTCGGGCATCAGGGCGGTGGACGACGTCTCGCTCACCCTGAACCCCGGCGAGACGGTCGGCCTGGTCGGCGAGTCGGGATGCGGCAAGAGCACACTGGGCCGGATCGCGACCCGGTTGTACCGGCCCACTCGCGGCGCGGTGCGCTTCGAGGGCAGGGACATGACGCACCAGCCGAAGAGTGCCGACCTGAAGGCCTTCCGGCGTGCGGTGCAGATGGTCTTCCAGGATCCCAACGGCTCGCTCAACCCGCGGCTGCCGGTCGGCTCCAGCATCGAGGAACCGCTGCGTGCCCGGGGCGTGTCGCGCGCCGACCGGCGTACCCGCTTGTCGCAGGTGCTGGAGGAGGTCGGCCTCGACGCGACGGCGGCCGCCCGCTACCCGCACGAGTTCTCCGGCGGCCAGCGCCAACGGCTCGCGCTGGCCCGTGCGTTGGCCCCGCAGCCGTCCGTCATCGTCCTGGACGAGCCGACGTCGGCGCTCGACGTCTCCATCCAGGCGCAGATCCTCAACCTCCTTCAGGAGATCCAGCAGCGCGACCGCATCGCCTACTTGTTCATATCGCACAACCTCGGTGTGGTCCGCCACCTCAGCGAACGGGTCGCCGTGATGTACCTCGGGTCGATCGTCGAGATCGCCCCGTCACAGCAGCTGTTCGAGGCTCCGCAGCACCCGTACTCCATGGCACTGCTCTCGTCCGTCCTGGAGCCGGGCGCCGACACCGAGCCGGGCGAACGGATCGTCCTCAAGGGCGAACTGCCCTCGCCGGCGGACGTGCCGACCGGTTGTCCCTTCTCCTCTCGCTGCTGGCTGGCGGACGACCACTGCCGCAGCGAACGCCCCGCACTCACCGAGCAGGCGCCGGGCCATCTGACGGCCTGCCACAAACCAGGGAGTCGCTCATGACGGACACGCTGCGCCGCGGCTACGTATCCAGCCGTTTCGGTCAGCTGCACTATGTCGAATGCGGTACGGGCGAGCCCGTGCTGATGCTCCATCAGACGCCCCGGTCCTGGACCGAGTACCTGGAGGTACTGCCACGGGTCGGGGCCGTGCACCGGGCCATCGCCATGGACACCCTGGGCTTCGGCGCGTCCGCGAAACCCGACGGACCCCACACGATCGAGCGGTGGGCCGACGCGGCCGACGAGTTGATCGAGGAACTGGGCCTGGAGCGCTTCCATCTCGTGGGCCACCACACCGGTGGGGTGATCGCGGTGGAGCTCGCCGCGCGCCACCAGAAGCGGGTCGCGAGTCTGGTGCTGTCCGCGACGCCCTTCATCGACGAGGAGAAACGACGTACGGCGGACCAGCGAAAGCCCGTCGACCACGTCGTCCCGAAGCCCGACGGCTCGCATCTGCTGGAGTTGTGGAACCACCGCCGCGGGTTCTACCAGGACGGCGAGGAGGCCGCCCTCAACCGGTTCATGATCGACGCGTTGACCGTGCTGGACCGGGTGGAGGAGGGACACGTGGCGGTACGGGGCTCGATGATGGACCAGCGCCTGCCCCTCGTCACCGCCCGTACCCTCGCCGTCTGCGCCTCCGGCGACCACTACTCGATGCCGGGGCTGGAGAGGTTCGCGGAGGCGATCGGCTGCGAGACACGGGTCATTCCCGGGGGGCATGTCCCGCTGCCGGAGCAGCTCCCCGGGGAGTTCTCCCGGCACATCCTCGAATGGGTGGCGGCGGGATGACCACGGCCGGCGGGACCCGGAAGACCGGCGGGATCCGAGAGACCGGCGGGACCCGGAAGACCGGCGGGACCCGGAAGACCGGCGGGACCCGAGAGACCGGCGGGACCCGGGAGACCGGTGAGCGGCAGGAGGTCGGCGAGCGGCAGGAGACCGGCGAGCGGCCCAACTCTGTGCTCGGCAAGGTGAGTCTCATCCTGTCCGCCTTCGGGGACGACGACTTCTCGCTCGGCCTGGCCGAGCTGACGTCCCGTACCGGCATCGCCAAGGCCACCGTCCACCGGCTCTGCCAGGAACTCGTCGCCACCGACTTCCTGGACCGAGACGGCTGCGCCTACCGCCTGGGCGTGCGGCTTTACACGATGGGCCTGCGCTCACCCCACCAGCGCACCCTGCGCGAGGCGGCCAGGCCCGTCATCGAGAACCTCGCCCAGAGCCTCGACAACGCCGTCATCCTGGCGATACCGCACGAGTCCGAGCTGCTGTGCGTCGAGAACCTCGGCACCCACCGCAACCGGGCGCGCTCCACCGCCGGCGGCCGGCGCATGCAGTTGCACAGCACCGCCGCGGGCAAGCTCACCCTCGCCCTGCTCCCCGAGCGGTACCCGCTCGCGCGGATCCTCCCTCGAACGGTCCGCTGCACCCCGCACACGCTCGGCCCGGCCCAACTAGCCGCCGAACTCAGGCGTATCCGGGAGCAGGGCCACGCCGTCGAGGTCGAGGAGAAACGCCTCGGCTACCTCGCGGTCGCGGTGCCCGTACGCGGCACCGGCGACGCCTACCTGGGCGCGTTGTCGGTCATCGCCCCTACGGCGGGCAGCAGGATCTCCCGGCTGCTCCCGGCCCTGACCCGGGCGTCGAGCATCATCACGGCGCGACTCGCTCGGTACGAGTCCCTCCTCGTCCCGCTGTGAGGGCGGGCACCGCACCGCCTTCGACCAGGGCCGCCACGAAACCCGCGGGATTGTCGCGCATCATGTGGTGGCCCGCGTCGGGGACCTCGACGACCGGGATGCCCGCCTCCCGGACGGCGCGTTCGTCCTCGTACGGGCGGCTGCGGGTGCCCAGCAGCATGACCCGGGGCTGCGGAAGGCCGAAGAAGATCTCCGCCGTCCCCGGAGTGGTGCCACGCACCAGGCTCAACGCGCTGCGGTGCAGGATCGCGGGATCCGCCGCTCGTACCCGTGCCGCGTAGTCGGGCTCCAGCCCCGCCAGTACGGTACGGAATCCATGGCTGACGAAGTCCTCCTCCCGATGGGCTGCGATGGCCGCGCTGTACAGCCCGCCGCCCGCGCGCAGGTTGGGCTCGGCCACGACGACCCGTGAGGCCAGCTCCGGGCGGGCCGCGGCGAGGACGATCGCGATGCTCCCGCCCATCGAGTGCCCGATGAGGACGGCGTCCTTGATCCCACAGTGGTCCAGGACGGCGGCGACCGCCTCGGCATGTGCCTCCAGCGTGCCGGGGAACGTCTTGGGGCGGTCGCTGAATCCGTGCCCGAGGAGGTCGACGACCACCGCCCGTCGGCCGCGGAGGTCGGGATGGGTGACGGTCCCGGTGAAATCGGCGGAACCGGCGCACCCCAGCCCGTGGATGTACACCTGCGCGGGGCCCTCGCCCGGGATGTCGATCCAGCGCATGTGACCGCCGGCCGTGGGGATGTACGTGGATCGCATCAGTGCTCCTCAGCAGGTGTCGGGCGGCGGGAGGTCGGCGGGTTCGCCGGTGCCGCCGTCATCGCCACAGGCGCCTGTCGTCCGGCACCCCGGCGAGGCAGTCGGCCGGGACGTGGGTCGCCTGGGGTTCCCGCAGCGGCACGACGCCGACGCACCGGCCGTCCCGGTCCAGCAGCCGTCCCATGTGCTTGACCGTACGCAGCACCACCGAGCGGTCGTCGATCACGAGGCGGGGCAGCCGGCGCGACAGGTGTGCCTCGAAGGTGTGCACGTCGGCCAGCGCGCGCAGCCACACGTCGATCACCAGGTTGTGCGGGCCCGCGGTGATCGCGCACGACCGGACCTCCCGCACACCGGACAGCACGCGGCTGGTCTCCTCCAGGTACTGGGCGGGGACGGACGCGAAGTACACCGCGGACAGCGGCCAGCCGGACAGCGGCCTGGCCAGGTCGCAGCGCAGGCTCACCCTCGAGGCCAGCAGCGACTGGAGTCTGCGGCGCACCGTGGTGAGACCGACGCCGGTGGCGGTCGCCAGGGCGCGTATCGACATCCGGCCGTCGGAGCTGAGCAGTTCCAGGATCCGCGCGTCCAGGGCGTCCCAGGGCGCGGTGGTTCCCGTGCCCGTGCCCGTGTCGGGCGGCACGTCCGACGCGTGGCTCGCCTCGATACGGGCGCACTGTGCCGCGTCCAGGCTGCGCAGCCGCCAGCGGCTTCCCTCGGTCGGGACACCGGTGGAGACGTGCGTACGCGTCGCCCGCACTCCGGGCGTCTGCTGGAAGAGCCGGGTGGTGAGGTGGGCCAGCTCGTCGAGATCCCTGGTCTGTACGGCGGTCACGACGTCGCGTCCGCCGGCCGTGATCTTGACGTTCGCCACGGCGTGCTCGGCGGCGAGGGCACGTGCCACGTCCTCCGCGACGCCCGGCTCGGTGTCGACCTCGACGATTCCCGTCACCACGATCCGGAAGTCGGACAGCCGCGGGTAGGCGGTCACCCAGGCCAGGCCGGCCTCCTCCAACCGCTGCCAACGCCGGGCCACCGTCACCGGATTGACGCCGAGTACGTCCCCCACCAGGGTCCACGGGGCCCGAGGGTGTATCTGCAGCGCGTGCACGACACCGCGGTCGAGTTCATCGAGGTCCGACGCAGCGAAATCCTGCGCCTCCTGGGACGGCGTATTCCTGCGTGCCCGACTGAAATCACGACCGGAAGCTGCACCGTAGCGCGGGGTTCTCTCGTCCATTGCAGACTCCCTTTCGCCTGTTCCTGATACCGAGGTGCCCGATACCGGGGTTCCTGATACCGAGGAGTGATTCGGCCCCACCATGACGGATGCCATGACGCAAGAGAGCTTGAGGACCGCGCTGCGAGTCGAGAACGCCCGCCTCATCGACGGTACCGGTGGCCTCCCGCTGGACGACGCCGTCATCGTCTCGGACGCGGACGGAACCCTCACCTATGCCGGCCCGGCCGACGGCGCCCCGGCGCTGCCTGGCGACACCGCCGCGGTCCGGATCATCGACGCCGGCGGCCGGACGGTGCTCCCCGGGTTCTTCGACTGCCACACCCACCTCGCGTACGCGCAGGGTTCGCCGCCCGGGCGCCGTGGCGAACTCGACCCGGTGCTGGTCACCTACGACACCGCGACCCGGCTCCGGCAGACCCTGGACGCCGGCATCACCACCGCCCGTGACCTGGGCGGACTGTCCACCGGGTTCCGCACCGCCGTCGAGACCGGCCGGATCGTCGGCCCCCGCCTGCACACCGCCGTCCGGATCATCAGCCACACCGGCGGTCACGCCGACTTCCGGCTGCCCGACGGCACCGACCTCAGCGGCGGCGAGATGGCCGAGCTGGCCGACACCGTGGACGAGTCCCGGCTCGCCGTACGCACGATGCTGCGCGCGGGCGCCGACGTGATCAAGATCTGCGCCACCGGCGGCATGGCCAGCCCCTACGACCAGCCCGAGGACGAGGGGCTGCTCGAAGAGGAGATCCGGGCCGTGGTGGACGAGTGCCGGCGGCACGGCGGCAAGCCGGTCGCCGCCCACGCCCAGGGCACCGCGGGCATCCTCAACGCCATCCGCGGCGGCGTCACCAGCATCGAGCACGGCTACGGCCTGGACGAGCAGGCGCTGGACCTGGCGGGCGAGCGGGGGACCTTCGTGGTGCCGACCCTGTCCACCGTGTTCGCGGGGATCAACAAGGACACGATGCCCGCGCACCACTACCAGAAGAAGACCCGCTGGTCGGGCATCACCAAGGAGAACATCGCCCGCGCCATCGAGCAGGGCGCCCGTATCGCGCTCGGCACCGACGCGGCCGTCTGCCCGCACGGCCAGAACCTGCTGGAGCTCAGCTATCTCGTGGAGCTGGGCATGGACCCCATGGCCGCCATCGTCGCCGGCACCCGTGCCTCCGCCGAACTCCTCGGCCTGTCCGACCGGCTGGGCACGCTGACCGTCGGCAAGACCGCCGATCTGGTCCTGTGCGACGGCGACCCGCTCACGGACATCGGGGTGCTCGGCGATCCCGGGAACATCGTGTGCGTCGTCCAGGACGGCGTCGTACGCAAGGATCTTCTGCCACCTGCCGGACGACGCTGACGTCCTCACGTGCCGGCCTTCCCGCTCCGGGCGGCGGAGCGGAGGGCCGGCAGCACCTCCGAGCCGACGGTCTCGATCAGGTCGGTGGGCGCGTCGTAGGAGCCGACGTGCTGCAGGAACACATCGGTCACCCCCGACGCGCGCAGTGTCCGGAGCCGTTGTGCGATCTGTGCGGCCGTTCCGAACAGGCAGAACTCCTGGGCGAACCGGACGGCCGCCTCGTCGCTGATCCAGGCCGAGCAGATCCTGACGGCCGCGTCCCAGTCCTCGGCGTGCACGAGATCCGGATAGACGCCCTCCACCGTCGCCGGGACGTCCACGTCGATCCCCGCGAGGGCGAGGAAGGGCGCGCCGCCGTTCTGCGCGATCGAGGCGCAGATCGGCTTGATCTGCCGGGCCTCGGCCGCGATGTCGTCGGTCACCGCGCAGAACGCGGAAACGGTCACCGGCAGTGCCTCGGCACTCCGGCCGGCCGCTTCGGCGCCTTCCCGCACCCGGGCGGTGGCGGCGGCCAGGGTCCGCGGCGAGACACCGCTGAGCAGGACGACTCCGTCGGCGACCTCACCGGCGAGGCGCAGGTTCCGCGGCCCGCTCGCCGCCAGATGGATCGGCACCGACGGCTGGGGATCGCGCAGCCGGGAGCGGGCCCTGCCGTCGAAGTCCCACTCGTGCCCGTCCAGCAGCGCCCGCAGCATGCCCAGTCCCTCGCGCAGCTGCGCCGAGTCGGTCTGCCGCAGGCCGACGGGCGCCACGGAGCTGTTGCCCACGCCGAGGCCGAGGGTGAACCTGCCGGGCGCGAGTTCGGCCACGCTGCGGGCGGCCGAGGCGACGACGGACGGGTGCCGGGTCGCCACGTTGGTGACGGCGGTGCCGAGGCCGATCCGCTCGGTGCCCAGGGCGGCTGCGGTCAGCGTGGTGAACACGTCCCGCCACAGCAGCTGCGAGTCGGGGAACCAGGCCTGGTCGAACCCGAGCTCCTCGGCCCGGCGTACGGTCCTGGCCACCCGGTCCGCCCGGTCGCACGGAGGGATGCGCACCCCGATCCGCAGCGGGCCCTTGTCCGTGCTCACCGGCACGTCACGAAGAACGCTCATGGACAGCACCCTAGGAAGGACCCTGCTGCCGGCAAACATCCGCGGTCCGTTGAGCGATCCGCTGCGATCGGTACGAACGGAGCCCCGATCACGCGAGGATGATCCGGGGATCCACCCGTCATGTCCGATCGGCACCGGTCTCACGCGTCCCCGTAGGCCTCCCCGCCCAGTTCGAAGCCGGCCGTTCCCGCCGTCGCGTCGGCCAGCCACGCGCGGAAGGCGTCCACGTCCGCGTCCGGCAGCCCGATCTCGATGGTGACCGCCTCGCCGTAGCGGACGTCACGGACCTCGCGGCCGGTGGCGCGCAGGTCGTTCTGGACCTTGCCGGCCCGCTGGTGGTCGACGGTCACCGTGGCCAGCCGGAAGCGGCGGCGGGTGATCGCGCCGAGGGTGTCGAGGGCCTCGCCGACCGCGCCGCCGTAAGCGCGGATGAGTCCGCCGGCGCCGAGCTTGACCCCGCCGTAGTAGCGGGTGACGACCGCGACGACGTACCGCATGTCGCGGCGCAGCAGCATCTGGAGCATGGGAACGCCTGCGGTGCCGCCCGGTTCGCCGTCGTCGCTCGCCTTCTGTGTGGAGGCGTCGGCGCCGATGACGTAGGCCCAGCAGTTGTGGGTGGCGTCGGCGTGCTCCTTGCGGACGCGCGCGACGAAGTCCTGGGCCTCCTGCTCGGTGGCCGCCGGGGCGAGGGCGCACAGGAAGCGGGAGCGGTTGACCTCGGTCTCGTGGGTGCCCGCGCGGGCGACGGTGCGGTACTCGTCCTGCATCCGCCCACCCTATGCGGACACCTCCTGGTCCTTCTCCCCGCGAGGCACCGTCACCTGCGTCAGCAGCGCCGTCCCCGGGCCCAGCGCCGCCCATCGCGTCCCGTGCCAGGCCAGGACGGCGATCGCCGACGTCGGGAACTTCCTCCGCACCTGCTCCAGGGTGTCGTCCAGGCCGTCCCCGGCCAGTTCCAGGACCAGTTCCTCCAGTCCCGGGTTGTGCCCGACCAGCAGCAGCGTCTCCACCTCGGCCGGGGCCTCGCGCACCACCTCCAGGAGGTCGGGTACGCCGGCCGCGTACACCCGCCGGTCGTGGCGCACCGGCGGTGGCGTGCCCCACTGGGCGGAGGCCAGGTCCCAGGTCTGCCGGGCGCGTACCGCGGTGGAGCAGACCGCGAGGTCGGGCAGGCAGTCGGACGCGGCGAGGGCGCGGCCGGCGGCGGGGGCGTCCCGGCGGCCGCGGGCCGCGAGCGGGCGCAGCTGGTCGGGAACGCCCTCGGGCCAGGCCGACTTGGCGTGCCGCAGGACGACCAGGCGACGCAGGGGTCCCGCGCCCGCCCGGGCGGTCACGCGGCGCTCCCGAGGTCGCGGGTGAGGTCGAGGGCGAGCAGCCGGTCGGCGTAGGCGCAGGTCTCGAAGCGGGCGCCGTCGGGGATCTCGGGCTGGTTCTCCATCCAGCGCAGGACGCCGAGCACCCCGGGCACGTCGAGGTCGTCCTCCCAGGCGTCCCGGAGCCGTCCGCGCACCTTCTCGGGCACCGGCCGCGAGGGGCTGCGCGCCCACTGGGCCACGGCCTGCCGCAGTCGCCCGAGCCGCCGCCCTGCCGCGTCGAGGGCACCGGCACCGAGGTGGACGGTCGTGCCGCGCGGGGCGTCGAGAAGGGCGAGCCGGAGTGCGGCGGGGTCGGCGAGCCCGTTGAGGACGCCGGCCCCTGGGCCGCCGGCCGGGGCGACGGCGACGGTCAGCCCGGTGCCGGGCACGGTCACGCCCTCCGCCGCCACGTGGACGACCTGGGCCTCGCCCAGTCCCGAGGAGAGGTCGCGGCCGTCCTCGAAGGGGCGGATGCCGAGGGTGGTGGCGGCGGCGTGCAGCTCGGCCTGGTGGTGGTCGGCGGTGAGCAGGGGCAGGACCGGGGTGCCGCCGATCTCCAGGGCGCGCAGGAGCAGGTCCGTGGTGAGCAGGACCCGCAGCGCCGTCAGGTCGTACCCGGAGGCATGGACCTCGACCCGGGTCAGGGCACGGCGGGCGGGGGCGGCGGGGACGGTCTCACCGGTCTTGGCGTCGAGGATGCGCAGCACGGGCTGAGCGTAGGCGGGCGGAGGGTCGTACGCAGGCATCTTGCGCCGATTCCGGTCACCGTGGCGGGAGATGCGGGACATGCGGGACATGGGACGCCTTCTGTCGCGAGGTCTGTCCCGACGGTATTGCGCGGGCCCGGCCCAGGCCGGGGAGCCAGGCTCCGGGCGGGGGCTGTCGGCCACGACAGCCGCCTGCCCGAGCCGAGGTGGCCGGCGGGGTACGGCGACGAAGCGACGATCCGCGGGTTCCTGACCGAGACGGGTGGCACCTGGGCGGTGGTCGGCCTGTCATCCAACGGGAACGCACGACGTGCAGGGGGGCGCAGGTGCCGCGGCGGTTCGGCAAGCGGGTCGTGCCGCTCCGACCCGGGGCGGAGACGGTGTGTGGGGAGCCGGGCTGGGAGTCGGCCCCTGATCCCCGAAGTCCGTCACAGCGGCTCAGGACCAGCCCCCTCTCGCCCGTATGGGCGCCACTCGCGCCGGCCGCCCCCTTCCGACGTGCTGTGATGGGCTTCACCGTAAACATGAGGCCCCCCTCGAGTACGCTGGGCAACGCCGAACATGAGGACCCCCTCAGGATGTCCCCCGCAGTCGGCGACCGGCTGATCCGGAATCTCCGGAGCAGCCAACACGGACATGACAGCGCCCGCCACGTCGGCGGAATCGCAGCACATCACAAGGAATTGACTATGAACACGTGGATCAGGCGCGTCTCGATCGCCGTTGCTTCTACGGCAGTGGCGGGCAGCGCCCTCCTCGCAGCCGGCGGCTCGGCATCGGCGGCGACGGACCCGGGACCCGCGGAGCACACGCGATCCTCCATCGCCACCCTCGCTACCGGCAGCGACCGTGACGGCCACCGCGAGGACGGATACGTGAGCGGCCACCACGGGGAACAGGACGACGGCTGGGACGCGCCCCGTGACTGGCACAAGAGCGACGACCGGCATCACTACCGCACGCAGGACGAGCGTCGGGACGGTCGCCACCTGTACGTCTGGGACGGGCACCGCTGGCAGGAGACGACGGCGCGGTACGACGTCGGCGTCGGCGTCGGCGTCGGCGTCGGCCGCTGGTACCTGGACCAGGTCGCCTGGTACCAGCACCAGCACTGATGGGGCCACAGGCCATCACGGTCCGTGTGGCGAGCCGCAACGACGTGGCCGGGGGGCACGTCGTTGCGGCTCGCCACACCGGCCGCTCGCCGGGCCGGCACCGGGCCCGGTCCGATGAAATCGCTTCCTGGCCGAACGGGGCCGGCTCGCAGGACCCGCGCGCACCGCTCTCGCCTTCCGGCGCCTCCGGTTGCGCCGGGGATGCCGCCACGTCCCGTGCCTCGAAGCACCCGGGCAGCGATCGCAGCGCCCGGCGAGCGGGATGCAGAAGTGAGGGACAGTGAGATCGGTCAGAACCGTGGCGTACGAGCTGCCCGTGCAGCTGGTCGTGTCACACGACCTGTCGGTACCGATGTACGCCACACTGCGGTACGAGGCGGATGACCCCTATGCCGTCCGCGCCGTCTTCCACCCGTCGGCCCCGGACCAGGGGCGAACGGTCGAGTGGTTCTTCAGTCGCGACGTGCTGGCTCAGGCCCTGAGCGAGCGCACCGGGAGCGGAGACGTGCACATGTGGCCGGCCATCGACTCGGGACGCGACGTGGTGTTCATCGCTCTGCGTTCACCCGCGGGATCGGCCCTGCTCGTGTTCCCCGCGCAGGACGTGGATTCCTTCCTGCGCGAGACGCGGTCCGTGGTGCCGCCGGGGGCCGAATCCAGCCGGATCGACCTGGACGCCGAGCTGGCACAGTTGCTGGCGGGAAACTGAACGCCTCCACCGGACGGCGACGCCCTGACAAATCCCAGCGAGCCCGGTGCCGACTGCGGCACCGGGCTCGCTGTGCGTCCCGTTGACCCGGGGACCTCACGCGTCCCGTTGACCCGGGGACCTCACGTGTCCCGTCACCCGGGGACCTCACCTGCCGCGGCTCATGCCTCCTCGTGACACTCGCGGCACTCCTCTTCGGGGCACTCGAGAGTCGTGAGGGTCTGGTCGACCTGCTGGGGTGTCAGCGGCGGCTCGGGCAGCTCGTGGGCGCACTGGGCACGGAAGGCGTCAAGGAGCAGGTGAAGGTGGCGGCGCCAGGCGTTGGGGGCGACGGCACGTGTGGCCTGGATGATCCCGGCCTGGGACCAGATCACGAAAGCGAGGTCTTCCGGGGTGACGTCGTCGCGGAGGACGCCCTGCTCCTGGGCGTTGCGGAAGATCTGGGCGCCCCGTTCCGCCGCGCGCTCGAACATTCCCCTGCCGAGCGCGTGGATGGGCAGCCGGGCCGAGACCAGGTCATTGAAGGCGTGGTCACAGGCCTGCAGCTCACAGAGCTTTTCCAGGTAGTGGCAGAACCCTTCCCAGGCGTCGTCCATGGCCGCGGCCTCTTCGGCCGCGGCCAGCAGATCCGTGAACTTCGCGGTGAAAAGCTCTTCGACCAGGTCGAGCCTGCGGGGGAAGTGCCGGTAGAGCGTCCCGATCGCGACACCCGCCTCGCGGGCGACACCCTCCAGGGACGCGTCCAGCCCCTGCGCGGCGAAGGCCTTGCGGGCGGCGGCCACGATCGCGTCCCTGTTGCGCTGCGCGTCCCGCCGCAGCGGCTTGGCCGGCCCCCGGGGTGTGGACAGGACGTGCTGCTGGCTCATGGGTCCAGGCTAACATGAGGGCCCCCTCGAATTCAGGACGTGACCCTGCTCACGGCACGAACGCGGGCGTGCCGGCCGACCTCCGTGAGCGCCTCGTCCAGGGCGACCGCGCCGGCCGCCTCTTCGACCTGGCGCTCGGCCCGCCGGAAGGAGGTCAGGTCCTTCTCGGTGCCGCCGGCACGCGCAGCCACGCGAGGCCCGCGGCGGTCAGGTAGGCGAGCGCGCCGATGGCCATGCTGGTGCGCAGCCCGGTGTTGTAGTCGGTGGCGGTGGCGAGCAGGCTGCCGCCGAGCGCGACGCCGGTGGCGCTGCCGATCTGGCGGGTGGTGTTGAACAGGGCGGAGGCGGCACCCGAGTACGCCGAAGGCGCGGCGCCCATCACGGTGGCGGTCGAACCGGTGAGGGCGAAGGAGGTACCGAACCCCGCGGCCATCATCGGGGCCACCAGCAGTGGGTAGGCCGGGTCGGCTCCCGCCGCGGCCCAGCCGGCCAGCCCCAGGGCAGCCAGGAGCATGCCGGAGACCACCAGTGGACGATCGCCGGTGCGACGGCTCAGCCGCCCGGACAGGACGGAGGCGAACATGGTCATCGCCACCGCCGGGAACAGCGCCAGCCCGGTGCCGAGGGCGCTGAAGCCGCGCTGGTGCTGGAATTCCAGGCTGGCGGTGAACACCATGCCGTAGAAGCCGAAGTTGAACAGCAGGCCGATGACGGCGCCACCGCTCATCGCACGAGAGCGCAGCAGGCTCGGCGGAAGGACGGGAGAGCGGGCCAGCCGCTCGCGCACCGCGAACACCGCGGCGGCCAGTACGGCCAGGCCCACCCCGGCGAGTACAGCCGGATCGGACCAGCCCCGCCGTCCGGCCTCGTTGAGCGCCGCGGTCAGCAGCGCCACCGCCGCCACCACCGCGCACTGCGCCGGCCAGTCCAGGGGCCGGGCGGCGCGCCGGGGCGAGCGTGCCACATGCCGCAACGTCAGCATCAGGCAGGCCACACCGACGGGCAGGTTGATGAGGAACACCCAGCGCCAGCCCAACGTGGAGACGAGCAGCCCGCCCAGCAGTGGGCCGGCAGCGGCCGCGGTGCCCGCCATCGAACCCCACAGTCCGAAGGCCCGAGAGCGTGCGGCCGGCGCCGGGTAGGCCTGCTGGAGCAGGGCCAGGGAACCGGGCACGATCAGAGCCGCACCGAGCCCCTCCACCAGCCGGGCCGCAACCAGGAAAGGGGTGCTCGGCGCGAGCGCGCACGCGGCCGAGGACAGGGTGAACACCGCCACGCCCGAGCAGAAGATCCGACGGTTGCCCAGCCGGTCACCCAGCGCGCCACCGGTCAGCAGGAACCCGGCGAAGACGAGGGTGTAGCCGTCGGTGATCCACTGGATGCCGGTGAGCGAGGCCGACAGTTCCCGGCCGATCACCGGCACGGCGACGTTGATGGCCGTCACATCGAGGATCACCATGAAATACCCGGCGCACACCGCCAGCAGCGGTGCCCAGGACCGCCGCTCGGACTCCGGGGCCGACTCGGGAGAGGACATCGGCTCACCACCGCCTGCCGACTCCGTGAACGCCACGGCCCCCCTCCGTCCCATCCGCCGAGACATGACATCAAAAGCCACGATAAGGGACATATGCGCGGGACTGCGTGATCGCCCGGCGGCAGCTCGTGGACCAGGACCTCACCCCCTGCCGCCAGGCACGCCCCGCCCCCGGCCGCAGGAGCCGTACGGCCGGATCCCGCGCGCCGACGAGACGCCGCTGCCGGCCCCGGCCGTTTCCTCCGTACCGGCACAACCGCCCGCCCCGGGCACGGCGTTCAACGGCCGGGCGAAGGAACTGGGGCGGATGGACGCGCTGCCGGGCGGCGTCGTGGCGATCTCCGGGATGGCCGGGGCGACCTTCCTCTAAGTTCGGGCACGGCCGTGAAAAGGCAGCTGCCGGAAACCAGCCGCGCCTCCTCGATCGCATCCCTGGGGCAACTGCCAGGCACTGCGGTGCTCCTGGCGTCCGGGCCGGAGCAGACCACGGCCTCCGGCCGCGACCCAGAGGAATCGCCAGGGCCGACTCATCGTTGCCACGGACGGCAGTCTTCGTATCAACCTCAAGGAGTCCGGGCATGTTCGGCGACGCAGACACAGTCCGCAAGGTCCTCACCGAGCTGGGCGACACCTGGGCGGTCGTCGGCCTGTCCACGAACCAGCGGCGTCCGGCATACGGCGTGGCCGCGGTCCTGCAGCGCTTCGGCAAGCGCGTCGTACCGGTACACCCGAAGGCGGAGACGGTCCACGGCGAGGTGGGATACCCCTCGCTGGACGCGATCCCCTTCGAAGTCGACGTGGTCGACGTGTTCGTGAACAGCGGCCTCGCCGGCGTCGTGGCCGACGAGGCGGTCTCCATCGGCGCCAAGGCTGTCTGGTTCCAGCTCGGCGTGATCGACGAAGCCGCGTACGACCGCACCCGCGATGCCGGCCTCGACATGGTCATGGACCGCTGCCCGGCCATCGAGATCCCACGGCTCGGCTGACCGACCCGGCCCACCGGGTCACCTCCACACGAAGCGGAGACGCACCTGCGGACACCGTCCCGGTCGACATGGCGGACGTCTTCGTCAACAGCGAGTCGGCCGGTGCGGTCGCGGACGAGGCGGCGTACGAGCGGGTGCGGTCCGCCGGTCCGGGCATAGCCATGGACTGCTGCCCGACCATCGAAATTCCCCGCCCGAACCAGGCCTGTCTTACCTTCTTCTCACGTTTCCCAACTGAATACGGACATTCTGTGACCGTCTCTGACCTGTGCAGAAGCTTTGGCCAAGACAGGAACGATCGAGGGTCAAATTTTGGGCAACACTCTTCAGTCGGCGCGGCGCGCACCCTTAAGTTGTGGCCTCTTGCTCGTTAAATCTGCGTTCAGAAACTGAGAGGCCACTTGACATGGTGAGTGTCGAGAAAGCCGCGACGGAGGACATCACACCTTCGGGCGGTCTGAGGCGGGATGTCGGGCTGATCGGCCTGATGTGGGCCTCGGTGGGCTCGATCATCGGGTCCGGCTGGCTGTACGGCGCGCACGACGCGGTCATGCAGGCCGGTCCCTCGGCGATCATCTCGTGGGTGATCGGCGCGGTCGCGATCGTACTGCTGGCCCTGGTCCACGCCGAGCTCGGCGGTATGTTCCCGGTGGCGGGCGGTACGGCCCGCTACCCCCACTACGCGTTCGGCGGCCTGGCCGGCATGTCGTTCGGCTGGTTCTCCTGGCTCCAGGCCGCGACCGTGGCGCCCATCGAGGTCGAGGCCATGATCGGCTACGCCGGTCACTGGAAGTGGGCACAGCACTTCCAGCACGCCGACAAGACCCTGACAGCCAGCGGCCTGCTGGTGGCGATCGTGCTGATGGCGGTCTTCGTCGGCGTGAACTTCTTCGGCGTGCGCGTGTTGGCGCACACCAACAGCGCTGCGACCTGGTGGAAGATCGCCGTACCGCTGGCCACGATCTTCATCATCGCGGTCGGCAACTTCCACCCCGGCAACTTCCACTCGGAGGGCTTCGCGCCGTTCGGCGCCAAGGGCGTGCTGGCCGCGATCAGCACCAGCGGCATCATCTTCGCGCTGCTCGGCTTCGAACAGGCCATCCAGCTGGCAGGCGAGAGCCGCAACCCGAAGAAGGACCTGCCCCGCGCCACGCTCGGCTCGGTCGCGATCGGTGCCGTCATCTACGTCCTGCTCCAGATCGTGTTCATCGGCGCGCTGTCGCACAGCTCCTTCGCGCACGGATGGGCCCACCTCGCGTACCAGGGCGACAGCGGTCCGTGGGCCGGCGTCGCCACCATGGTGGGCCTCGGCTGGCTGGCCTGGGTCCTCTACCTGGACGCGATCATCTCGCCCGGCGGCACCGGCCTGATCTACACCACCGCCACCTCGCGGGTCTCCTACGGCCTGGCCAAGAACGGTTACGCGCCGAAGATCTTCACGAAGACCGATGCGCGCGGTGTGCCGTGGTTCGGTCTCGTCATGTCCTTCGTGACCGGCGTGATCTGCTTCCTGCCGTTCCCGAGCTGGCACCAGCTGGTCGGCTTCATCACCTCCGCGAGCGTGCTGATGTACGCGGGCGCTCCGCTTGCGTACGGCGTCTTCGCCGACAAGCTGCCGGGCCATGAGCGCCCGTACCGGCTGCCCGGCGGCAAGATGATCTCGCCGGTGGCGTTCGTGGTGGCCAACCTGATCATCTACTGGGCCGGCTGGGGCACCCTGTGGCGGCTCGGCCTGGCGATCGTCCTCGGCTATCTGCTGCTCGGCGGCTACGCCTGGTACGCCCACAGCAAGAACCTGCCGGACGCACCCCGGCTGGACTTCAAGGCCGCGCAGTGGCTGCCCGTCTACCTCCTGGGCATAGGCCTGATCTCCTGGCAGGGCGGCTTCGGCGGTCAGGGGAACATCCCGCTGTGGTGGGACATCGCCGTCATCGCCGTCTTCTCGATCGTCATCTACTACTGGGCCAAGGCGACCGCCTCCACGGCTGAGGACATCCAGCGCAGCATCGACGAGGTCGTGGTCACCGACGCCCCGGCGCACTGACCCGCCCCGACTCCCGTGTCCCGTCAGCCATGGCCGCCCCGCCGTGGCTGACGGGACACCGTCATAATGTGGGGGTGACTCCCCACTCCCCCTCCGAAGAACGCCGTACGGTCGTCGTCGTGGGCGCCGGGCCCGCCGGACTGGCCGTCGGAAACATCCTGCGGGCCGCCGCCGTCGACTGCGTGGTCCTGGAGACCGAGAGCAGGCAGTTCATCGAGACCCGGCCCCGGGCCGGGATCATCGAGGAATGGGCGGTCCGCGGCCTGCAGCAGCGCGGCCTGGCCGACACCCTGCTGGCCCGGGCGCAGACGCACAGCGAGTGCGAGTTCCGGTTCGGCGGCGAGCGCTTCCGGTTCGACTACGGCGAGTTGACGGGCCATCACCACTACGTCTATCCGCAGCCGCTGCTGGTGACGGACCTGGTGCGGGAGTACGCGGACATCCGCGGCGGGGACATCAGGTTCGGGGTGCGGGACGTCACGCTGCACGACCTGGAGGCCGACCGGCCCGCCGTGTCGTACCTCGACCCCGAAACCGGCCAACGGCACGTCCTGCGCTGCGAGTTCGTCGCGGGCTGCGACGGGGCACGCGGGGTGACCCGGGACGCGATACCGGGCGGGCGGGTGCGGGTCTCCCGGCAGGACTACGGCATCGGCTGGCTGGCGCTGCTCGCCGAGGCGCCGCCGTCCTCGGACTGTGTGCTGTTCGGCGTCCATCCGAACGGTTTCGCCGGGCACATGGCCCGCAGCCCCGAGGTCACCCGCTACTACCTGCAGTGCCCGCCGGGCGACGATCCGGAGAACTGGTCGCACGAGCGGGTCTGGGCCGAACTGCGGGAACGGCTCGGCGCGCCCGGGGCGCCGCCGCTCAACGAGGGGCGGCTGGTCGAGAAGCGCGTGCTGGACATGCACAACTACGTGGTCGAACCCCTGGTGTTCGGCCGCCTCTTCCTGGCCGGCGACGCCGGGCACCTGACCGCGCCGATCGCCGCGAAGGGCATGAACCTCGCCCTGCACGACGCCTTCCTGCTGGGCGACGCGATCGTCGCGCACGTCACCAAGGGCGACGACTCCGGGCTGGACGGCTACTCCCACGCCTGTCTGCGCCGGGTCTGGGACTACCAGGAGTTCTCCGCGTTCCTGTCCGGCATCTACCACGGCACCGCGTCCGGCGACCCGTTCCTCGCGGGCACCACGCTGGCCCGGCTGCGCAGACTGTTCACCTCACGCGCGGCGGCGACGGCCTTCGCCGAGCAGTACCTCGGCTCGGCCGCCGCCTTCTGAACGCTACGCGGAGACGTGCCGCATCGCCTCGGTGGCGAGCGGGACGGTCATGCGGCCGCCGATCCGGTCGCTGAGGCGTCCGGCTGCCCCGGAGGTGCTCGCCCTGCCGGAGAAGCTCAACGCTCTCCTTCGGTAGGAGCTGCGGCAGTGACATCGGCCGGGGTTCCGGCAGAAGCCTCGGTGGCGGTCTCGGCGAGCCGGTGGTCGGCGACCTTCAGCGCCTCGTCGACCAGCCGGCGCAGATGACCGTGGCGCAGCGAGTACACCACCCGGCGCCCCTCCTTGCGGGTGCCCACGAGGCCCGCGAGCCGGAGCCGGGCCAGATGCTGGCTGACGGCGGGCCGCGCGGCACCGCACACCTCGGTGAGCGTGGTGACGTCGGCCTCCCCCGTCGTGAGGGCGTGCAGCAGGGTCAGCCGGGTGCGGTCGCCGAGCAGGGCCAGGAGTTCGGCGGCGAGCGCGAACTGCTCCTCGCCCGGGCTGCGCGGATGCGCATGCTGCGCAGGTGATAGGTGCATGCGTGCGCTCATAAGCACATAATGGCCTCGGGGGCGTCGCATGTCCACGTCCCGCGCACCGGAGAGGGGAGCCGCATGAGCGACCGGCACCACCACGAGCACGCACCCGCGGACGACCGGCACCACTCTGAACAGGCGCCCGCCCACGACCGCCACCACCCCGAGCAGGCGCACGCCCACGACCGCCACCACCCTGACCAGGCGCCCGCCCAGGACCGGCACGCCCACGGCCAGCACCATCACGAGCATGCCCACGCGCACGCGCACGGCCCTGAGGGCGACCGCGGGCACGGCCACTCCCACTCCCCTTCGTCGCCGGGCGGCCTCCGCCACCGCCTCGGGCACCTCCTCACCCCCCACTCGCACGAGACGGCCGACAAGCTCGACTCCGCTCTGGAGGCCTCGGCGCGGGGGATGCGCGCGCTCTGGGTCTCGCTGGCCGTGCTCGGGGTGACGGCGCTGGCGCAGGCGGTCGTCGCGGTCCTGTCCGGCTCCGTCGCCCTGCTCGGCGACACCGTGCACAACGCCGCCGACGCGCTGACCGCCGTACCGCTCGGCATCGCCTTCGTGCTCGGGCGCCGCGCGGCGAACCGCCGCTTCACCTACGGCTACGGGCGGGCCGAGGATCTCGCGGGGATCGCGATCGTGCTGACGATCACCGCGTCGGCCGCCTTCACCGCCTGGACCGCCATGGATCGGCTGCTGAATCCGCGGCCGGTCGCGCATCTCCCGGCGGTCGCGGTGGCCGCGCTGGTCGGGTTCGCCGGGAACGAGTGGGTGGCCCGGTACCGGATCCGGGTCGGCCGGGAGATCGGCTCGGCGGCGCTGGTGGCCGACGGGCTGCACGCCCGCACCGACGGATTCGCCTCGCTGGCCGTGTTGCTGGGGGCCGGTGGCGCGGCACTGGGCTGGCAGCTCGCCGACCCGCTGGTGGGGTTGGCGATCACCGCGGCGATCGCCCTGGTGCTGCGGGACGCGGCCAGGGAGGTGTTCCGGCGGGTGATGGACGCCGTGGACCCGGAGCTGGTGGACCGGGCCGAGCGGGCGCTGTGCGAGGTGCCGGGGGTGCGGGCGGTGGGTGAGCTGCGGCTGCGGTGGATCGGGCACCGGCTGCGGGCCGAGGTCGCGGTCGTGGTCGACGGCGAGGCGACCGTACGGCAGGCGCACGCGGTCGCGGTGGCGGCGGAACACGCACTGCTGCACGCCGTACCCAGGCTGACGGCCGCCCTGGTGCACGCCGATCCGGCACCCGCGCCCGGCGAGCAGGACCCGCACCTGGCGCTGGCCCACCACGCGACGCTCTAGGGCCTGTCTGACAGGCCCTGGACGCCCAGGCCCTCCAGCACGACCGCGCCCGGCAGCTCGGCGAACGCCTTGCCGGGGACCAGGAGTTTGCCGCGCCGGCGGCCGCTGCCGACCAGGACGTAGGGCAGGTCGACGACGGCCGAGTCCACCAACAGGAGCCAGTCGCGCGGGAGTCCGATCGGGGTGATGCCGCCGTACTCCATGCCGGTCTCCCCGGTCGCGGTGTCCATCGAGGCGAACGAGGCCTTGCGGGCGCCGAGTCTGCGGCGTACGACACCGTTGACGTCGACCTTGGTGGTGGACAGGGCCAGACAGGCCGCCAGCGTCGTCTCGCCGCCGCGCTTGCCCGCCACCACCACGCAGTTGGCCGACCGTTCCAGCAGGTCGCGCCCGTAGTGCTCGACGAAGACGGCGGTGTCCGCCCACTGCGGATCGGTCTCGACGTAGATGATCTGCTCGGCGGGACCGCGCCGCTCCAGCGCCGTACGGCGTCGGCGACCGGGGCGGTCAGCTCGTCGAGGCAGTCGGGGGCGGGGACGGCGGTGTCGAAGTCTCCGATGGGTGCGCGCATGTCCGCACGCTAACAGCCCGGCCGCGGGCGGTTCAGGGCACGGGCGGGACGGAGACCGTCATGATCATCTCCATCGGCGCGTCCCCGGTGTTGCCGTACACATGGGCCGTGTTCGCCTCGAAGGAGGCACTGGCGCCTGTCGGCACGCGGTACTCGGTCCCGTCCACGGTGAGGGTCAGTTCACCGGCGGTGACATGGACGATCTCCACGGTGCCGGTCGGATGGGGTTCCGACGGGCTGCTCTCGCCCGGCATCAGAAGCCAGTCCCACATCTCCAGCGGGCCGGGCGCCTCGGTGCCGGCCAGGAGCCGGTTGTAACTGCCGGCGTCGGTGTGCCACAGCCGTACGGCCTTGTCGACGGGGACGATCTGGACCTTGGGGCCCTGCTCGTAGTCGAGCAGTGTGGTGATGCTGATGCCGAGCGCGTCGCCGATCTTGACGACCGTGCCGATGCTCGGGTTGGTGCGGGCCTGCTCGATCTGGATGAGCATGCCGCGGCTGACCCCGGCCCGGGCCGCGAGCACGTCGAGGGTGAAGCCGCGCACCGCGCGCCAGTGCTTGACGTTGCGGGCCAGGGACTGGGTCAGCAGGTCGAGGTCCGACACGTTCCGTCCATCATCGAGAGCATCACGGTCCAATATTTTAAATGACAGAGTTCAATCGAGTGAACTACGGTGGGGTGTACCTGATCGTTCACCGAACTGTACTGCGAGGCGGGCCGTGACAGCATTCTTCGCCCTGACCACCAGTCTCCTGTGGGGGCTGGCCGACTTCGGCGGCGGGCTGCTCACGCGACGCACCCCGGCGCTCACCGTGGTCGTGCTCTCGCAGGGCATCGCGGCGGCGGTCCTCGGCGTGATCGTGGTCGCCACCGGCGGCTGGAGCGAGGCCGGGCCCCGGCTCTGGTTCGCGTTCGCGGCGGGCCTGGTCGGGCCGGTCGCGCTGTTCAGCTTCTACAAGGCCCTCGCCCTCGGCCCGATGGGCGTGGTCTCCCCGCTGGCCACGCTGAGTGTCGCCGTCCCGGTCGGAGTCGGGCTGGTACTCGGCGAGCGCCCGGGGCTGCTCCAGTTCGCGGGGATCGCGGTCGCCGTCACCGGGGTCGTCCTGGCGGGCGGCCCGCAACTGCGCGGCGCGCCCGTCCAGCGCCGGACGATCCTGCTCACCCTGGTCTCGGCGGGCGGCTTCGGCACCGTGTTCGCGCTGATCACTGAGGCGTCCACCACTGTCACCGGCCTCTTCCTGGCCCTCTTCGTCCAGCGGCTGACCAGCGTCGTGACAGGCAGCGCGGCGCTGTGGCTGTCCGTGCGGCAGGGCGGGCCCGGGCTGCCGGATGGCGGCTTCGACTGGTCCACGGTTCCGGCGCTGGGCTTCGTCGGTCTCGCCGACGTCGCCGCCAACGGCACGTACACGGTCGCCGCCCAGCACGGCCCGGTCACCGTCGCCGCGGTGCTCGCCTCGCTCTACCCGGTGGTCACCGCGCTGGCAGCCCGCGGCTTCCTCAGTGAGCGGCTGCGGGCCGTGCAGGCGGCGGGGGCGGGGCTGGCGCTGGTGGGGACACTGCTGCTGGCCACCGGCTGAGTCAGTTCTCGCTCTCCAGGGCGGCGAGCCGCGCCACGCCCTCCTCGTCCAGCTCCGCCAGCGCGCGCAGCTGTTCCGGGGTCATGCCCTCCGGTATCGGCACGGGTGCGGGTGTCCGCAGCGGCGGCTGCCAGCCGGTGTCGGGGGTCCAGCGGCGTACCACCCGGGCGGGCGCGCCGGCCACCACGGCGTGGTCGGGCACCGTGCCCCGGACCACCGCGCCGGCGGCCACCACCACGTTCCGGCCGATCCGCGCGCCCGGCAGGATCACCGCGCCGGTGCCGATCCAGCAGCCCGGACCGATCTCCACGGACTCCATGCGGGGCCACTGCCTGCCGATGGGCTGGTGCGGGTCGTCGTAGGAGTGGTTGGTGGAGGTGACGTAGACGTACGGGCCGAAGTAGCAGTCGCTGCCGATGGTCACGGTGGTGTCGGCGATGACATGGCTGCCGCGGCCGAGGACCACGCCGTCGCCGATGCGCAGGATCGGGTCCGGGCCGAGGTCGAGGTCGGGCATCAGGCCCGCGGTGAGGGTGACCTGTTCGCCGACGATGCAGTGGGAGCCGAGGTGGATCCAGGGTTCGCCGAAGACCGTGCCCAGGGGGAAGGCGAGGCGGGTGGCTTCGCCGATCGCGCCGAACCGGAAGCGGCCGGGGTGGTCTGCGGTGACGGAGCCCGTGCGCTGCACCCAGGCCCAGCCCGCGTGCACCGCGCGCTGGGCGAGGCGGCGGCACCAGGACGAGAACGTGTTCTTGGGCTTCGGCACGGAGTCACGCTACGCGGAGGGAGCCACCGACAAGAGGGTGGGCTGCTGTGATCTTCGCCCCAGGGGGTGAGCTAGGTTGCCGAGGACGTCGATGGCGATGGCGATGGCGATGGGAGACCGTGATGACGCAGAAGGCGCTGATAGTGGGGATCGGCGGGCGCGAGCCGAAGATCGAGGACGACGTGTTCGTGGCGCCGACCGCCTCGGTGATCGGGGACGTGACGCTGAAGGCCGGGGCGAGTGTCTGGTACGGCGCGGTGGTGCGGGGGGACGTCGAGAAGATCACCGTGGGGGCGCAGGCGAATGTGCAGGACAACGTGACGCTGCACGCCGATCCGGGGTTTCCGGTGAGTGTGGGCGAGCGGGTGTCCATCGGGCACAACGCGGTGGTGCACGGGGCGACGGTCGAGGACGACTGCCTCATCGGGATGGGGGCGACGGTGCTGAACGGGGCCGTGATCGGGGCGGGGTCGCTGGTGGCCGCGCAGGCGTTGGTGCCGCAGGGGATGGTGGTGCCGGCGGGGTCGTTGGTCGCCGGGGTGCCGGCGAAGGTGAAGCGGAGTCTGTCGGAGGAGGAGCTTCAGGGGGTGACCCTCAACGGGACCCTGTATGCGGAGTTGGCGAAGGCGCATCGTGGGGTGCATGAGTAGGTGGAGTAGCGGGTGCGGCGCGGTGGGGGCTGGTCGCGCCCACGCGGCGGAGCCGCACATGGATACAGCCCAGCGCCCCTGGCAGATCTACTCCCCGGCGCCTACCGGTTCGGCTTCCTTCTCGGTGACCTGGACCTTCTTCGCCTTGCGCCGCACGATCAGCATGGAGGCGAGGCCGAAGAGGACCGCCGCCGCCAGGCCCACGTACGAGAACCTCTTCAGCCAGTCCTCCGCCACGATGCCGACGTAGTAGACCACCGCCGTCGTGCCGCCCGCCCAGCAGATGCCGCCGAGCAGGTTCGCCGTCAGGAACTTCCAGTACGGCATGTGGAGGACGCCCGCCAGCGGGCCCGCGAAGATGCGCAGGAGGGCGATGAAGCGGCCGACGAAGACCGCCCCCATGCCCCACTTCTCGAAGGAGCGCTCGGCGGTGGCGACGTGACCCTCGCTGAAGTGTCTCGGGAACTTACGGCCCAGCCAGGCCAGCAGCGGGCGGCCGCCCTTGCGGCCGATCGCGTAGCCGATGGAGTCGCCGATCACCGCGCCCGCGGTGGCGCAGGCGCCGAGGACGAACGGGTTGACGCCCGAGTGCTGGGAGGAGAGCAGCGCGGCGGAGACCAGCACGATCTCGCCGGGCAGCGGGATGCCCAGGCTCTCCAGCCCGATGACCAGCGCCACCACGGCGTAGACGGCGACCGCCGGTACCGAGTCGAGCCATTCCTGGACGTGCACCGCCGGATCCTCCCCTGTCGCGTGCTGCGTACCCCTGGAAGGCTACCCGGTCGGCCGGGTACGGCCGTGCCCGCGGCACCGGCCCGCCCCCGGGCCTTCGGTTTTCCGACATCCGGGTGTCACACGGGGCGGGAAGGCTCCCCAGCGGTCCCGCATGCCTGCGGTCCCGCTCGCCTGCGGCTCCCCACCGCGGCCCGCCGTGGAAGGACAACGTCCCCGTGTCCTCACTGTCGTCACTGTCCTCGTCCTGCTCCGACGCGCCCGTGCGCACCCTGTCGACCCCCTCGACGGCCGGCCGGCCGCTCCGGCTCGCCCTGTGCCTGTCCCCGCTGCTCATCGCGGCGGTCTGGGGGCTGACCAACCAGTCCCTGCTGTACGAGGGGGTCGGCCGACTCGCTCGTGCCGAACCCGCGTGGCTGCTGGCCGCGGGCGGTCTCACCTGCCTGACCTGGGTGGTCGCCGCCTGCATGCGGCAGGGTGCCGTGCCCGACCGGCTGCCGCCGGGGCTGCTGCTGGCCTCGCAGTTCGCCGCCGGGGCCGCCAACCACGCGCTGCCCGCCGGGCTGGGCGCACACGCCGTCACCGTCCGCTTCCTTCGCACCCGGGGCGTCCCCCTGGAGCGGGCCACCTCCTCGATCGCGCTGTACTCGGTGGCCAAGTCGGGTGCGAAGACGGTCGTGCTCATCGGGTTCCTGCTGTCCTCGTCCGCCTGGCGGCGGCTGGGCGAGCTGGTCCCGGACGGCGTGGTCCTGATCCCGGCCGCCGCCGTCCTCACCCTGGTGGGCGTGGCCATGGCGGTCGTACGACCGCTGCGGCGGCCGATCACCGGGCTGGTGCGGAGTGCGCTCACCGACGCCCGGGCGGTGCACGCCCGGCCTTCCCGGGTGCTGGCCCTGTGGGGCGGCGCGACGGCGATGCCGCTGGTGCAGGCGAGTGTGCTGGCCTGCACCGGGGAGGCGCTCGGGCTCGGGCTGTCGTGGGGCACCGTGATCTTCGCGTACCTGGCGGCGGGCACCGCGGGGGGTGCCGTACCGGTACCCGGCGGGGTCGCGGTGGACGCGGCGCTGGTGATCACCCTGGCCGCGTTCGGCTCCCCGGTCGCGGTGGCCACCGCGACCGTGATCGGTTACCGGGTGCTGACCGACTGGGTGCCGCTGCTGCCGGGCGCCCTGGTGCTGTCGGCGATGATCCGGGCGAAGGTGCTCTGAGGGCTCAGTCGCGGCGGGCCACGATCCGGTAGGCGTTGGAGACGCGCAGCCGGCGCGAGAGCGGCCGTACGGCGAAGCGGTCCGCGAGGGTGCCGGCGATCAGGGCCGGGATGCCGGCGAGGAGCAGGGCGGCGCGTGCCGTCTGCTGGAGGGCGCCCGGCGGGCGGGGCAGCCAGGGGGCGTCCTCGCGCGGGGCGGTGTGGTCCAGGGCGAGCCAGACGGCGGCCAGCAGGTCCACCGGGTCGTGCGCCTCGGCGTGCTGCTCCGCGACCACCGTGAAGCCCAGCTCCGTGAGGCGGGCGCGGAGGTTGGCGACGGGAACGAAGTGCAGGTGCTGCGGCTGGAGCCAGGGCAGCCACCAGCGGCCGAGGAGACGGGCGTAGCGGCTCTCCGGGTCGGGGACCTCGATGAGGAGGTGGCCGCCGGGGCGTACCGCCTGGTGGGCGGCGCGGAGTTCGCTGTCGGGGTCGGTGCTGTGCTCCAGGTAGTGGAACATGCTGACCACGTCGTAGCCGGCGGTGAGGTCGGGGGCCAGCTCGGGGAAGGCGCCCCGGTAGGCGCGCTCCACCCGGCCCTCGCGGGCGGCCAGCTCGACGCCGTCGGTGAAGTCGAGGCCGTCGAAGGCGGTGCCGGGCAGCACTTCGCGGGCGGCCTCGCAGAAGTGGCCGTGTCCGGTGCCGACGTCGAGCCAGTTCTTGGGGGTGGCGTCGTGCGGGAGCATGGACTCGGCGCGGCCCCGGTACATCTTGGTGCGGCCGCCGAAGGTACCGCTCATCTTCTGTTCGCCGAGGCCGTCGTAGAAGTCGCGGTAGTAGAACTCCAGGCCGGTCCCGTTCAGGCGCGGGTTCTGGAAGGTGTGCCCGCACTCCTGGCAGCGGTCCAGAAGGAAGCGGCCGGGCTTGTGCTGGAGCAGGTCGGTGGTGCGCAGCCGGGTGGTCAGCCGGCCGGAGCCGCACCAGGGGCAGGTGGTGCGGCGGGGTTCGAAGAAGCGGTCGACGCCGTCGGCCAGGTCCCGCTGGTAGGCGGAGCGCAGCGCCTCGATCTCACTCTGCTTGCTCATCGGGTCTCCGTAAGTTGTTAGGTGGCCCGGGAGGGCCGGATGTGGCTTATGGGGTCTTGCCTTCAGTGGCTTCTCAGGAGTGGCCGTCCGGCTCTCCGGG